>CAYLTY010000044.1:0-43330 GCA_964386705.1 uncultured Planctomycetaceae bacterium
GAGGGCAACATCCAGATCATCGGCAATCAGCTGTTTAGTCTGGTTGAAGAAGAAGCCCGTCAGAAGATCATTCTGGACTTCTCCAACGTTGAGTACCTCTCCAGCGCCGCGTTGGGCAAGCTGATCACCATGGACAAGAAGGTGAAGGCCGCCAAGGGCAAGTTGCGGCTGTGCAGCGTCCGTCCAGACATCTACGAAGTGTTCGCGATTACGAAACTGAATAAGCTGTTCGATATGCGAGAGAACAAAGAAAAAGCTCTCGAAGGCATGTAACCCACTCGGACCTGGTCTCAGATCGCTCGCTGACCCAGTCGCCTGGTACCGGGGTCGATCTGTCCAGAATTCGCGTTGCTCACGTGCGTTGGACCGAGTTTGGGCCGGTTATGGAAAACCGTAGAGCGGGCGGGCTCAAGGGCGAACGATCTGCAGCAGGACACTATGCCAGCACCGAGACATGTCTAATCCTCAAGAGTTCGATGTGACATTTCCCAGCGACACTGCTCAAGGCCGTCAGGTCCAGGAGCAGATTGTCGGCATGATGGAAGAACGAGGCTTTGCCGCCCGCGACGTCTTTGGAGTGCGACTCGCACTCGAAGAAGCGCTGGTGAACGCGATCAAGCACGGCAACAAGATGGACCCCACCAAGAATGTGCGGGTTCGCTGGCGGCTGGATAGCGAGCACATCCGCGTCAGCGTGGAAGACGAAGGCCCCGGGTTTGACGTTTCCCAAGTCCCCGATCCGACCGATGAAGAAAACATCGACAAGCCCGGCGGACGCGGGATAATGCTGATGCGAGCCTTCATGTCGGTGGTCGAATACAACGAAACCGGCAATCGGCTGACCATCGAAAAGCGTAAAGACGCTGAAGAAAACTAGGTTTGCGTCGTTTCGATGTCAGTTTGTAAGCCGCTCGCCAGATTCGCCCGAGAATCTCAGACTGGATGTCGAAATCCAAGTCTTGAAACGAACAAGGGGCTCGATTAACTTCCCGCCCACATTCCTCTGTAGCTCAGTCGGTAGAGCAAGCGACTGTTAATCGCTGGGTCCTAGGTTCGAGTCCTAGCGGAGGAGCTTTTTGTTAGAGGTTGAAACGTTTGCCGAGTGAGGTTTGAAGTGGAACTTCCAACCATTCAAACGACGGCTAGAGATGAAAGGATGAATATCACCTTTCAGATCATGGCTTATCGAGCGCTCACAAAGTCTGAGGTGCTTCAGACGGTTGCTAACTTCGCTGCAGAGCAGCGACGTCGACGAAAAAAAGTTCAGCCAAATCGAGTGTTTCGGATTCTGACGCTCTTTGGTGCGGAGCCAGGATTGTAGATGCCATGAATCTGGCCTCATCACTGGTCAAAGTTACGCCCAGCGTGGCCATATCGCAGAAGAACGTGAGTTCAACAGCTCCGTCCTCCTTAACCTCAATTGCCCATCGGATCATTTTCCGCACGGCGGACTCCTTTCGATTCACATAGTTGGAAACAGGCCATGCCGATCTGGACCGGTGGTAATCAGTTAGGGAACACGAATCACGAAGCGGCGCTCCGCAATGAATACATGGCAGCACCTGAGCAGACTCAACCGATCGTCGCCGCGATTCACGTCGTGTGCCTGAAGCTCGAAGAACTCGGCAGAAAAATTGAGGCCATCGAAGCGAAGCTCGAAACCAAGTGAGCCGAGTCATCGGGCGTTGCGGTCACATTACACACAGTGTAACATGAGGGTATGAAAATGCCAGTCAGTTTACAGAGCGAGATCTACACAGTGAGGGAAGCCGCCGCGTTTCTTGATCTCGCTGTCGGGACGATTCGCCAGTATGTGACACACGGTGTTTTGAACCCAACCCGCGTAGGTCGTGCGGTCATGTTCACGCGCGAAGAGCTGGACCGTTACCAAAGCGAGCGCTGGCCACAAGGTAAGCATCGTCCTGCGGACGATTAGTGAGCCGACCTGTCGACCAACACGTGGTCCGCTGAGCGTTGCATACGTTACCGCCAACAAGTAGGAATTAGCGTCCACTTGTTTAGGGGGTTACAATGCTCAGCTTTAATTGTCCACACTGCCAGAAGGGTCTCAGGGCTAACGATGACGCAGGCGGCTCGACGCTCGCCTGCCCCAAGTGTCATCAAAAGTTCGTGGTGCCTGAAGCCCAAGCCGGCCTCGACCTTTCCGAGTTTTCTTCGGGGCCAGTCGGAACGCGAATGAGCGTCAGCGTTCCGAAGAAGTTCAATGAATGCCGCGCGTATCTCGCTACGATTTCGTTCGTGGTGAAGTTTACCGGTGTCATGCTCGCGTTGCTGACGCTCCCGGCGCTCTATGCCGCTTACGTGATCGGGACGCAATCGGGGAACAAGACCCTGTTCATTGGGGCTCTCTTCGCCTGTTTTGCATGGCTGGGGTTGGTCTATCTCTATTACCTGAGCGTGATGTGTGCAGTCGAGTTCGTCGAAGCGACCATTGAAACCGAGCACAACACCAGGACGTCCGCAGCGTGGCTTGAACGAGTCGCCAACGCTAATTCGTAGCAGTAGCCAAGTGATTGAAACATAATCAAGAATTCTCACTGGTTGTCGGTTGAATCATATTACACACTGAGTAATATGACGCCCGTCACATGCCAGCCGACTGCGGGCTGGTGAGTGAGCGGGTTGACGATGTTCGCGGATTGCTGACAGGCCAACTGCGAAAAGACCGACCCGCTCTCTCACCGGCCCTCAACTTCTCGAAGCCGACCCCGACTCCCTGGCGTGTGACAACAACATGGAGCTTCGGGGTCGGTTCATTTCGGGCCTCGCTGCGAAGCGTTGATGTCGTAAACACGCCATCACATTTGGATCTCTGAGTCTGCAAACAAATCAGAACACAGGGCGACCAAATTCATTCTGATAATCAGTTTCCTACTGATCGAAGACACACGTTCAAGACTGGAAACGACGCACGAATTCCTGCGGATTACAGCAACTGTCCACGTCACGAGCGGAATGAACAACCAATACTCAAAACGTCACCTGACATCGCGGTCAGGTGGGAACTCAAGGGAGTAGCCACGATGGCGGAACGGAGTCGCACGCTTTTGTTACTGATCGGGGTAGCCATGACCGCTCTACGAGTGTTTCAGGGTGACGATGGTTTGCGGGATGATCAACTTATTCCGGAAGTGAAAAACGCAGCGTTGCAATTCGGAGCCGACCAGGCGACTGGTGAGGTAACGGGGTATCAATTTGGTGCTACCCCGGCCCTCGGGAGCCAGTCGCCTGGGGCTTCCAAAGGCGGCGAAATATCACTCGCCGACCTGTATCAAAAACTGGTTGATACCCAAGTGACGATTAGTCACTTGCGTATGCAATCTGTTCAACCGGGTTCGGCGTCACTGGAGATTCCTCGCGGGAATCCGGTCTACCTGCGGACCTGTTTCGAATGGCTGACGGACTCGGTTCAGTGGGCGAAGTCGACGCGCAATCAATACCGCCGCGAAGTTGACCGGTGGGAACGATACTGGGCCGCGAAGGGCCAACCGCACGGTCCCGACGTGAGGGATATCAAGGACGGTGATTTCGCCACGTGGGCCACGGACATGAAGTGGGAAGGCCGCACAGCCGAGCTTTACTGGACCTACTTTGAGAAGATGCTCAAGGCCGGCTTGCCGCGTTCTAAACGCCTGGAGTTCGGACGTCCGAAGGGTGAAGTGATACTCACCGAATTACCGGTCAGCGGTCTGAAGGTGAAGGAAGTGACGCGCGAGGTGTGGGATATCGACATCTCGACCGACCGCCTCGACGTCGATCATATTTCGAAACTGATGTTCGCGGCTGAAGAACTTGCCCAGTGGCCTGAATCACCATCGGGATTGCCGCCGCATCTCAGTTGGTGCGGTCTGTTCTGGCTGGAGTGGTACTGCGGACCGCGCATGACCAACGCCGTG
Organism: uncultured Planctomycetaceae bacterium; assembly: GCA_964386705.1. Taxonomy (GTDB): domain Bacteria; phylum Planctomycetota; class Planctomycetia; order Planctomycetales; family Planctomycetaceae; genus AM-0621. The sequence goes on from CAYLTY010000044.1 coordinate 3,918, forward strand.
CTGATGGACCTGCGTTGTGTCGATCTGCGGAACATGGTCCTGACGTACAAAGAGAGCAAGCGGGGGAAGATCATCCGGGTTCCGTTGCCGCTGGTGATCAAGCCGCTGTTCCAGACGCTCAAGGAAGCCGCTGCCGTCGAAGGTCGCAAGACGCTGTTTGCGTTCCCTGCCTATTGCGTCGGAAGCCCGACACACAATCTCTACCTGTATATGGAACGCTTTCACGCGCACGCCGGTTTCGAGCCGTTGCAGAAGAGTGACGGTGATAACCAGTGGTTCCACCAGTTCCGCAAATCGTCGACGTCGCAGTGGATCGCGACCTCTCCGGGACTCCAAAGGTTCTTTGTCGGTCACAAGACCGGTGATGTGTCTGATGACTATTACGCCCGCGTTCTCAATGAGATGCGCGCAGCGGCTGAACAATACCCGGTTCCCGACTGGTTGATTCGCTGGAACGATCAACACGGAGCCCGGCCAATGCCACCAGTCGACGCCCGCCGGTTGTGTGATTAACGCGAGGGGTTGGGGAATAGGGAATAGGAGTATCAACGGACATGGGGCGACGTGAATACAACTCGACTCGACGAACCGAACTGATACGCCTGGGAATGTGTGTGCTGTGCAGGAAGTCCAAGAGTCGTGAGGGACTGACGGCCTGCGAAGATTGCCGCCAGAAACGCTTCCAACAGAAACGCAACTGGGAAGCGAATGGCCTGTGTGTTCGCTGCGGACGAGCAACGCAGCCGGGGCGGAAGAAGTGCTCCGCGTGTCTGAATTACTACCGCGAGCGGTATCACGCCGCTTGCCAACGGATAGGAAAGACCAGTTCACGGAGGGTTCAGTCATGAACTTGAAAGGCGCTCCGATGAATCGAGTCCACTCCAAAACAGTGAAAGCATTGAAGGAACGTCAAAGGGCGGAGCAACGCTTCGCGCTGGGACTTTGCGTGTTGTGTGCCGACAGACCGCACGCCGAGTTTCGCCGTTGCTGTTCCGTCTGCCTGGAGAAAAACAAAGCACATAACCGTCGACGTCGTGAGTCGGTCACTGTGCCGGAGGCCTCGACCGCCGGGGTCGGGGCCTCCCTTTGAAACACCGAGAACACTACCGCGTCGGGTGGTTAAGTGCCCCTGAGAAGGCCCACCCGGCCGGGAGCGTTTGAAACACGGAGGGGTATCAACGTGACGGTATCAACCGCGTTACTGGAACGACTTGAAGGACTGACGCTGCTGAGCGGTGGTCACAAAAAGCGTGAAGACGGTATGTGTGCGATGGAGGCAGCTGCGTTCGTGGCTGGTGAGCCACACACAGATCGGCCTGAGTGCGTGTGCCCGGTGATTGCCGCCTTCATGCGATCGTGGAACGACAACATCGACGACGACGCGTTGCGAACGGAGTTAATTCTTCCGCTGATTCCTAAGGTCATTGGCAGCCGCGGCTCGCAAGATGACAAGAATCGCCGCTCGTACCTGATGGCCGATTGGTGCCAGCGAGTGCTTTTGCCGTTGTGGTGTGATCTCGCGAAGCTCGACGACATCGCTGCGAAACTGCGAGCGTTGCCGGAGGCGAGCACGCTCGAACAGATAACAGATCCAGCCCGCGAGGCGGTTGTGAGTGAAGCGCGGAATGCATGCGCGAAGGCGCGCGCCACTGCCGATGCCGCTGCCGCTGCCTATGCCGCTGCCTATGCCTCTGCCGCTGCCTATGCCGCTGCCTATGCCTCTGCCGCTGCCGATGCCTATGCCTATGCCGCTGCGCTCGCAGCGCTGAGACCAACTCGTGAGGCGGTCTGGCGGTCCATTCCGGCCATGATCGAACGACTGTTAGTGACTTAACAACGAACACCAATCGTCGCCTGAGGTGACGAGATGCAGCTCGCGTCGACGGTCGGGAGGACCTTGCTGTTCTGCCGGCTGAACCATGCGACGGGGAGTTTTGAGGCGGCGACTCACTCGCTGATTGCCCAGGTCACCGGCCTGAAATCAGCCAAACGGGTCGGAGCCATCGAACGCGGTTCGCCCGCGTCACTCCATGAACTCAGACAGATAGCCCGCGCGTTTCGACTCGACGTCGAGCAGCTCGTCGAACTCGCGGCCAAGACGGATCAACAGCGTTTGCCAATTAACCCTTGAATGGAGACCCCTAACCGTGATTACTGAAGAGGAATTCTCGCTGTCTACGTTGCAGCAACTCGACGGAGGCAAGATCGAACGCGTCATCAGTGGTCACCTGCGTCGTCTGGCGAATGACTGCTACGACCGTGCGGCAGACGACAGGGAACGCAAGCTGGTCATCGAGATATCTCTGGTTCCGATCTGCGACGGGGATGGCACTGCGGAGACCGTCAAGACGCAGATCAAGGCTACCAGCAAGGTGCCTCACCATCGGTCGAAGCCCTACGAAATGCGAATCACCAACCGCGGTAGCGGTTTGGCTTTCAACGTCGGTTCACCGGAGTCGATGAACCAGCACACCATTGATTTTGAGCAGGAGGATAAGAGCGATGAGTGAGGAACTCGGCCACGCCATTGAACTGACACAGGAAGAATCGCGAGCACGAGCGATCGCGGAACTCGACCCGAGTAAACGTGTCGCCTTCGTTTCGATTCCAGGCGACCCTCTGAAGCGTTACGTGCAGGTCGAAACGGACGGAACAACGGTCAACATCAGTGACGCGCAGACGCCGCCACCGGCACAGTTGAGCGTCACAGCGATCAACCTCGCTCAATTCCCAAGTGTCGCCAATCTGTGGCACGTCAAGGCGGTGCTGGTTGCTACGAACTGCGTTGTCGGGCTGGTCGAACCAACCGACCGGCGTGAAAGGGTGAATCTGCCTCTGCCGTTCACCGACGCGTTCAAGCTGGTCACCAAGTGGGAACAGCGAACGCCAATGAATCAGGCGGATGTCGTGCGTCTGCTGCGCCTGGAGTTGGCTGAGTGTGTCGTGGATGACACCGCCACGAAGCTTTTGAAGTTCGCAGAGTCATTCCAAGTTAACAGCACCGGAACTCAGCAGCAGACGCTTAAGCGTGACCGCGAATCGCTCGGGCGTTCTGTCATGGATGAAGTGAGCGCCGAAGCGGGTACCTGCCCGGAATTCGTGATCCTGTCCGTGCAGGTGCACAACGATCAAAGCATCTCGGCCCGACACAACATCAAGGTTCAGGTCGACTTCTCGCCGTCTTCCAGCCAGTTCTTTGTGAAGGCATCCGAGCACGACATTCAGCGCGCTCTGGAAGCACAGCTAGCCTCGTCCATCGGCTGTCTAACTTCGCTGTTTGGCGAAGGTGGACCAACCATCGTTGGTGGAAGCCTCTAACCACCGTACCCAACTGGCTCGACCAGCGAAGATGCGAGGTGAGGGGAACCGTCTGGTTGCGGGGACCCTGCTTACACGAGTCAGAGCGAAGCGCGACGGGTTGGAGGCCTGCAGGCTACTCACCCAATTGACCGAACCGTTTCGCCGCGACGTCCACCCGGACCCACTTGTCTCTGTAACCACACGACACCAGGCAACCAGTTCGCCGAGCCGTCATCAAGAGCGCGTCCCCGGTCACACACCACTGACCGGGGACCTTTAACACCCATCACACACGGAACCATCAATGAACGAACGCATGTTGAAGTGGTTTGAGTACGCCCACCTTCCCGAGCATTTGCAAACGGTCTCCAAGCCGTTCGGAGATCTCGCGCAAACGCTGGTTGAGAACGTTGAATCTGGACCGGAACGAACGGTGGCGCTGCGGAAGTTGCTCGAAGCCAAGGACGCCTCTGTCCGCGCCAAACTTCATCCAGGTGCCTGATCTGAATCTAACTTCGAGCTGGTCCCCCACAGTCTTGCCCGCTGTGGGGGCGAAAGCGGGGACGCGAGAGCCAACCGGCCAGCCCTAGTTTTGAAGCACCGAGCAAACGGTCTCACGCGAAGGCGCGGAGCCGCGAAGGAAACGGAGATCACTGTGGACGTGGTTAAGTTGACCGAACATCAACTGTCGATCCTGCAACACACGCTGGGCTGCGACCAGTACGGCCGCAGCAAGACGGATCGAAACTACTTCGACGCGAGTCCTAAAGGTGCCGACCGGGAAGCCTGTGATGATCTCACCGCGTTGGGGCTGATGCGAAAGTCCGGGCAGGTATCAAGCATGTTCCCGGAATCGACTTTCTTCTCGGTCACAACTGAAGGCAAAGAGGCGATGCGGTCTCAAAGCCCATCGCCGCCACCGTTCAAACCGCTGACGAAAGCTCAACAGCGATACCAGGACTTCCTGCACGCTGATTGGTGGAACGGGACGTTCATTGAGTTCCTCCGGTGGCAGAAACGCCGCCACGACGAGTTGCTCGGTCTCTATTAACCACTTCGCGGTCTTAGCGACCTTCTGTTGAACATCGAACGGAGTCACATCGAATGGATGTCCCGGATACCGCCACGGAGGCGGACCTCATCAAGCTCGCGCGGGAAGTTACGTCTGAGGAAAAATGGATCGTCGGGCGGTGTGCCAGTCTCTGGACGAAGCGTCACGCCAGGGGCCGGACCGATGCCGATTTCGGTTCCGCCGTGGGCATGAGCGGGGACCAGATTTTTTCCAGGCGGCGAGTGTGGGAAACCTTCGCCGACGTCAAGACCTCTTACCCGCATCTCGAATGGTCCCACTTCAACGTGGCGTTGACCTGGGAGGACTCGGCCGAGTGCCTCCAGTGGGCGGAAGAGAACCAGGCCACGGTCGCCGAGATGAAGGCGTGGCGACGTCTGCAGCATGGTGAGGACCTCACCACCGACGCTGACGAGAACTGTTCGGAATCTGAATCTGTATCCGAGTCCGTTGTAGGACAGACAATCCTGTCCGTCTCTGGTGCTGCCGACACTGCGACCGCGACGGACAAGATTGTCCGTCCTACGGGGGATGGGGATGAGTTTCCGGAACGTTCCGGAAACTCGGAGCCAGCTCGCCGCGAGACCGTCGCCGCGATGGGTGACTCGGAACGGGCTTATGCGCCGTACGTTGATGGAGCTCGCAAGCCGGCCGCGAAGCGTCGACCGGAAGACGATCCCGGCGACCCGGTCAACAAGGATGCGGTCCTGATCCGCAAGACCTGCATCACCGTCGACCAAGCCATTCGCCACACCGACGACGCCACAGCCCTCGTCACCGAGTTGCTGAGCACGTGTTGGAAATACGACCAAGGCGAAACCGCCAAAGCCGTCAAAGCGTTCTACGACGCGAACCCGCTGTGCAGGGGTTAGGGGTTGGGGAATAGGGGTTAGGAGAACTTCATGTCGACAGCAACACAAACGCCGGAACTGAGTCCGGAACAGCGTCACATCCTCGAGCACACGCTCGGGGCTGGTGCGGACGTGCCAAAGCGGAATCGCGGTTACCGCAACCGGTACTGCGCCAACTGTGAAAGCCAGAAGCACGCGGAACTGATGGTGCTGGTTGCTGCTGGCCTGATGCGTGAAGGCAATCTGATCAACGAAGGCCGCGACCAGATGTTCTATGCGACCGCCGCCGGCTGCGACGCCGTGGGACTGTCCCACGCCCGCAAGAAGTTCGCCTTGGAAGACTGATTCGATCCAGAATTTTGAACCGCGGAGAACGCAGATGGAAAGGAGATCGCTGATGGCGGCTACATTGAAATTTGAATTTCTTCCGCTGTGGGTGCTGGACGCTAAAGAGCTTGATCGAATCCGGATCAAGAAATTGCTTGAGAGCTACGGGTTTCTCCCGCTTGACGACGATGTCATCGGGGAGATGCGTGACGCGATCGGCGAACTGGCTGATGAAGATCAGCATGTCTTCGGACAACTGCTCCACTATATCAAAGTTGACTATCAGCTCGGCGGAAAGGACTTCGAAAGCACGTTGCGAGCATTAGTCAGCGAGTACGAGTCCGCTCCTTCGGACGGCGGCAGGATCAAGGTGGAAGGTCGCATGATGGCGGCCACCAAGGGACAGCCGGACCACCCTGATTGGTACCAGCACGCCTGCCTCTGCAATTCGTGCTGTTCTTACGGTTGATGACTAACTGCTCACCTCTAATCGCTCAACCAGAAATCTCCGCCACCTCTGCGACCTCTGCGTTTCAAACCTTCTGAGTAGCGCACGGACCAATATCACAAAGGAGTTACAACTTGAGAAAGCTGAAAGCTGCTGACCTGTTCGCTGGAGCGGGTGGAACATCAAAAGGAGCCGAACAGGGCGGGGCTACGCTGGTGTTTGCGCTCAACCATTGGGAAGTGGCGGTGAAGACTCACGCGCACAACTTCCCGAACGCTCGCCACGTCAACAGCCGTCTGGATGCGTGCTCGCCGTCCGAATGCGATGCCATCGACATCCTGTTCGCGTCGCCTGAGTGTACTCACCACAGCCGGGCCAGAGGCGGACGCCCCACCACCGACCAGCAGCGCGCCGGGGCGTGGGACGTGATGAAGTGGGTCGAACATCATCGCCCGTCGTTCGTGGTCATCGAGAACGTCCGCGAGTTCGAGGACTGGGGGCCGGTCGGGAACGACGGAATTCCGCTGCGGAAGTTCAAGGGCCGGTTCTTTCAAGCGTGGGTGATGGCCATTCAGTCGGCTGGCTATCGAGTGGAATGGAATGTCTTGAACGCTGCGGACCACGGCGCCGCGACGTCTCGTGATCGGTTGTTTGTGATCTGTCGGAAGGGCAATCGCTCGCCGGTGTTTCCAGAACCCACGCATGGGAAGCCCACAAACTGGAAGCAACGCACTCTTGCGGGAATGGGCTTGCTGCCGTGGAGATCCGCCGCCGAGATCATCGACTGGTCGATTGAGTGCCCCAGCGTGTTCGCTCGCAAGCATCCGCTGCGAGACAAGACGCTCGCCCGGATCGAAGCCGGTGTCGATCGCTTTGTCGGTCCGTTCGTGGCGAAGTGGGATAACCACAGCAGCAGCGATGCGTCTTGCGTCCGTGGTCTGGATCAGCCGTTAGCGACGCTGGTCACGAAAGCGAATCAGGGACTCGCGGTGCCGCTGGTTGCGTCGACTCACTTCGGGGGACAGTACTTCCCCGCGGATGATCGACCATGCCCGACGATTCGTTGCAAGAACGGAGCGTTGCTCGCGGTGCCGTTTCTTTCCGCGTTCCACAATGGACATGACGGTTCTCGCCGGAACTATGACATCAACGCCCAGATTCCGGTGATTGACACTCAGAACAGGTACGCGCTGACCGTGCCTTTCCTTGCTGACGTGAATCACGGAGCGGATGGAAGTCAGGGAAGCCGGACCTACGGAATTGATGAATCGCTGGGGACCATCACGACGAAACGCGGTAAGGCCGTCGTGACTCCGCTGGTGGTGAACTACTACGGGAACGGGAGTTGTTCCGAGGTCTCGTCACCGCTGGGGACGATCACCACCAAGGACCGCTTTGCCCTCGTGCCGATCGCCCTGGGAGTGCTCGACGGGTTCGAGGGACGCACCGCCGGGGAACGCTCGCTGCTGACGACGATGGAGCGGCTCGGAGTCCTGGACATCGGGTTCCGCATGCTCGCGAACCACGAACTGAGCGCCGCTCAAGGCTTCCCAACCGACTACTGGTTCGCCGGAACCAAAGCCGACGTCACCCGTCAGATCGGCAACAGCGTCAGTCCTCACGTCGCCAAGTCCATCACCGAAGCCCTGTGTGCCTGAAAGAAGCCAATGACCATCGGACAACCGCGAAACACTGTGCCGATTCAGAAGCCATCCGCTTTTGGGTGTGTTGGGAACACGATCAAACTGCTGAGCGGAAAGTATCTCGACCTGGTGCGGCCGGAGCCGGATCAGTTTGAGTTCGAGGACATCGCCGGGGCACTCGCCAAGATCTGCCGCTTCGGTGGTCAGTGCAAATACTTCTATTCGGTGGCCGAACATCTGGTGCACTGTCACGAGGTTGCTCTGGCTGATCGTCGCAACAAGTCCGAACGCCTGGCCGTCTTCATGCACGACGCGACCGAAGCGTTTCTCGGTGACGTGGTGAAGCCGCTCAAACTGCTGCTGCCGGACTATCAGGAACTGGAAGTCCGACTCGAACTCGTCATCCGCCGGAAGTTCAGCATCGTCTACGGGCCGGGAACGCTGCCGGTGGTTCAGGAGATCGACCAGTCGATGCTGATTCACGAACGCCGCCAGTTGTTCGACTCCGATCAGGTGAAGTGGACCGACGAAGACAAGGCCCGCCCGCTAACCGTGAAGTTGGGACACTGGAGCCCAGGTCTTGCCTACCAAAAATTCATCTCCACCGCCGCCGAACTGGGGCTGATCTGAAACGCAGAGACCGCCGAGGGAAAGGAGATCGCAGATCATGTCCACGCCTCAAGAATTGATCCTTCCGACGATGTTTCGCGGTGTGATGTGGGATGAGCACTGGGAGTTCGACGCGCCCTGCGTTCTTTATGCGCCGTACAAAAGATACTGCGACGGTGGGAACACTGGCGCCATCGATCGACTGATTGAAGACGTCTGCGAAGACATCTGTTGTGGCAGGGTCCCTCAAGTGAATTTCTATGACGATGATCTGCACGAATTCGAGTGGAGGAAATGGTCAGCAGACCGATTCCATCTGAGAAAGAATGCAACTCACGTCCAAGTGCGAGTGGCGTGGAAGGTCAAGTTCGACGGCGGGTGTCGTAATCAATGTGACAGGCCGGAACTCTTCTGGGATTTCGCTGATCGAATTGAGCAACGCGGACCATTCGTAACCACGTGACGGCGTAGACCAGCGATCTCCACCCCCTATCCCCTAATCCCTAACCCCTACCCCCAGCGAAGCATCATGGGACAAAACACAGCCATCGAGTGGGCTCATCACACGTTCAACGCCTGGACCGGTTGTGCGAAGGTGTCGCCCGGGTGCGAGCATTGTTATGCGGCTGAGATCGCTCACCGGTTCCAGGGGACGATCGGTCAGTGGGGACCGGGGGGGACTCGCCTGCTGGCCAGCGACGCCACCTGGCGGCAACCTCTGAAGTGGGACAGATGGGCGGCGGAAGGGGTGTGCTACCAGTGCGGAGGCAAACGCACGGTGCGAGTCAGCCGCAAAGACACGACGATGATCAAGTGCCCCGCCTGCGACGGCGCGGGCCAGATGCAACCCTACCGCGCCAGAGTCTTCTGCCAGTCGATGAGCGACGTCTTCGAGGACTGGAACGGGCCGCTGCTGAGTTCATCGGGCGAGCCTGTTGTTCATCGCAACGGAAGCCAGTGGACGATGAGCGAGATCCGCCTGCAACTCTTCGCGTTGATCTGTTCGACGCCTCACCTGGATTGGCTGCTCCTCACGAAACGCCCTGAAAACATTCGGAGTATGTGGTCGTACCGGTTCCGTCGCGGAGATCTCACCAGTTTTGGCGCTGAGATCCTTCATGAGGATCCGCGCAGGCTCGACAACGTCTGGCTGGGGACATCCGTCGAGAATCAGGAGCAAGCCGACAAGCGGATTCCGCTGCTGGAAGAGTGCCGTGATCTCGCGCCCGTGCTGTTCCTCAGTGGGGAACCGTTGCTGGGCGGCGTCGACCTGGACTTTGCATGCGTGCGACGAGAACTCTCTTGTATCGATTGGGTCATCTGCGGCGGTGAGTCCGGAGACCATGCCCGACCGATGCACCCGGACTGGGCGAGGTCGCTCCGCGATCAGTGCCAAGCCGCTGACGTGCCGTTCTTCTTCAAGCAATGGGGCGAGTGGTGTCCGTCCAGTGTCGCGCCTGAACCTGTTGCCGTACCAACCACGATTCTCGCGGGAACTTCGGCTGAATGCGTCGTTGATAAGAAGCCAGACCAGCAGTTCCAGGTCCTCAAACGAGAAGGCGGGAACCGCATCATTCGAGCCGATGGCAAGTTCTCCGGTGAAGGTCCGGAAGCGGGCGACGCCTGGATGATCCGAGTCGGCAAGAAGCTCGCCGGCCGTGAACTCGACGGGCGAGTCTGGAACCAATTTCCAACCGTCACGGATTGAAACACAGAGCCACAGAGGACACGGAGAACGCCATGCCAGAGCGCATCCAGCGAAGACGAACCAAGGGCTGGACGATGCCACAAAACACGGTCTACGTCGGCCGGCCAACGCGGTGGGGAAATCCCTTCAGTCCGTTCTCGCGGGTCATGCTCCCAGCGAGTGAGCTGGGGATCGTGAACCAGTCGCAGGCGATTCAGATTCAACTGGGTGGCGTCGAGGACTGCCTGGCCTGGTACCGGATCTGGGCCCTACGCCAGTTCATGTTGTGGGAAAACCTGTGCCAACGAGGTGAGTCACCAGCCGGTTGGCTGGACCCGTTGTGGGACAAGAACCTCGCCTGCTGGTGCCCACTCGACTGCTGGTGCCACGTCGATGTCCTGCTGCAACTGATGCGAGACAAAGCCGCCTTCCGACCTGCTGGATGACTGAAGACACGTTACGTTAATGGAGTGACTTGATGAATCAGCCAGTACTCGACATCTGGAGGCCGGAACGGTCTGCCGCGAATGTGGAGAAGGCTTTGCGGGACAAGTTCGTTCCTGCTCTGCAACGTGCCGTGATTGAAATGCTGATGTTGCACCCTCGATCGAAAACCGTCGATGGGATGCGTCAACTGCAGATCTCACTACGCCAGGCTTCGGAATGGATCGTCGCCAATGTGACCACCGTCGCCGGGATGAAATGCGACCACAGCGGGGTCAGTAAGGCCCTGCAGGCGTGGATTGACCACGGGGTCATGTCAGCCGTCGATTCGCGGTCTGGACGTGTGCTGTGGCTGTCCATCGAACGGTTGCGGAACTGGCATGACCAGCAGACAGACCACGACGAGCCGCCGCTGTTTTCAGCACCTCAATCGGTCGCAAGTGTTGACTCGCTGTCGACCGGTGTAGACCGGTGTAGACCGCTGTCGACCGGTGTTGACTCTCAGAAGAGTGATAGAGTGATTGAAGAAGAGTTTTTAAGCCAACAAAAAACAAATCCTCAATCTTCCCTCCCTCAATCAAGCGCGCGCCGGGAGTCGACAGCGGTCGACGCCGGTCAACAGCGGTCGCCAGTCCAGGAGATGGTTCGTTCGCTGCCATCTCTGCCAGAAGCCGTCTGGAGCCCAACCCTGTCGACAGACCGCCTGAGGGACTCATTGCGCGGATGGTGTGGAGAGCACTGCCTTCGAGAGCGTTGCGGGGAACTATGGGACGACGTCCGCAACATGGTGGTGGGGCTGATCCTGATCGCTCGAAGCAAGAACAAGCCGCGAAACTATTACGCGAGCTGTCTGGAAGGCCACGTAAAGGACTACGTGAGTCTCGACGGTAAAGCGTGGATTTTGAAGAACATGGTACCACCAAAGGGCTGAAGCATGATCGCGACGCTAATCATCCAAGACCCGGTGTTCGAGTCGGTCGCCCGCTACCGCGAGAATGACGCATCCTGCAACACCACCACACCCCCGACCCACCCAGCCGCGCGACCCACCACCAGCCATTCAACGGGTCCTTCCTGACCGGAATTTTTCCCGCCTCCTACGGGAACAGTCACGGAAATAGACACTCTTTCTTTCGCGCTTTTGCCCATGCTGCACGATCATTCTAGCTTCTATTCGCAGCTCCTAGCCGGTCCGTTGATACCGGGAAAAACCGGCAACGTTGTCGGCAAAAAACGCCTTTCTCGAAGGTCAAACACACAAGACTTCCGTCGCGCCGACCGTCAGAAGGCGTGCGAAACTCAGATCGAACGACTTCCGCGCAAAGGCCACGAACTGGTTCTAATCTTGACGGGAGACTGGAACGGATGGGACATCGTGCCCAGCGTCCTTCACCTGTCGCGCAAGAAAATCCGCCACCTGCGAATCGCGACGCTCGGTTTCAATGACCGCCAAAGCGTCCACCTGACGGAACTCGTTAACGCCGGCCAGATCCAAGCCGTCTCGATGCTCGTCAGCGAGATGTTCGCCGCCAAGTCCACCCGCGAATTCGCCAACCTCAAGCACGCGATGACCGGACCAGGCCGCAAGCTCGGACGGTCGCGCAACCACGCCAAGTTGCTGCTGTTCGAACTGTCCAACGGAACCAAATACGTCGCGCACGGTTCGTTAAACCTCCGTACCTGCCGTTGCTTCGAGCAACTCGTCTTTGCCAACTCCCCCGACCTACACGACTTCTTCGCCGACTACATCGACAGCCAGGTGAGGGCCTCGAATGGCTAAGAAAGCCGCATCCGCCAGCCGTCGAACCACCAAGCCGGCCGCAGGCAAAGGCAAGGTCACCAAGCCCGACCAAGACACGATCGACAAAGTGATCCTGCTGATGACATCCGGCCTGCGCGACAACCAGCTCCGCGCGACCGCTTGCCAACACATCAAGCGTTCTGAAGCCATCATCGACGCCGCCATCACCGAAGCCCGCAAGCGACTGACCCTCGCCGCTGAATACAACCGCAACGAAGAACTCGCCCTCTCAATCCAGCAATGGAGAAACCTGTTCCAGCTCGCCATCGCTCAGAACTCACTGCCAGACGCCTCAGCAGCGCGAAACCGCCTGGACACCCTCCTCGGTCTCAAGCAAGCCCCACCCACAGAACCGCCCGGACCGACTGGAGACAGCCCCGAAGCTCAAGCCATCCAAAAACACCTGCTGCCGTTCGCCCTCACTGACGAATCCCAGCCGCTTGTCGAACACGTCCGCCTCGCCGCCCTCAAACTCTCTGAAAAAGTCTGATGACCGACCCCGTTTCGTTCATCTCCAAAGACAGCTACCGACGCCACAGCAACCGCGTTCAGAAGCGGAACCAGCGCGTCTACAAAGCCGCGCGCGAGATCTCCCACGAGATGCCCGGCATCGTCAACCCGCCGCGCCGACGTCGAGCACTCGCCAGTCTCCGGATCTTCCTCGAAACCTACTTCGCCAAGATCTTCAACAAGCCTTGGAGCGACGATCACCTGCAGGTCATTTCCAAGCTCGAAGCCGCGTGCATTCGAGGCCGCCAGATGTGCCTTGCGATGCCACGCGGAAGCGGGAAGACGTCGCTCGTCGAATGCGCCGCCATTTGGGCGATCTTCAACGGACACCGCCGGTACATCGTCATCATCGGAGCCGAAAAGGAACAAGCGGAAGACATCCTCGAGTCCATCGTCGAAGAACTGCGGTCGAACGAACTCCTCCTGGAAGACTTCCCCGAAATCTGTTTCCCGTTCCACTCGGTCGGACGTCAGCAGAACAAACGCCCGCTGTTCCTCGGAAAGGACATCAATCTCAAAGTCCATGAAGGGACTATTCGCTTTGCCGACATCCCCGGAAGCCGAGCGGCCGGAGCACGTATCCGCAGCGTCGGTATCACGGGCAACATCCGCGGCAAGAAGTCCAAGAAGGAAGGTGAAAACGTCCGCCCGGACATGGTCATGTTCGACGATCCGCAGACAGACGAATCCGCAGCGTCCGAACTGATGACTAAGCGCCGCCTGAAGAAGATGAAGGCCACAGCCCTCGGACTCGCCGGGCCAGGCCAATCCATCACCGCCGTCGCCTGTGTGACCGTCATCGAAGCCGGAGACCTCGCCGACCAGTTGCTCGACCACAAGCTGAACCCGCAGTGGCGGGGTATGCGGTTCAAGCTGATGGAGACATGGCCGGACTCCGAACGGTGGGACGAATACTACATCATCCGCGCTCAGGAAATGCTTGATAGTATCAACTCGGACGAAGACCCCGAGGGACCGGAAACACCGCTCGCGAACGCGTACTACGCCCAGCATCAGACCGAGATGGACCACGGGGGATACGCCCGCTGGAGTCACCGATTCAACGCCCGCCGCGAGATCAGCGCGATTCAACACGCAATGAATCTCCGCCAGGACCTCGGGGCCGCGGAAGTCGAAGCGGAATACCAGAACCAGCCGCAGAAGGAATCGACCGACGACATCAACCTCACCATTGAGGAGATCACCAGCCGCCTGAGTCACGTTCCCCGAGGAATCGTCCCGCGCACCGCGACCCGCCTGGTCGCGTTTGTCGACTGTCACGACGCCCTGTTGTACTGGTTGGTCCTCGCCGTCGATGAGCACTTCAGCGCCTGGGTCATCGATTACGGGACCTACCCCGACCAGAAGGTTTCCGAATTCACCCTGCGCAGCGCCCGTCACACCATCGCCAAAGCGCACCGCGACATCAACAACAGCGAAGCGCTCCACTACGCCGCCGTTCAAGCCACGCTCGACCGTTTGCTCCACCGATCGTTCAAACGCGAAGACGGTTCCGAGTTACAAATCAGCCGCTTGCTGATCGACGCCAACTGGGGACCGATGACCGCCACCACCTATCTCGCGATCGCTCAGTCCGAACACCGCGCGCGAGTCCTCCCCAGCCACGGTCGAGGCTACTCGGAATCCGAAACCCCGATCAGTGGTTACAAGCTCAAGCCCGGATCAGGAACCCAGCGCGGTGAGGAATGGATGATCTCGCCGAACCCTCAACACCGCGCGCAGCGAGTCATCTTCGACAGCAACCATTGGAAGACGAAGACCGCCAAAGCCATCAAAGCCGCGCCGGGTACGAAGGGCGCGTTGATGCTGTTCGGTAACAACCCTCACGAACACCGCCAGCTCGCCGAACACTGGACGTCAGAAACTGCCACGGAAGTCAGCTCACAGAAGCGCCGGATTCACAAATGGAAGTTGAAGGTGAATCGAGATAACCACAGTTGGGACTGTGTCGTCGGATCGATGGCCAACGCCTCGACGCTCGGAATCAAGGTCGTTCAAGCCACGCCCGCCAAGCCCACGAACCCGAATCGCGAAGCCAGTCTCAGCGAACGCCGAGCCGCCGGCCGCAATCTCTCAAGACGGAGCCGGAGAGACGACGCATGACACCCACCAAACCCAAAGCGAAACAGATCTCCGACGAAGGCGGGGTCGAATGCCCTCACTGCGGTTGCATCGACAGCCATCCCGTTGAACAGACCAAAAGCAAGCAAATCGCCCGAGTCATCCGCCGCCGCCGTCACTGCGTGAACTGCGACCAAACATTCCACACCCGCGAAATCGCCGAAACACCACCAACCGACACTCCGAAAGGGGAAAATTGATGCCGCTGATGCTGAAACTAACCGCCTCAACTTCAGGTCGCCCGGTTTTCATTGCTCGTAATTCAATTGTCTCCATTGCTGATATTCCCGCTTCAGTCAGCGAACTGAGCGGGGAGACTGTTGCGTATGAAAAAAGGACAATAATACGCACCGAAAGCAATGAATTCTCGGTACTTGAATCGAGCGCTCAAATCATCGAGACCGGGCAAATCGAAACCATCGTTGTTGATCATGATAGGTCCCATCCGTCCCCTGAGTCCCTTCAACCGAATCACAGAAGATGACCAACTCCACAGCGTTGATACTCTACAACCGGAATCGAATCCCCTACGCCGATGGGCTGGTCATCAACTACGCCCTCGAAGTGGGCGACCACGCGCGGGTTCACAAGATTGTGTTCAACCTGGTCTGCCGTTCCCTGCTGATTCCGTGGGGACTCCACTCGGATCTTTACAAGCAGAGTTACACCAGCGCCCGAGCCAGTTGGAATGCCTACAAGTGGCAGGTCGCAAAGTCCCGTTCGGCCCCATCAGAGCCGCAGTACGTTGTCCAGAACTACCGCCGGACCGTAGCTATCGACAAGGACGACATGATCGAAGCCGATCAGGTCAACGATCCTGAGGTCCGCGAGAAGCTGCGCGAGTTCGCCCGTCGCCGCTCCGCACAGCTTTGAGTATCACCGCCAGCCTTCTATACAGCACACACGACCACTACCGACCATATCTGGTCGCTCGGACAAGAATTCCGATAAAACGGACGCTATCCGAAATTGAATGACGCCGGTTCCTGCGGATCATCACCCGCATGGACGAAGACGACATCATCGCCAACGCCGAGAAGCCGAAGTCCGTCACGGTCGACGGGGTGACAACCCAATTCCGTGACGTGAAAGAGCAGATCGCCGCCGTCGAATTCAAAGATAAGAAGACCCGCCAGGCCCGTTCCGTCTTCGCCGGGCCAGCGTTTGGACGCTTCCGACATCAAGGACCCGTTGAATGATCGACCGCCTTCTAGGTGTGTTCGGTCTCCAACGCCGAACGCCACCTGTTTCGAGACCAGATCGTCATCCCGCTTCGTTCAATCGCGGAACGCCGCTATATGTGAACGCCGCTTATGACGCCGCGCAGACCACCGAAAAGTCCGCCCGGAACTGGAAGTACGCCGACTCGCTCAACGCCGACCGCGCGAACGACCTCACCGTCCGCAAGACACTCCGCGAGCGTTCCCGCTACGAATGCCTCGAGGCCAACAGCTTTGCCAAGGGTATGATTCATACCCTTGCTCTGGACGTGATCGGTAAAGGTCCGCAACTTCACGTCACGCTGAAGAACGAAGCCGCGAATTCGCAGATTCAGAACCACTGGAAGGCGTGGGCCAAGGCCATCTCGCTCGCCCGCAAACTCCAGACGATGCGCATTGCGAAATGTGTTGACGGTGAGACCTTTGCTGAACTCGTCACCAACCGTCGCAACCGTCACGCGGTCAAGCTGGACCTGCGCGTCACAGAATGCGATCAATACTCCACGCCGCAAGCGTATCTTGACCCGACTTGCATGGTCGACGGTATCAAGTTCGATGAGTTCGGAAACCCGGAAGTCTATCACCGTTTGAAGTATCACCCCGGAGGTTGGGGTTACTCCTACGAAGCCGACGAAATCGCCGCCGAAGAAGTCATTCACCTGTTCCGCCAGGACCGACCGGGACAGCATCGCGGGATTCCGGAAGTCACGACGTCGCTACCGCTGTTCCAGCATTTACGACGCTACACGCTCGCGACCATCTCCGCCGCTGAGACCTCCGCCAAGCTGACGGCCGTCATGCAGACGCCGAATATCCTGACGATGGACAGCCAGGGGAACCCGGTCAATCCCGAAGTCAAAGAGTTCGACCACGTCGATATCGATTACGACACCATCACCGCGTTGCCCGAAGGGTACACACTCAACGCCTTCGACCCGAAACAGCCCGTCACGACTTACGACGATTTCGTCCGCGCCGTGCTCCGCGAGATTGCCCGTTGCCTCCACATGCCGGCCGTCATCGCGCTGGGTGATGCCAGCGGTACCAGCTACTCCGGTGGACGTCTCGACGTTCAGACCTGGCAGAAGGCGATCGAGATCGAACGCACCTACTGGGAAGACGAATGCCTCGATCGCATTCTCGCCGCCTGGTTCGACGAAGCCGTCTTGCTCGGTTTGATCCCTAATGACATCGGTTCCTTCGACGAACTGCCCCATCAATGGGTGTGGGATAACCGCGAACACGTCGACCCGTCCAAGGTCGCCGCCGCTCAAGACACCAAGCTGCGGAACGGTCTAACACACCGCCAGCGTGAGTATGGATTAGGCGGTCTGGACATGGACGAAGAAGACGCCAAAGCCGCGACCGGCTTCGGACTCACCGTCCAAGAATACCGCCGCCGCCTCGCAGATCAGTTGCTCGCGCCTGCCGTCCCCAGCAAGCCAGCTCCGCCAGACGACGACGAAGAAGACGATACCGAGCGACAAGCCGTCGACTCTAACAAGAACTCGAAAGGGGTCCCTGTATGAGCCGCCGAACTGCGTACCCGGAAGAAATCAACGCCGCCGATGGTCTCGGCCAGGTGGTCATCGAAGCCGGAGCCGCCAACGCTCCGAAGACGGTGACCATGAGCCCCGCCTATTCCGGGGGACTCTTGCGAGTTGACGGGTTCGAATACCCCGTAGTCGTCGATCTCGCCACGTTGCGAGCCAGTGCGACGCAATACCCGCTTCTCAAGGTCCACAACTCCCGCGCCGGTGTCGGACACACGACCAAGCTCGAAAACAACGGTCGCACGTTGAACGCTTCCGGAGTGCTCAGCATTCCCAATGAGCATTCCGAAGAAGTCGCCGCCGGCCAGACCAACGGATTCAACTGGCAACCGTCGATCGGTGTCCGCATCGACGCCGAGCGAACCAGCTTCATCCCGAAAGGGAAGACTCTCAAAGCGAACGGTCAGACCTTCGCCGGTCCCGTCATCTTCGCGCAAAACAGCCTGATGCGCGAGATCTCTTTCGTCCCCCTCGGTGGCGATGACCACGCCACAGCCCGCCTCTCCGCCAACGCAAGGACCTCTCACATGGCGCCCGCCCTCAAGGAATTCATTGAAGCCGCCAACTTCAACCCCGCGGACCTGGACGAAAACCAGATCGCGTTCTTCCAACTCCAGCTCGAAGCCTCTCAGAAGCCGGACGACAAGAAGAAGACCAACGCCGACGACAAGACACTCAATCTGTTCGAAACCATGAAGACGCAGATTGAGGAACTGAAAGCCGCTCAAAAGCAGGGAACAGAAGACCTCAAGGCCACCCGCGACGCGCTGGAACTGCAACAGCTCCACACCAACCTCGAAGCCAAAGCGGCTGAACTCGGAGCCGAGAACATCACGTTCAAGGTTCAGAACAAAGACGTCAACCTGCTCGCCCATGCCAAGGCTGAGAAGTGGACGGTCGACAAGTTCGCGTTGGAAGCTCTGCTCGAATCCCGTCATCGAGCCCCCGCCGGTTACGTCCACGCGGCCGGTGGTGGAGTTGCCCGCGACGCGCTCGCCGGTGCCATGCTCATCAAAGCCGGTTTCCAGATCGACAGCCCGTCGATTCACAAGAACCGCCACTACAAAGCCGAGCTCCAAGCCGCCGCCGGTGGAGACGGAGCCCACTTCCTCGGTCTCGACGTCAACGACGCCATGCGCGACCGCGTCATGAACGCCGCCGCCAGCTATCGCGGTATGAGCCTTCCGGACCTGTGCCGCGAAGTCTGCCGCCTCGAGAACCTGCCCATCGGTGTCGGATACAACTACCCGAAACAGATTCAGGCCGCGATGTCCACGCACACCCTCGCCTGGATCTTCTCGACCAACTTCGCCGCTCAACTCCTGATGGGATGGGACGGTGAAAAAGACACCACCTCCGGATGGTGTGCCGAGAACAACGACATCGCCAACTTCCTGGAACAGGAACGAGCACGCATGCTCGGAGCGACGCGCTTGACCCGCCACAAGAAGGGCGGAGCTGCCGACCATGTCGACACGATGGACGATCAGGTCGAGCGTTACAGACTCGCCCGCTATTCCCGCCAGTTTGTGGTCGACGAAATCGACATCCTCAATGACCGCTTCGGAGCGTTGAAGCAAACGCCACCGAAAGAACTGGGTGAAGCGGCCAAGCGTCTCCGCCCGGACCTGGTCTATGGAATCCTGAAGCGGAATCCCAACATGGAGGACGGCAACCCACTGTTCTCCGTCGCGAACGCCAACCTGTACTACAGCCAGACGCTCGCTGATGCGACGCTGCAGCGAGCCATCACTAAGTTCGGTTTGACGTCCGAGCAAGGTGTCCCGCTGAATCTCATCCCTGACACGTTCATCGGACCAAAAACGCTCGACTTCACCATCGACAAGTTGACCGGTTCGACCGTCCGTTACGCTCAAACTGAAGGCGACAAGAACGTCCTGAAGGGGAGGCTCCCGAACCTCGTCGCGGACGCCCGACTCGACAACAGCCACATCGACCCCTCGGACGAAACGACCGTCGCTGGAAGCCTCACCGATTACTACCTCGCTGACAGCACCCGACCTCCGATCGAAGTCGGAACGCTCCGCGGTAACAGCCCGATCCCTGGTGTGACCACCTGGAAAAAGGCCGGTGAGGAAGGTCAATGGGTCTGGGGTTGTGCGGTCAAGCACGACATCGCCGCCAAAGCCATCCGGACGCAGACCATTCAGTGCAACAAGGCTGAAGCCGCTCCGTGATCGTGATTCCAGCCGCCCGCCCGGACGCGGGAGTACCTGATTAGCTCAGGCCTCCCGCCTCTCTTCTCACTCATTCGCCCTCATCTCGCCGGATTCACGACATGGCCAAGAAACCCGAGACACCACCAGCAAACACACCCGAAACGCCGGTCGACCAGTCCGGCAAACGCTACCGCGCCAAGATCAAGCTGACGGTCGGACGTCAGAACTTCGCCCGCGATGAAGAACTGATCGGTGTTCCTCAGGGAACCATCGACTCGCTCGTCAATTGCGGGCACGCCGAAGAGATCCCAGCTACCACCGTTGCCGAGTAGCCAACCTCCAACATCACCTCGCAAGCCACCCGCCCCATAAGGACCGCCCAACATGGACGCCAGATTCCTCAGCGGTGAACCGCTCACAGTGCCATACATCCCCGGTTCCGACGTCGCCGCCGGAGCCGTCGTCGTCATCGGAGATGCCGCCTTCATCGCCGACACCGCCATCAAAGCCAACGCTACGGGAGTGCTCTCGATCGGTGGAGGCGTCTACACCGTGGTGAGTGGTGAAGCCATCGCCGCCGGAAAGAAGGTCTACTGGAACGATTCGACGAACAAAGTCGTCGAGACCGCGACCACCGGAAAGTGCCTGGGTGTCCTGTGCCCCGGAGAAAGCGCCTCCGGAGCCGACGAAGAAATCCTCATCTTCCACTTCCCCGACTTCTCCGGTTCCACGCCCGCCGCAGTGGTTGCCGCCTTCACGGACAACTCGGGTGGAACCGTCGCGGATGGAACCATCGCGGTCATCACCGCCCCGACAGCACTGACCGACAACGGAGCCGGAACTGCTGACGGTACGGTCGCCGCAATGGCCGACATCGCGATCGCAACATCAGGTGGAAATACCTATGCGGACTCCGCAGTCAACACCGCGGTGAACGCCGTCCTCGCCCACATCCGCAACAACTTCAAAGAGATCACGACAACGCAAGTCGCGAATCGCGCCGCAATCGTCGCCCTAACGGACGCGATTACCGAACTCGCCACCAAGCAAAACGCCGTCCTGACCGCGTTGAAGAACGCCGGTCTGATGGCGACTGCCTGATTGTCGCTGATTGCTCCGCAATCAGAACGTCTGCCCGAAATACCCCTCAGGAGCCCCCGTCGCTGCCTCAACACCCAGCGACGGGGGCGCGCCGTCTCCAACCGCAAGCCCCCGACCAGAACGCCCGAGTTCTGCCGGGGTGCTCGCGGGTCAGAACCTCAGGCGAAGCCAATGGTCGACCCCATCGAATGGATCAGCAAAGTCGGACTCCCGACGACGGTTGTCGTCTCGTTCGGCTACGCGCTCTATTGGACGTGTCGCTGGTTAGCCGCCGAGATCATCAAACCACTGACACACCGACACATCACGTTCCTCGATTCTCTCGAAGCCAGGGACAAAGCTCAGACGGAAATCCTCGCCGCGATTCAAGTGGAGCTGGTTCGAGTGCGTGAAATGGCCACTGGCCACTTCGATGCATGTGACCTGCTGAAGAGGGCGAGGCAACAGTCATGAACTTCGACGGCTTCTGTGCGGACATCCTTGAACGAGCGCACCGGACATCGGCCTTCGCATCGTCTGCACCGCCGAAAGGTCACGACGACGAAGCGAAGACGAAGAAGGTTCTCGCCTGCTGCGCGATCGTCATCCGCGATCGAGGTCTCCAGTGGTGTCGTGACAACCCACGCAAGTTCGAAGACGCCGTCAAAAGCAAACTGGGAACCGCCGCCCGGATCGCGATTTTCGTGTTGGGATTCTTAACCGGCGGCAGTGTCTGGCTGTCGTTACTCGGCTGGATCATCCCCGCCGTCATCGACTGGCTGACAACACAGATGCAAGTCGCCGGAGCCGCCTGGGGCATCGGTGAGGACGTGATCGGAGACCAGGCCCAGCGATTCCTTGACGGACTCAACCATGCCACCTGAAGGCCTGCGATTCCGACGCTACTCAACATCGACCACCGCCACACACCAAGAACCCGACGACGACACCGGAGCGAACTGCGATGAATTTTATGGCGTTACTCAAATACATCGGACCGATCCTGTCCGTGATCCTGGGCCTTTTTGCGAGCAAAGACTTCTCTGGAATCCAGTCTGGAGTCTACGCCGCCGACGCCGCGAATTACGCGCAAGTCAGCGTCACCGGACTCGGGTCGCTCTTGAGTCTCGCGGCCGGAATCTTTGCCACCTGGCGGTCCACTGGAAGAGTACCGGTTGCCGACGCCGTCGAACTCGTAGCCATCGGAACACTCGGTCAAGTCCTCGCGGCTGACGGTGACCTCGACGGCCTGGCGTTACTCGCTCCGCTGTCGAAACACATTGTCGCGCGCAAAGGCAAGCCGCTGCCTGAAATGCTCAACGGTCTCAACCTCGACACCCTCACGAACGAGATCCTCAAGCGTCTGCCCATCAAGTCGTAGGACGGACAATCCTGTCCGTCTCTGCCGTCCCGTATTCCCGCTGTCTTCGAGAAACCAACCAACATGCGACGCTCGAACCTATCGACGATCCTTCTCGCAGCAGCGCTGAGCGTCGGGGTGTTACTCCCATCCACTGGCTGTTCGTTGCGGGAGGTTTCCCCGCCTTCTCCGAACCCCGCCCCGACGCCGCTTCCACCCGACGATACGCAACCTTCTGCCCGCGATCACACCGACGCCGAGTTCTGGCAAGCGCTCGCCCGTCGAGTCGCCGCCGGCCGCGTCGAGTCCACCGACGAAATCATCCTGATCTGTAAAGCCGCGAAGGAAGCCGGAGACCTGGTCGAAGCCGCGAAGCTCGAGACCGCTCTCCCCACCGCCGCCACCCAGAACGAACGCATCACAGAAACCAACCGCGCCCGCATCACCGATGCGATTAAGCAACTCAGGTAGCGCAGTCATTCGTCCCATCCGTCCCCTAATTCCCTGAAGTCCTCTAATGCCCGTGTCCATCGACCCGAACCTGTTAGGCTGGCACCGTGACGACGACGCCGTCGCTGCGTTCTGCGCGACGCTTGACGCCAGCGGTACGCCCAACAGCTTCGGAGCCGGAAAACCCGATCTACAGGGCCACTGGAAACGCACAGTCGCATCGGGCCTCTATCACGTGCTCGCGCAGACCTTCGAACGCAAGGTCTTCGGGACATGGAAAGATCCGGACAGCCAGCGTCGAGGAACCTGCGTCAGTCGCGGAACGTATCGCATGGCACAGGACAGCCTGTGTTATGAACTCGCCAACAATCTGACGGTCGGTCGAAAGGCCACGCTTTGTTTCGAACCGATCTACGGCGGCAGCCGAGTCACCATCGGTCGTGGCCAGTTGGGGAACAGTGACGGGTCGGTCGGAGCCTGGGCTGCTGAATTCCTCTGGAAGTATGGAGTGATCGAACGCGGGATCTACGGTGGAGTTGATCTTCGCGCCGCGAACGAACAACTCGCCGTCCTGTGGGGCAATCCGCACGCGGGCCCGCCGGCCGAGATCCTCGCCGCCTCAAAGCTCCATCCGTTCGCCGTTCATCGAGTCTACAACACCGACGAACTCGCTGACGCGATCAGTTGCGGGTACTTCGGAGCGTATTGCTCCAACCTGATTTGGGGCGACCGCGACGCGAACGGGATGTCCCGCCCGGAATCTCGCGGCGGTCACTGCGAAGAAATCTGCGGAGTGTTCCTCACTCCCTCCAAACACACTGCGTTCCAGCGTCAACAAAGCTGGGGTTTGTTGCCGAACGGTCCCGACACACTGCAGACCGCCTCCGGTCCTATCAAGTTGCGCCCGGGTTCCTACGGAGCCTACGCCGGAGACATGCAACGCGGTCTCGACGAAGGCGGGGAATGCTGGGTCGGTAAGCCGTTGATCCACTTCCGCGACTCACTGAAGGAGCTTTTATCGTGATGCCAGAACTTGAAGGCTTCGAAGCCCTCGAAGATGAATTCAACCACGATAACCGATTCACGTGGACCATCGTCCTCGCGCTGCTGATCGCGTTCGCTTGCTCGTGCTTCCAACTGCGAGCCGACGAACCCGCCGCGCGGATTGCGGTGATCGATGCGCAGATCACCGCGAAACAGAACGCCCGCCCGGACCTGCCGAACGACTTCGACAAAGGCAACGGACAAGCGGATCCGACCAACACCGGAGCCGGACCGTCGACAAGCCAGGTCAGTGCGTCCGTGCTCGCGACACTCGCTGAATTCCTCGGACCATCCGGCAGGTTGATCCTCATACCAGACGATCCGCAGACGATCAGACGTCAGGACACCGCACTGACAATCCAGCCGGGAACGGAGATCGGTTACAAGCTGAACCGCGACACGGGGACCTTGACGTTCAAGCCTCCACAACCGCAGATCAATGCCAGAATCTTCGGGATGCGCGTCACTCCCGACCTGCGCAGCCTGACGCTCTATCCCGACAACACCGGAACCGCGCACGCGACGTCCAACGGACTTCCGTTGCCGCCGAAACGCTTTCGCCTCGGTTGGGAAGATGGACCGCCAGCGACTGATGCACCCAATGGGATCGGTCCCACAAGTCCAATTGCTCCCATTCGTCCTATCACGTTTTACACCGCCACCTGGTGCGGACCGTGCGTTGCTCAAAAGGCCGCGTTATCCGGCAGTCGCCTGAAGAACTTCGTAGAGGTCATCCAGATCGATAGCCCTGACCTGTTGCCGTACACGCACAAGTCATCGAACGGCCGCTACTGGTCGATTCCTTCGGTGCCGTCGCTCGTCTGGACCGACCAGGCCGGAGCCGCCGTGCTCGTGCATACGGTCGCCGACCTCGAACGGAACTGGGTGCCTCCATGACGTACACCAGCCGAAACGCTCCGCGCTGTGCCGTGTGTGAATTCGTGGACCACGGAGCCGGTTCGCACAAGTGCCCGCCGCGCTATCCGGAATCCGCTTATGTGGTGGACACCACAAAAACCAACACCGTGCGAGGTGCCAAGTGCAGCAAGTGCGGTGTCTTCAATCTGAATATCACGACGAACGACAGCGGAGCCTTCGTGAGACGTTGCCACGAATGCGGTGAGACCTTCAGCGGAATCATACCCGCGATCGCTCAATACAAGTCCAAGGACCATTCACGCGGTCCCCGAGACAAGAACCCTGAAGCCAACACGTTCGGAACCTGATTCATGTGGGACGAAGTCGCCGCCGGCCTGGAAGCCGTCTTCGCAGTTGCTGGCCGCCCGGCGACCTACACCCGCGGAGCCACTGCCAAGTCCGTCACGGTCCTGCCAGGTAACCGCAACCGACACAACAGCAAAACGGAACAGCCGGTTCAGTTCGAGGACGGTGAATTCATCCTCAAGTTGTCCGAACTCGCAGAACTCGGTTTGCCTCTGAACGGAGACACGATCACCACCGAGTTCGGTGACCGCTCCAAAATCTTCGCACTGCAAGACCGCCCTGACGGAACCAAGTCCTGGGACTACGTCCCCGGCAACCTCTACGCCCGCCTGCACTCCACCCTCACGTCTGACACCTGATCTCGCTTCAGGTCATCAGTCCCATTCGACACATCAAGTCCCATCCGCTTCCAAACCGCCATGCTCACCGCCGCCGTAGAAACCATTCGAGCCGCCCTCTCCGGAGCCAGCCTGTCGCTGACGCCCACGGTCGAGAAGCGTTTCTTTTTCTACCGCAAGCGAGCTGTTCAAACGGGTGCCGAGTCCCTCTCAGAAACACCACTGATCACCGTCAGCGCCGCCGACTTCAATGTCAAACGCATCTCCCGTCGATCGTTCAGCGCGAGCCCGATCATCAGCGTCGGAATCAGAGCCATCTGCGAGACCGAAGAGCGAGCAGGTTTGCTGTGCGATCTGACCGAAGAAGTCATCGAATTCCTGACCGACGTTGAAACAGATCCCTGCATCCAGCAGATCGAAACCCTGTTGCTCTGCCATCCCGCCGAACTGAACGTCAACAAGGTTTGGCTGGGTGAACTCCGTTTACGGCTGGGCCTGAAGGGGGACGAGTAGTCATGCGCGTCAACTTCAAGGTTCGAGCCTTCTTCGACGATCCCAAAGTCATCGCCATCACGACGGAGAAAGAACGCAAGCCACTGTCCAAAGCAGGTGCGTTCGTTCGTCGCCGACAGATGAGCATCATCCGCCGTCGCAAGCGCGCATCGAATCCCGGTGAGCCACCAAGCGCCCACGGTGACGATCTCAAGAAACGCATTGAGTTTGATTACGACTCCGCTTCACGCGGTGTCGTCGTCGGTGCCATCAAGCTCAACAAGGTCCAGTTCGCTGCGTCTCTGTTCTCGCAGACGACGGTACCGCACACGCTCGAATTCGGTGGTCAAGGCACTCGCGTTGAAGAACGACTTGCGGGCCCGCTGCGCGAAACCAACTGGATCGGGTCCGACTACCGCCGCAAAGAGACCAAACACGCGATCTCAATGTTCCGCAAAACAGGTCAGCGACAAATCACGCTCAACTTGTCCGAGCGCGGTGGGCCACCTGTTTTCGTCGCCTATCGAATCGTCAAGGCCACCATCGAAGCGCGTCCGTCTGTCGGTCCCGCACTGGAGCACGAACGCCCGAAGTTCCCCGGACTCTTCGCCAACTCACTCACTTAACCCGCCAGGAATAATCATGCCGAAACCCATGTCGATCGCCGACAAGATCAAATCCGCCCAAGAGCAGCTTGAAGTCATCTGCAAGGGTGGTAACCCGGACCAGTTGACCAACGTGGAAAGCGCCATCTTCGATGCCGTGGTCGATTCCAAGCCAGGTGTCGACAAGGGCCTCGACGAACAACGCAAACGCCCGCGCAAGAAGTACACCGAGGTTAACGCCCTCGACTTCCTGAACCTGATCAAAGCCCAGCCGCTGCCGCAGATCGAAGCGCCGCAGACGAACAACACGCCCACGGTTCCGACCGCGACGAACACCGACGAGACGCACGAACCGCCCGCCACCACCGACGAAGACTAACCCGCCGCGATCGTCCGTCCCTGAATCATGCCAGCCAGGCGGACAGGATTGTCCGCCCTAATTCACTTCCCGCCCGCCTTCTCCATTCGGAGCCGCCTTCATGGTCACCATCAAATCGAAGATCGGTGCGAAATCGTACCTGTATTACACCACCTCGCTCGCGTCATCCCCGGTGTGGACGCTGTTCGCCGAAATCGTCGACGACAAACTCACCCGCAAACACACCGCCGTCGACACGTCCAGCCGATCCACACGCGGACAGAAGACGTTCGGCAAGGGGCTCGAAGAGACCGAGATCTCTTTCAAACACATCTACGAACACGATGACGCTGTGTGGGACTTCCTCGAAGGCGCGAGCCGCGACACGGATGACATCTACTTCATCGCCCGCGTGGATGTGCCGATCGCCGATGCCGATGAAGACGACGACGGCGACGTGCTCGCCTGCCAGCTACACGACTACGAAGACGACCGCCCGCTGGACGGTCCGTGGATGCAGACCGGAGTCTGGAAGCAAGTCAAGAACGCCAACGGCTGCCCGACGAAGGTGTCGGCTCTGTAACGCCGATCGCTGCGCGATCCGGCGAGGGGTTAGGGATCAGGGAATAGGGGTTAGCCACACCTCCGTCTTCCGATCTCTAACCCCTAAACCCTATCCCCCAACCCCTTCTCAATCCCATGCCGCTGACCATCGGAATCGCGCTCGAACTCGCCAAACAAGACGAACGGTTGGACTTCCTCAAGAACCCTCCGCAGGTCCTCGCGTCACTGCCGGATCCCACCGTGCTGTTGCCGCTGGCCAGTGCCATCACCGGCCGCGAACAGAAAGACATCGCTGCGGAACTGACCGCCGAAAAGTACCTCGCGCTCCAGGCTGAGGTCGAAGCGGAGCTATTCCGTTTTTTCCTACCCCAGCGCCGCGAATTGATTACCCGGTTCCGCGACGCCATCGAGCAAGAGTCGAACGCCAGCGCGCTGAGCTTGCTCGTGAGCTTGCAGAAAACCCGCCCGATCCCACCTGGTGGCCCCGAGTCTGGAGCGCCGCCGGAGTCCTCCGCATCGACCCCCGACCATTCACCGTCCGACAGCTCGAAGACATGCGAAACGGATACGACCGCGACCAGTGGTCCCGCCTCGCAACTCTCGGAAGCTGGATCTTCAACAGCCAACCCCGTACCCGAGCTGTAAGCCCCGACCGCCTGCTGCCCCGCCGTTATCAGGACGAATGAGCCGCCAGGCGCTAGCCGCGGGTGATTCAAAACCAGAACCACCAACCAAGCCCGAAAAACCAAGCACAACCTCCCCATGTCCGCCAGTGGAATTCAAGCCGGGTCCGCTTATGTCCGCATCTTCGGGGACAAGAGCGCTCTCGTGCGCGAACTCAAGGGGGCCGGTACCGACCTGTCGAACTGGGCTTCCAGCGCTGGTCGGATCGGGGGAGCGTTGCTCGGTGTCGGAGCCGCGGGTGGGGCTGGTCTCGCCAAGACCACCCAGATGTTTGCGAACACCGGTTCCGAACTCGATGACATGAGCCAGCGGACGGGTGTCGCCGGTAGCAAGCTAAGTCAGTTCCAGTACGGGCTCGAGCAATCCGGGGCGGACTTGCCGACACTCGAAACCGGCCTGAAGAAAATGCAGGACGGTCTGGTCTGGCCGTCTGATACTCAGAAAGCCAACGCCACACTGGCCGAACTCCGCATCAACGCGTCGAAGTTCCGAGGCGCCACAGGTGACGAACAATTCATCCAGCTCGCCGAAGCCATCTCCCGGATTGAAGACCCGGCCGCCAGAACCGCCGCAGCGATCGATGTCTTCGGGAAGTCGGGAACGCAGCTGCTGCCGTTCCTCAAAGAGGGCAGGGCTGGTATCGAAGCCCTGATGTCTGAGTCCGATCGTCTTGGACTGACTCTGAGTGATGACGACATCGCTTCCGCCGCCAAGCTGGGTGACACCTACGACCGCGTCGCCGCCACCGCCAAACGTGCGGGAGTCGCCATTGGAGCCGCCCTCGCCCCCGCCGCCGAAGAAGCTGCCAACGCGATTGCTGAAGCCACCGGAGCCGCTTCCAAGTGGATCAGCGAGAACCGGGGAGTCGTCACGGTTGCCGCAGCGATTACGGGAGCAACCGCCGCTGCTGGTGTCGGCGTGATCGGCTTGGGTGTCGCGCTCAAGGCCGGTTCGATCGTCGCTTCTGCTGCGTCGATCGCCTGGATGGCGTGTGGAACAGCCTTGGCATTCCTCACCAGCCCGATCGGTCTCGTTGTCGCTGCGCTGGGAGCCGCCGCCTACGCGTCCGGAACGACGGGCGATGAGTTCTCCGAAATGGTCGGAGACGCTCTTCCTGAATTCAACACCTTGAAGACAGAAGGCTCTGCAGCGTTCTCGCAACTGGAGACGGACGCCAAAACCGCCCTGAGTGGAATCCGCGCTGCGCTCGCCTCTGGTGATCTCTCGGCTGCCGCGGGAGTCGCCTGGTCCCTGATAGAACTCGAATGGACCCGTGGAATCACCGGCATCGAAGCGAAGTATGCCGAGTTCAAGGACACAATGGCCGGTGCCTTCTCCCGCCTCTATGTGGATGGGATCGACAGTGCCCTGCAGGGCTGGAACCTGATTCAGAACGCCTGGGACGCCGGGTCGGAGTATCTCTCCAGCGTCTGGGATTCCGTCGCCGACGTGATGCTCTCAGTCTTCGATCGCCTCGCCATCGGAGCACAAGGTGCCGGAAAGGTCATCGGTGCATTGGTCAACGTCTGGGCGGAAATGATCTCTCAGAATCCGCTGGACGTGGACCTCGTCAAGATCTTCACGCGTGAATTCGATGCGGTTGATGCCTGGGGTCAGGAGCAACATGAGAAACGCCGTGCCAAGTCCGAACAGCGTTCAAAGGATATGAATGTCAAGCGCAGTGAAGGCACGGCAAACCGCTCAGCCGAGTTCCAGAAGCGTGACTCTGAACGTCAGGCGCTGGTCGACCGCATGCGAGGCGACATCGAAGAACAGGCCGAGATTGATGCAGCCAACCGTCGCCAGCGAATTCAGGACGCTACGGTCGGAGTGCAACAGGCCGAAGAGAAACTCAAAACGGCTACAGAAAAGGCGCTGAGCACTGAGCGCAAATCCGACGACAAGAAGAAAAAGACATCGTCCGATGGTCCTGGCGGAACCGCTGAAAGCAAATCCGAAGTCCGGGGAACCACGCAAGCCGGCGTTGCCTCGCAACTGGCGTTCTCGATCGGTTTCGGAAGCAAGCCCACAACGCCGCCGCCGAGCGACGACCCCACGAAGTCAGCCGGTCGAGCGAACGCCGTTGCCGCTGAAAACGCGATGATGGCCGCCAACCGCCGAGACCTCCCGCCGGGGGCTGCGGATCAGCTCAACGGCGGGACCTATGCCGACCGGCAGAACCGCGAGACCGCCGCGCTCGAAAAGACCTTGAAAGTCGATCTCGGCGACGGCATCGGAGTGCTGGCCGGGAAACTCGACGCTGTCGTGAACGCCATCAACGGACTGGAGGCGTTGTATGCCTAGCATTCTCGACCAACTGGAAACCAACGAACGCGTCGGAGTCCGCGAGATCATCCGCGGTGCACGTCCCAAGGTCACCACTGAGTTCGTCACCACCGGGACCGAGGACCACGACCTCGCCTACACCTTCACGCTGAACAACATCCCGCAGACGGTTGATGGCCTGCTGTTGCACGAGATCAAGAAGAAGGACACCGAGGGCCCCTCGACGTTCTACTTTACGGTCACGTATGCCGTTGATCCGATCCCCACGCCGAACAACCCCTTCGCCGCTCGAGGCACCACTCGCGGCGGTCGCTCGAAGATCTTCCGTTCGTATGAAACCACCTCCGAGTATGCCTACGGCGGTGTCGATCCACTGGAACTGAACGGAGCGATCGAGTTCGACACCAAGTCCGGAAACGTCAACGGGGCGGACGTCTTTTCGAAGAACCTGGAATTCAGCTGGGACATCTATCTGCCCGCAGCTGTGTTCTCGACGACATATCTGCGGATGCTGTACGCGATGACGCCCAGCATCAACGAATTCGCGTGGGCCGGTGGCCTGTTCAAGCCCGCCGAATGCCTCTTCATGGGCGCCGACTGGGAACTGACCAAGGACCCGAACGACCCCACCACCGACCTGGTCAAGCTGGGTTTCTACTTCGGTGGTTCCATCGAAGAACAGATCACGATCGACGGCTTCAACGGTGGCAGCCCGATCGTCAAACCCGGCTGGCATCACCTCTGGCTGACGTGGTTCGAGGACAAGAACCCGACGTCAGGCATGTTCATCAAAAGCCCGAGCGAAGTCCGGGTCGAACGCCTTTACAAGTGGTTCGACTTCAAGAAGCTCGGTCTCGGTTTCTAGCCCGCCGCAACTCACTTCCCACCCCGCCCGTTCTCTCCCTTCGGAGCCGCCAACATGGCCTACGCCATCAGCAACAAGTATCTCGCCCTCGCTTTCAGCCCGAGCGGTTTCCCGCTCGATAACCACGTCGAAGTCGTGCTTTGCATGTCAGACAACGATTGCCTGACGACAGTCCCGGACGCCGACGACAGCAGTGAAATCAATGAAGACGTGATGGACGGGTCGGGTTACACCGACAAGCCGCTCTATGTGGACGTCGTCCGCAACGACACGAACAACCGGGCCGACTTCATCAGCAAGGCCAGCGGTCTCGGCTCCGCCGTGAATCAGATTGTCTGGACAGCGCTCGGGGCTGGTACCCGCAACGTCGAAGGTGTGTTGATCCGGACAACCGGATCTCACGCCGTACCCGACTGTCCGATTGCCTACGTCGAACTCGCCGAAGCCAAAGCGGCCAATGGCGAAGACTTCAAGCTCAACTTGGACGCCACCGGCATCTTGAAGGCCCGCAAAGCTGCCTGATTCGTGGTCAGCACTATTCGTGTGCCGACATCCCCGTTGTAGGCCGGACAATCCTGTCCGGCTCGAACGGCTACCGTCCTGAGGTTCCGAAATGCCGACACTTACTCACTCATCGCCAGTTTACGCGTACGGCGGTCCATGGGAATCACCCGATTGGAACGTCCCGGCCGGTGCAGCGTCGTTGGGTAGCAATGGCGTCTTTAGTTACATCTGGTTCGAGGACGAAGAGTTTGCGGATATGGGGTCAGTCAGCTCTGCCACGCTGACGATCTACGGTTTTGGAGCCCCTGGTACGGACGAAGTTGTCCGTATCAAGGGCGACAAGTCCAGTGGTAGCCCCATGCTGCCGGTCGACTTGAACGACGCGCAGACTCGGTCCCCGCTGACATCGGCGAGCGAGTCGAAGAACGTCAACGGCTTGGCGAGTTGGCCGTTCGATGTGACGGCGATCTATAGCGAGATCAATGGCGCTGTCGGTGCGATAACGGCCCTCCATTTCTTGATGGAGAACATTGACTACCACGGCTCTGGAATGACCGGCCTAACCGCCGTTCTGTCGATTGAGTATTCGCTTGGAGAGGAAGCGTTTATCGAAGTCGACCAGCCGGAAGGCATCATTGAAATCGAAGCCGCCGAGATGTCGGCCGAAGTGCACGTCAACGCCACGCAGCCAGAAGCGGTGATCGAACTCGAAGCCGCGACGATGTCCGCCATCACTCCGGTACTGGTCAGCCAGGCTGAAGCGGTCATTGAACTGGAAGCGTCGACACCCACCGCCGCCGTCAATCTCGCCGTAACAATGCCGGAAGCGGTGATCGAACTTGAATGCGCGGTGATGGAGGCCGAGACGTCAGTCGTCGCCACACTGCCCGAAGCGTTCATTGAACTCGAAGCCGCTTCGATGACCGCCATCATGGCCGTCGTCGCCACACTGCCCGAAGCGTTCATTGAACTCGAAGCCGCTTCGATGACCGCCATCATGGCCGTCCTCGCCAGCCAGCCGGAAGCATTGATCGAAATCGAAGCCGCCTCAATGACCGGCCGCCCGAACATTGCCGTCAGCGCACCGGAAGCCGTAATCGAATTGGAAGCGGGCCGTCTGTGGGCCCCGGCCGCGTGGAAGACGGTAAAGGCGACGCAAATCAAAGCTTCGGCGGTGACCGCCAAATAAGGGGGCCACATGGCCAACGCGTTCTCAGAAAAAACAACAGTCAGCGTCGGCTGCACATTCCTGACCGAGACCGGTGCAGCCGTCAATCTCGGCGCGCTCGATGTGTGCCGCGGCAGTGTGCACAACGAGAACAATGAGGTCATTCGCTCGTCAGACTCGCTGATTGGAAACCCGGATGTCTCGCTCCCCTCAAACGGTAAGTTCCTGTGGTACCTGACGCCGTACGACACCGAGATGCCGCCCGCCAGCGAATTCGGTTCATCCGAAGGCCGCACAGCCTACGTCCGCCTGGCTTGGGCTTCCGAATCGAACGAACTGCTGACAGGTCCAATGGCCACCACGAACAACAGCCGCGAAGTGGTGATCACCCACCCGAGTCATGGACTCAGCGTGCGTGACGCCGTGTTCCTGGAAGCCGCGTCCGACGTCGGGGGTCTGGACTTTGACAGTTGCTGGGTGGTGTCCGAAGTGATCAACGCCAACAGCTACAAGATCCAGCACCACCGACTGGCCACGTCCACGGCCTCGGGAGGCGGTTCCGTTCGAGTCTGGAAGAAGTGCCGTTCGGCCGTCGCCAAGATCCCCTTTCAGGTCCTCCGGGACGATCCACATTAAGCCACTTCGCTGTAGGGCGGACAATCCTGTCCGCCTTACATCAGTCTCATCCCGTCACCTCAGTCCCATTCCAAGATCCACATGAGACCCCGCCCCGGCCAACCCATCAGACGCCCGCGCGCGAACGACATCGCCCGCCATAACGAACTGCTCGACCAGTTCGAGCGTCAGGGAACGCCACCGCTGCCCTACGCGCCGGGGATCATGCGCGTGCAGAACAAAAGCGGTCAGCGAGTCCCCAAAGGTGCCATCCTCGGCATCAAGTGGGATGAACGTCTCTGGGACATCAACGTCAGCGAACGGCAGTTCCTCGGAATGCCAGGTGTTGTCGGAGTTCAACCGCGACTGAAGACCATTAGCTCGCCCACGGTCGACGACCACATGCTCGACTGGGTGGTCACTCTGCAGCAGCTCGAAGAGGACGAAATCGGTCCGTGCGTGCTGTCCGGTCAAGCGTGGGTCCGCACCACCGTGCACGACGAGAACCACCTCTTCGTGATGCCCGTCGATGATGACCATACGCGAGTCCAGACAGCGACCGGCGGGATTGCTCGCATCATCTACACGGCTGATGAATACGAGGAAACGCCGGACCCCGACCAAGGCCGCTGGAGCCTGATCGAACTGCAACCCGCGACAACAGTGTTCCTGAAAGGCTATCTCACCACTGACCTCGCTTCACCGGCCGCAGCGTCAACCTCAACCACGATCGCCAGCGACGGAGCGATCGCAGAAGACAGCCAGACGCTTACCTCCGCGACCGGTTTCCCAGACACGCTCGACGAACCGGGTATCTCGCTGGAGATCACCGGAGCCGGTCCAGCCGGGGCGACAATCACCACCACCGGGACCTACATTGACGCCCACACAATCACGATTGACACCCTTGCGGACACGACTGTCACGGGTGCCACTGTCCGCCGGGTGCGAACTCAATTCAGTCCCACCACCGCCACCATGCGCATTCACGAACGCCGCGGACTGCAGTGGTATCCCACGCCGTACTACGTGAAGGTCGAGAACATGGACCATTCACTTTCAGTGCTCGCGAAAACGTTCGTCGGTGTGCGTTCCGAGATGCGTGACAAGTGGAGCATCTACTGGGTGAGCTGCAATCCCGCACCGGGTTCCATCACCGCACGTGGTACCGCTCTGGAGTCCCTATAATGGGCCGCGCTGTCCCCTGCGGAGACGACAACGAAAACTGCGTCGACGTTGATCACTGCACTCAGTTCGGACCGATCACGGAGTGGAATGCAGAGGACTGGGAGACCACCATCACCGCCATCGGTGACGATCCCAGTTCTACCGCCACGATTGACTTCGGTGGGGATCTCGTCATCACCGCCACGGTCGGAACGGACAGCAACCCGCTCAACAACTTCCGGACGGTCCAAGTGGTCATGCGTCACCAAACGCTGATCTATCGCCACTATCGCCATCAAAAGCCGTTCACACACCTGACGATGCAATGCGTGCTGCAACTCGCAGCCAGGCCCGCTATGCCCGGCGGTGCGCTGTCTGGCATGTCGTTGCGGCTGGTGCCTGTCGCGGGTGGTGCGTCCGTTGGTTCGGTCGGTGTGGCCAACATCTACGGCGAGAATCGCACGCGTCGCGCGTACGCCGAATTGACGCCCATCGCCAAGCCACCCTGTCCGCCGGCCTACGTCGATTACTACATCGAACTGGTCTTCAGCTTCCCCGGCGGGTACTGCTCGCGCGGTGAGGACTGGGTCGCCAAACTGGATGCTCTGGAATTCCGCATCGGGTCCAACTGCGAATCCTACGTCCTGCCGTCGCCCGGAAACGACGCACTCACAGGTTCCCTGACATGGGAAGGCCTGTCGGTCGGATCAGGCAAGACGACGGGCGCCAGCCCGCCCGAGTGCACAATCTTCGACCCGTGTCTCGACTGCGCGACCAATGACCCCGTCACGGTCTTCGGTTCCACCGTGGCCAACACCGGAGCGATCGGGTTCAGTGTCGGCTTCGTGCCCTGGTCAAACTGCAGCCAGGTGTCGATCGACAACTCCAATAATGGTTCCTTCCTCTATGCCTGTGCCCTGGCGTGGGACGGTGACATCGGCGAATGGGCCATCCATCACCGGGGAACGCACTACTTGAGCGGTCACACCACCCGGCTGGAGGGAGGCCTCGACCTAACCGCCGTGGCATATCAGTGGAAGGTCGGCGGCCCGGTCCATATCGACATCGAATGTCTGGAAAACGTAGGGGACCCGGAATGGATTTGCCTGGAGACGGACATCTGCAACGACTGGCCAGCGACCCTTTCCGTGGCTTTAGGTGCCCCGCCGTGATCAACGGCCAGTGCACGGTCGAAGATCCGCGCTGGCAAGCGCCCTGCCCCATGTGCCCACGCCACACCCCGGAAGGCATACGCCAGGCCGCCATCGACCGCGCCGCCGAACAGCGTTACGCCGCGAGTCACCGCTGCGAGCACCGTTCACTCGAACCGATCCGCGAGGAGCCCTGCGCGTGCCCCTCCATCGCGATGCTGCCCATCTACCAGTGCAGCAAGCTCAACACCGCCTGCGCCGACCTCCGCCGCCCCCAACCCCCCGCCACCTACTGCGCCGGTTGCGCACACCACACCGAACGCGAGTAGCCCTCCCAACTCGTCCGTGCCGTCGTCTGTTGTAGGACGGACAATCCTCATGGGATTCGCGGATCAGTCCGCCGTGGATTCACTCCACTTGATTGCGAGGCTGTCCGTTCTGAGCAGGCCAGCGTGCAGCTGCAAAGCTGGAATGTCGCCTTCAATCCATTTTGCGGCGGCTTCGAGGACCGCTGCTCTAGCCGCCTCTCTGGTCTCAGCAGTGCCCTCTGTTTGCGGGTTGATACGGTTGCTTGTGTCGTTCAGTTGCCACGACCAGCCAGGCTGTTCGGAACTGCTGGGAACAACCTCGTTCTCCCACGCAACCAGCTCAAGGTAAACCCTGACCTCTTCCGCTACGTACCTTCCCCAAAATCGATTCTTAGGCCGCGAATCCTCGACCGCTGAGAGTGCCCTCACAACCTTGTCTTCGAGGCTGCGCAGCTTGTTCCACGCATCCTTTTGCTCATCGGAAAGTTCATCGCTAACGCGACCTCTAAGCGTCGCCGCGCAATCAATCATTTCATCACGAACAGCCTTACAGGCATTCTCAAGTTTTCTGCCAACGTAGTCTTCCATCGTGCTGTCTCGTTGTCTTCTGTTGTAGGACGGACTTCCAGCCCGTCTCTGTGTTCTAGCCAAACAATCCGCGAAGTTCATCCGCTTCCACAACCAGCGTCGTCTAACACCTAACCCGTTCCCAGTCACTCCACCCCCGGAATGACCTCGAACACCCACCCCGACTTTCCCCGAGTCACCGCCACGAACCGGAACGGATACTTCTCCGCCGCGACCTTGATCTTCACTCGAGCGTCGTCTTCCCAGTGGCCGCCTTTCACCTCGTGCACCTCGATCGACAAGTCCGCTTTCAGGACCAGAAAATCCGGTGAGTAAAACGTCTTGTCAGCCAGCCTGAGTTTCACCGCCTCGAATTCAAACCACAGGATCAACCCCGCCAGCCGGTCCGCTTCCAGTTGATTCGCGTAGCGACCTTCCAGCGAGTTCATCTCCCCAGGCCGCCGTCGAGGCCGCGCACCCCGAGCCCCCTTCGAAACCCGCTTCTTCTTCCCCGAGCCCAGCACCTGCGCGAGGAACTCCGAATCACCTTTAAACGCCATGCCATAGGTCCCGTCTGTCCCATCAGTCTCATGCCGTCTTCTGAGTCGGAGCCCAGTGCGGATTCAGCTTCACCCACTCCGTCATTGTCGGAGTCAGCCCATCCAGATTCATGCGCGGGGTATAGACCATGACATCGCCATCCCGCCGGACAATCGCGCGCTGATCGAGTGCCAGAGTTTCCCCGAGTTCCGTGATGATGCACGGAATCAGGAAATCGCCGACCGTGTTCAACAGATACCGCCCGACCGCCGCGAACGTCTTTCCCGAGGGATACTCCACCACGTAATTCGCATCGTGCTTCATGCCGTCGCCTTCCGAGTGATCAACAACTCCGGAACCGTGACGTTCGCCTGATTCGTGCCGTCGAGTCTCCGGATGTGCCAACGGTCTTCCGGGTACAGCTCGCGGATCAGTTCGTCGTCCCCATACCGCAACACGATCACCGTGCGTTCAAGCTGGAGCAGCTTCGCAGCCAGCTTGATGTGGTCATCGCGTTTGAACTTGTGGAGGTAGTCTCCACCAGCGACGACCCACGGAGGGTCCAGATACAGCCCGCAATCGTTCGCGTCGGGTATGCCGCGTTTCTTGTCCGCTTCGAGAGCGCTGTCGATCAATGAAAACGCATCGTCGCAGAGGAAGCTGCAACGCTCACAGATAGCGCCCCACATGTCACGGACAGAATCCAGCGACGACGCCCATCGCTTCGGAGAAGCCCCGCCGTTTGCGTTCCAGCGAATGGGCAGGTCGCCTTTAACTTCGCCTGACGTGCCACACTTGCCGCCGCGACCCATCCAGGCCGAGACCCAGTAGGCCACCGCGTTCATCACCGAGTAGCCGTTGGACGGAGACCGCACCAGTTGAGCGAACGACTCTCCGGCCGCAGACAGAACGAAGCGCGATTCGTGTAACACGTCTTCGTGAAACGGACACCACTCCAGCGCGTCGAGAAACTCCGCGCGCGGTCCCGGCCGCGACAACACGCGATAGAGATTGATCGCGTGGTGATGCAGGTCATTGCAGACAATCTCCTGCGCCGAGCCTTCCTCAATGATCCACTTCACAATCGACAGCCCGCCGGCAAACGGAATCGTCACGTGACGACACCCGCGGAGCTCCTCCGCGTAGTGCTCCGCCACCGAAGTATCCGCCCCGAACCAAGGCAGACACCGCGCCTGAGTCCGCTTCTTCGGTCCCTTCCTGACTTCTGCGATTGAACCATCCATACTGATCATCCCCCACCTTCCGTCCCTTAGGTCCCCTGAGTCCCATCACAACGCCAGCAACCCTTGCTTCAGCCGCCGAACCGCTTCCGCGCAGTACTCCTCACTCTGTTCAATCCCGATCGCGCGCCGCCCTTCCAGCCGCGCCGCCACCAGCGTCGTTCCCGATCCTGCGAACGGGTCGATCAGCAACCCGCCGGGTGGAACGCATTGCACCAGTTGACGCATCAGCCCCGTTGGCTTGCCGGTGATGTGGAACTTGTCGGCCTGCAGGACCGGGTACCGGAAACAGCCGGGCCATGGACCGCCGTGTTCGGCCGGGATCGACACGCCGCGAGTTCCCCACGTCACGAATTCGCATTGATGTCGGAAGTAGCCCGTGTGCGGAGCCCGGGATCCCTCTGTCTTGTCCCAGGGAACAATCCCGCGCCACACCCAGCCGCCCACCTGCAGAGCGTCCGTCGAGAGCGGCAACATTCGCCAATCGGTGAAGGTCAGCGCGTAGCCAGATTCGCGAGTGATCCTCAGACACTCCGACAGCCACAGCCCACACCACACGAGCCACCCGCGTCCGTCGCGATTGTCCCCGCTGAACGAAGGCCGAGCCTTCTCTGTGCCGGTCTGGACATACTTCTTCGTCGGGTTCCCAGCGCGGTCGCTGCGAGTCATCCCACCCGACGAGTAAGGCGGGTCGGTGATGAAAGCATCCGCCACCTCTGAATCGAATTCCCGGAGCAAGTTCAGCGAGTCACCACAAAAAAGCGTGATGCCGTCCGCCTCGTAGTAGGGTTGAGGCAACCCCGCCAAAGCAACCCCCGGCGCCTCAACAACTTGCAATGAATCTTCGTGTAAATCCGTTAAATCCATTACGGACCAGTTCACCCCCGTTCGCAAGCGACTGTTAATCGCTGGGTCCTAGGTTCGAGTCCTAGCGGAGGAGATCGTTCGGTTTGCGGAATTCCCGCCGACCACCCGGTTAACGCACGACGCCGAGAGTTCAGGCTCTCGGCGTTCGTCG
>CAYLTY010000045.1:0-42618 GCA_964386705.1 uncultured Planctomycetaceae bacterium
GAGCATGTCCGCGACAATCTTTTCTCGACCGGTCGCGAACACGTCCTCGGGAATCTTGCGGCTGGTGGCGGAGCCGGTGAGCGGGAGCGTGATCTTGTCCCTGGCCCGAGCCAGCTTCATCTCGAGTTCGTCGCTGCTCGAAGCCAGCAACATTGCATATCACGGAAATTCGTAAGGGTGAGGCCACTGAAGTCCATTTGTGTGAGACCTGCGCAAAGGACTATCTCCAACAGGCGGACACCAACGACGATTCGTCGTCCGAGTTCGAATTCGACAAGCTCGAAGACGCGTCTGAGGCCCTCGACGACGCCGAAGATCCCGTCTGCCCGAATTGCGGCATCACGTTTCGCGAATTCCGCAAGCAAGGCCGACTGGGTTGCCCGCACGATTACGTGGCATTTCGTAATGAATTGCTCCCGCTGCTGGAGAACATTCACGGCCAGACGCAGCATGTGGGCAAAACGCCCCGGCAGGTTGCAGTCTCACCGCAACGGCAAGATCTGCAGCATCAACTCGTGCGTTTGAAGAGCCAGTTGAAGGCCGCCATCGACGAGGAGAAGTACGAGTCGGCAGCTAAGCTGCGCGACGAAATCCACTCGCTTGAATCGCAACTTTCGGAGAAGGACCTTGGACCTCAATAGCCTCACGCAGAATGACAGCGAGTGGTTGCGTGGGACCGGACCAGAATCAGACGTGGTCATCTCGACGCGCATTCGACTCGCGCGCAACCTCGCTGAATTCCCGTTCGCCAGCAAAGCCGACGACAGCACCAAAGCGCGCATCGAAAAGCAACTGCGCGATGTCCTGTCGGATCTACCGCTCCCCAAACCGCTGTCGTACATCAACGTCGCCAGCCTCGATGAAATCGAACGCCAGTTCCTGCTGGAACGACAACTCATCAGCCGCGAGCACTCCGAAGGCACCGGAGCCCGCGGAGTTGCCGTCTCGCGCAGCGAAGATGTCGCGGTCATGGTCAACGAAGAGGACCATCTGCGTTTGCAGGTGCTCCGCAGCGGCCTGGCCTTTGACAGTTGCTGGGATGAGATCGACCGGCTCGATACGGCCATCGGTGATCGAGTGGCCTACGCCTATGACGAAGCTTTTGGATACCTGACCGCGTGCCCGACCAACTGCGGTACGGGCATCCGTGCCAGCGTCATGGTGCATCTCCCGGCGCTGGTGCTGACTCGCGAAATCCAGAAGGTGTTTCACGGCCTGCAGAAGATCAATGTCGCCGTGCGCGGCTTGTATGGTGAAGGCAGCCAGGCGATGGGCGACTTCTACCAGATCTCGAACCAGTACACGCTGGGCATGACCGAGACGCAGATCATCGACAAGGTCCGCGAAGTCATTCCGGTCGTGCTGGGCTTCGAACGCAAAGCTCGCACGGCCCTGATGGATAGCAAGCAACCCGAACTGCACGACTCGATCGCTCGCGCGGCCGGGACCCTGCGCAGCGCTCAGACCATCAGCTCCGAAGAGACCATGCACCTGCTGTCGAGCGTGCGACTCGGCGTGAACCTGGGACTCATCACGGATGTGGGGTTACCGGCTCTCAACCAGTTGTTCGTTCAAATTCAACCGGCGCATCTGCAGAAGGCCAAAGGCGCGACGCTCAATTCATCCGAACGCAACGTCGCGCGTGCAACGCTGCTCCGGACGAAACTCGAGCAGGAACGCAGCGCCCACTCGTAGTTTCGTAGCGATTTGAATTCACTCCTCTCACCATTGCCTTCGCCCCTTCCAAAGGGGAGAAGGTGGTCGCAGGCCGGATGAGGGGTTCCAGCCACTGCGAAGTTTGAGCCTCGAAATCGGATCATCAACCAGTACGGAGACACGAGATGGATGCGGTGTCCAGCGACGCGGCTCAACGTAAAGGCATCATCCTGGCGGGCGGGTCTGGGACGCGGCTGCACCCGGCGACAATGGTCGTCAGTAAGCAACTGCTGCCCGTCTACGACAAGCCGATGGTCTACTACCCGCTGTCGACGCTGCTGCTGGCGGGCATTCGCGAGATTCTCGTTATCAGCACGCCGCACGATCTGCCGCTGTATCGACGTCTGCTGGGTGACGGGAAGCAATTCGGCATCTCGTTCGAGTACGCCGAGCAACCTAATCCCGGCGGTCTGGCTCAAGCGTTTCTGATCGGTGAGAAGTTCGTCAGCGGCCACCTGTCGAGCCTCGTGCTGGGCGACAACATTTTCTACGGCCAGAGCCTCAGCAAGAACCTGCAGGACGCCAACCAGCAGCGTGACGGTGCGACGGTCTTCGCCTATCACGTCCGAGACCCCGAGCGTTACGGCGTGGTCGTGCTGGACAAAGAAGGGCGACCAACCGACATTGAGGAGAAGCCGAAACAACCGAAGTCGAACTATGCGGTAACCGGTTTGTACTTCTACGACAAAGACGTCGTGGACATCGCGAAGCAACTAAAACCATCACCGCGAGGCGAACTCGAAATCACGGACGTGAATCGCGAATACCTCAACCGCGGCAAGCTGAGTGTTGAAGTCTGGGGCCGCGGCACCGCGTGGCTGGATACCGGCACTCACGAATCGCTCGTTGAAGCCGCGACGTTCGTCAGCGTGCTGGAAGCCCGGCAAGGCCTGAAGATTGCCTGTTTGGAGGAGATCGTCTGGCGCATGGGATACATCGACGCCGAACAGGTCCTGCGACTCGCCTCCCCCATGAAGAACAGCAGCTACGGCAAGTACCTGATCGGGCTCGTCGAGCAGTCCCAGTAACCATAGTCGCTGATTGCTCCGAGGCTGTGAGTTTTTCACGCCACCGACGCAAGGTCGGTGGCGAAAAAATCACAAACTCTCCGCAATCAGAACGGGATGTTTTGAATTGGTTTGCTTCCAAAAGCCGCTCTGACCGCGGAGCGGTCAGCGACAAAAAAGGCCGGTACATCAATTGATGTACCGGCCTTTTCTAATGGTCTTGCTGTTCAACGAATACTATTCGTCGCGGCTGGATTCGCCGGAGCGGGGACCGCCAGAACGATGACGTCCGCCGCCACCACGACGACGGCGTGGTCGGCTGCCGCGATCTTCGTCATCCGGTCGATCACCCTCGGAACGCGGAGCAGGAGCACGCTCGCCGCCGCTGCGAGGTCGGTCGTCGTCCTCACTGCGTGGGGCGCGTTCGCTGTCGCCACGTGGAGCGCGTTCGCTGTCACTGCGTGGAGCGCGTTCGCTGTCACTGCGTGGAGCGCGTTCACTGTCACTGCGTGGAGCGCGTTCACTGTCGCCGCGTGGGGCTCGGTCACCACCGTCACGGCTGCGATCACTGGAACCGCGCTGGCTGTCGCGATCGCGCGGCGGGCGGTTGCCGTAGTCACGAGAACCACGATCTCCGCCACCTTCGCGGCTGGACGACTTCAGCAGGTAGCCAATCGCTTCCTGCCAGGTCGGGATCTCACCCCAACGGGCCAATGCCTGCTCGATGCGCGACTGCGAGGGCGCACGGACGGGACGATCTTCGTCCAACCCGAATTCATCATCTTCGTCCTCATCAGCCTGAGCTTCGACTCGCGGTGCTCGTGCCGGACGCTCACGCGGGGCGCGCCCTTCGCTGTCACCTTCCGCAAATTCAGCAGCAGGTTCATCGCTCGTTGGACGGCGGCGACCGCGACGGCTACGTCCGCGACGCGCCGGGCGTTCTTCTTCCTCTTCGTCCTGCAGATCGGCGTCGGGCTCCGCAGAAACTTCGTCGCCGAAGTCATCGTCTTCATCTGCGGAATCGGCGACGACTTCTTCCTCATCGTGCGCCACGTCTTCGCTGCGACTGCGACGCCCGCGACCACGCCCGCGACGACGGCGGCGACGTGGACGATCGTCGTCCTCGTTCTCTTCTTCGCCGTCTACGTCCGCATCAACCTCAGCGTCTTCGTCAACCGGCTCAGGCAGCGGCTCTTCACGACGAGCATCCCGGCTTCGCGGAGCTTCTTCATCACGCCCGCGCCTCGGTGGACGTCGTTCTTCACGACGCGGCGGAGCAGCTTCGACGCTCTCAACTTCGTCGACTTCAACCTCTTCGTCCGCGAACTCAAACTCAAAGCTCTCTTCACGCGGAGGACGGGCTGGTCGCTTCTGCGGTCCTCGACCTTCGCGGCGAGCTTCACCAGCCGGCGCTCGAGATTCCGCAGCGGCTTCGGTTCGTTCCGGTCGCGCTTCGCGGCGACGTTCTTCACGGGCTGGAGCCTCATCACGCACGCGTTCCTGACGCGGACGATCCTCGCGCGGACGGTCTCCGCGACCGCCGCGATCACGCTCGCCGCGCTGCGGACGTTCGCGAGCAGGTTCTTCGCGCTCCGGACGAGCTTCCGCTCGCGGGGCTTCTTCGCGGGCAGGCTCCTCACGTCGGCGAGGTTCTTCGCGACGCGAATCGCGTCCGCCACGATCCCGGCGATCCTTCCCGCGACCGGACTTCTCTGAGCTGTCGTCGTTCCAGCTCCAGTCCCAGTCTTCCAGCGCGTCCCAGAAACCGTCTTCTTTGTCCTTCGGCGGCTCGGGCTTCCTGGCTTCTTCAGCCCTCGGAGCAGGTCGCTCTTCCGCGACGGGCTCGTCGGCAGGAGCAAATTCGGGTTTTGCGGGCTTCTTCTTTTCAGGCTTGGCGGCACGCGGCGGAGTCGGAGGCAGTTCCTCTTCTTCCTCGCCGAAAATGATGTCGACGTCCTCGTCCGCCGGCTCTTCGGTCGCCGTCACGACAGGCTCTGGAGCCGGTTCAACATCCACCGGCTCGTCCGGCGGAACCGGGTCGAAGGACGACGCGTCGATCACGTCGAACGGTTCGTTGTCCTCGCTGTGCGGAACTTCAATCCCGAACAGCTCTTTCGCGAGATCTTCCCAGGAATCGTCGCCTGGGTTGGACGGGCTTTTAGCCATTGTGCTTACTCATGTTTCCTGAACGTATATGCCAATTCGTGGCGGATTCTAGCGAGCCGCAGGTGCGGTATCTACCGGTCCGCTCCCCGCATTCCGGCGACTTCCACCTTACCAGTGCATGACGAAGCCACCATCGACATTGATGGTCTGACCGGTCACCTGCCGGGCTCGCCGCGAGGCCAGAAATACCACCATGTCAGCAATATCGGCAGGTTCTTGCCACCTTCCCAGCGGAACGACCTTCTTGACCTTGTCACCCGCCCAAGTCTCGTAATCGAGCTGTTTTTCCGGGGGCTGCTGGTCGTGCCATGCCTTCCAGACGCCTCGATTGAGGGGAGTTTGCACCATCCCCGGACAAACTGTGTTCACTCGAACATCGTACGCCGCCAGATCTTTCGCCATGCATTGGGCAAAGTTGATGTTCGCCGCCTTCGACGCCGAAT
The DNA here is from genome assembly GCA_964386705.1 of uncultured Planctomycetaceae bacterium. Taxonomy (GTDB): domain Bacteria; phylum Planctomycetota; class Planctomycetia; order Planctomycetales; family Planctomycetaceae; genus AM-0621. The sequence continues at coordinate 5,333 of CAYLTY010000045.1, forward strand.
AAGGCGGATCGGTCGGCGAACCGATCTGTCCCGCCACGGACGAAATGAACGCCATCGTGCCGGACCGGCGCTCCATCATCAGCGGAGCGACCGCATGCGCCACGTGGACCATGCCCATGACGTTCACTTCCATAACTCGCGGCCAATCCTGCGGACTGAGATTCGTGAACGGAAACCCGAACTTACCTGACCCAATCGCCGCCGCATGAGCAACGTGATCCACGCCGCCAAACTTGCTCTGAGTCTGCTGCAGCCCCGCCTGCACGCTCTCGGTGCGAGTGATGTCCACCACGCAGCCCAGCGTTTCGACGCCAGCCTGACTGGCGATCTCCGCCGCCACTTCGAGCGTCTTCGGCGAGAGATCCCACAGCACTACCCGCGAGCCTTCTGCCGCAAACGCCTCAGCAATCGCCCGGCCAATGCCACTCGCCCCGCCCGTAATCACCGCCACCTGACCGCGTAAGCCTAAATCCATAATCCAAGCATCCTGGCGCGGCTGTGCCGCATCGTGAGTCAACACTCCACCCTTTGAGCACCGACCGGTCCGATGCTCAAAGCGACCACGGAGTACCGAATCCGGCCTCCGTCACCTCTGCGTTCTCAGCGTTTCAAAATCTTCTGACGCAGTTCCTCGGCTAAAAGCCTCTACCGGCCGAGAGCACGGTTCTGCAGGTCGACCAGCTTGCGGATGCCGAGTTCCGCCAGGTCCACCTGTCGGTTGAGCAGGTCGCGATTGAAGGTCTGCTGCTCAGCGGTGCCCTGCAGCTCGACGAACTCGCCAGCACTGGTCATGACCACGTTCATATCGACTTCCGCCTGACTGTCTTCCACGTAGCAGAGGTCCAACAGTACCTCGCCCTTGAAGACTCCAACGCTAACCGCAGCGACGTTCGCCTTCAGCACTGGCTTGTCTGTCGGCAGCAAGCTCTTGATGGAGTTCAGGGCATCGGCCAGAGCAATGTAGCCCCCGGTGATACTCAGAGTGCGAGTGCCACCGTCGGCTTCCAGCACGTCACAGTCGATGGTCACAGTGCGCGGGCCGAGTGCCTGAAAGTCGATGATCGCTCGCAGACTGCGGCCGATGAGTCGCTGAATCTCATTCGTGCGCCCATCCACCTTGCTGCGTTCCCGCTGCTTGCGCGGAGCGGTACTGCCGGGCAACATGTTGTATTCGGCCGTGACCCAGCCGGTCGGATTCGGGTCGCGCATCTTCCACGGCGGTACACCTTCATCGATGCTCGCGGTGCACAGCACGGTCGTGCGACCGGCCTTAATCAGCACGCTCCCCGGAGCAGACCCCGTAAATCCCCGCACAATTTCAATCGGACGCAGTTCGTCAAAGCGACGGTTGTCAGAACGCATAGCAGCTCCGCAAGGAACGAGTGACACAGCGAACACAATCTCAAGAATTTCTGATGTCGGAGCTTATTGCTTCAGAATCAGGATTTCAGCGGTCCGTCCTCCGAACCTCGTGGTTAATTCCGCCACACTGCTGAAACAAAGTGATTTTTCCACGGTCGAAATCAGCAGTTCGTTCTTGGACAAACTGAGTCCGGCCATGTGATACTGACTGAACAAACAGCGTCCCAAGCTTTGCCCAGCAACTCAGAGTCCCCAGCGGCCGGCGCCCGGCCCACAGGAGTGAGTCTTATGAAACTGGCCAACTGGTTCCTGATGGGCATGTGCTGGCTGACGCTCGGCTGGCAGAACATTGTGACGGCGCAGGCGCCGCAGCCTGAGGAAGCCGCTGAAGTCCAGCCGGTGACGGGCTTGGGACAGCTCATCGCGCGAGATCCTCAGGCCAACAGTCCGGTGCGACTGGGCATTGAGCGCTATCACGTCAATGTCGTGCTGCAGCCACCGGTCGCCTTGGTGCAAATCGATCAGTCGTTCCTCAATCCCTACAACATGGATCAGGAGGGAACCTTCGTCTTCAACCTGCCTGAGGGCGCTGCCGTCAGCCGGTTTGCGATGTATGTGACCCCGGACAGCCTGATCGAAGGCGAGTTGATCGACCGCTCGCGCGCTTCGCAGGTTTATGAAACCATCGTCCGCGGTCGAAAAGATCCCGCGATTCTGGAGCAACTGGGAACGAACCTGTTCCGCATGCGGGTCTTTCCGATCTTCGCCAAAGATACCAAGCGAATCCTGCTGGACTTCACGGTCCCGCTCATTGCTGACCGTGGACGATATGACTTCTCTCTACCCATGCTGAACGACAAGCAAGCCATCAGCGACTTCCAGGTCACGGGGCGAATTGCGGCACCGCTTGCGGTTGAGAGTCTAAAAATCCCGAACCTGCCCGATCTGAAGACCGAGCGACGCCCGGATGGCGCGGTGGTCTTTCACGCCGCCGGGCAAAAAGTGCAACCGCCGGCGAATCTCTTGATCGGCTATGAGCAGCCCAAAGATCAGCCTCCCACCGCGCGGATCTATCAGACGAAGTCGGCGGGAACTCCTGATGTCACGGAAGAATACTTCGTTCTGACAGTACCCGCGCGGTTGAACCCGGCGGGCAACCAGCCGTCCGGCCCGACGGATGTGATGGTCCTCGTGGACACCTCAGGCAGTATCGACAACCTGCCCGTGGCAGCGAAGGTCGTGCGCGGAATTGCTCAACGGCTTCGCCCGACCGATCGCATTCAACTGGGCTGCGTCGATGCGGCGTTCCGACCGCTGACGAAGGCTTGGCAGACAGGCACGAGCGACCAATTCCAGCACGCTTTGAAGCAGCTTGATGCCGAGTTTGCTCTGGGAGCCAGCAACCTCGACGCGAGTATTTCGGAAGCTGCCCGCCACATGGGAAAGACGGAGGGGCGACGGCAGTCGATCATCTACGTGGGTGACGGACTGCCCAATCTGAGCAGTGGCAATATGTTTGAGTTCTGGAAGGAATCCTTCCGCGAGTCAGGCATTCCCTTCACCAGCGTGCTGACTTCCAACCAGGGAGAGACCCATTGGATACGCTCCGGTAGTCTGGCGACCGGCGGTCGTACATTCGCGCTGCTGGAGGGCCAGCATGTGCAGAGAGACTTGATTTCCTGGGTGAAAGATGGCTTCCCTGCCGCGTCCTCAGTCGAAGGCGCCGAGGTTGAACGCGTGTGGAGCGAAGACCTCTTTGTCGATGCCAGTTGGCCCGTGGGACGAGATCTGCAGATCGTGGGCACTCGTCCGCGACAGCCAGCGCTGACAGCGGTCCTCAAAGTTGCCGGACAGAGAATCGAGATCAAACCCGAAGTCAGCCCGCCTGATGCCGACGATGTCTTCACCGGCCGCCAATGGGCTCAGCGCAAACTGCAGAAGATGCTGGATCCACTCAAAACAAGCAACTTGATCCAGTCTCAGAACATCACCCGGCTGTGCCAGGAATGGAGCCTGATGTCCCCGTACACGGCCTTCCTCGTCCTGGAAACAGAAGCCGACTACGTCCGCTGGAACATTCCCCGAGCCTTGCGGCGCCGTTACTGGACTCCCCCAGGCGCCGTGATCGCAGAACCCACCGCTCGTTTTGAATCGGCGATCCCGGCGGCGTCTGACGCTGTCGTCAGCGCCCGGCGTTTAGAACAGCAGCAGGCGCGCATGGCGAAGAGCCGGCTGAGTGCCATCCAGATGGCCTTGGATCGGAAGCAGGACCGGGCGGCTTATCAAATCCTGCAGCAGACTCCGCCAGAGATTCGCGATGTCAGCAAAGGTGCGTTCAACGCCATCGCCCGTCAGGTGCGTGAGCGGCTTACGTGGGACGGCGACTGGGAAAAGATGGGTGATCAACGGCGGTTGTTTGATCGCTCCATCGCAAACTCCGGCAATTCGCCATCATTCCTGCTGCCAATTATTTCTGCTCAGCCGGGTACCGAGTTCGTAAATCGCAATCCGCACTATAAGCAGCTAACAAAACGAGTCGACCTGACGGAAGGCGAACCAGCATTGGGTAACTTCGTTCGTGAGCTTTCGCTGAAATCCGGCGTCAATCTGAAAGTTGATCGGGAAATCCTGGAAGCCGCCGGCATAACGCTTGATACGCCAGTGAATACGGAATCGTTAGTCGGCGTAACTGTCGCCAGCGCGTTGTCTCACGCTTTACGGCCGCACAATCTGGATTATGCAGACGAACCCGGCTTCATCCGCATCTCAACAGTCGAAGAACTTGCAAATCGACTTGTTACCAAGATCTATCCTGTTTCGGACCTAATTCGGGCAAATGAGCTTCCCTCCATTGAAAGGCTTTCCAATCCACTATTCGACTCAGCGAATGACGCACGTCAGCACATCGAAAAGACGCTCAAAAATCGACTGGATGTGAGCTTCGTGGAGCAACCTTTCTCGGCGGCTGCGAATTATCTGTCGGAACGTCTCGAGATCCCGATTCGACTCGACTTGCAGGTCTTGGAAGCAGGGGGAATTACAGCGGACACTCCAGTGACCGAGACGGTGAGAAGCGTGCGTGCGGAAGTTATACTGGACGAGATACTGCGGCCGCATAACCTCACCTGGCTGATTAAAGATCAAGGAGTGCTGATTACTACGGTCGAGCAATCGGCGAATCACATGGAAACCCGCGTCTATTCATTAGACGGTCTGCTTGCTCATCACGCGCACACCAAGCCGGATTGGAGGAGAAACTTTGGCTTCTTTGACTTCGGCTGGGGCGGATTCGGTGGTGGAGGCTTGGGCGGAGGAGGATTTGGCGGTGGTGGCGGAGGATTCGGTGGTGCTCTGGGCGGCGTCAGCGGAGGAACTGGAGCGCCGCCTGCAGAGCCAGCACCAGCAACCGAAGAAACTCTCGATATTGGTATCATCGCTCCGCCGACCGTTCAAATTTCAGCTAATACCGTCGTGCAGGAGAGTGACCCCGACGTCGACGCAGATGTGCGGCCCCTTTTCTATCCTGACTTGTTGCCATCGGAGGGGGCGTTGCTTCAGACGGTGATGGCAATTTCAGATAATTGGGAGTCGACGGGGACGGGCAGCGGATGCATCACGACGCACCGAGCCTCGAACTCCGCGGCGATCCGACAAACGAGAATTGAGCACCAGAAGATTGCTCAACTCTTTGAGGGCCTGCAGATGCAGCCCGCGATACCCGAGATGACACCCGTACGGATGGCATCTGAAGAAGAGCATCAAGAGGGTATTAGTGATCTCATGCGACTCATCATGGAGGAGACTTCCGGCGGGTGGGAAAGGAACGGCGACGGAAACGGTGAGATCACATCACATGAACCGGCCCTGTCATTGGTCATCCGCCAGACGCCGAGAGCCCACCGCGATATCGAGAATGTGCTGGTACAATTGCGCCGCGCGAAATATCTCGCGGCGTTCGGCCGGCAGCAGAATCCGTCGAAGGATATTGGCGTCGCGTGGTCTCAGCTTCCGAAGATTGCGATGACATCCTGGCCGGTGTCGAAACCGGATGCGCCGCTCAAGTCTGACACCGCGCTGCGTCAGGACGCTCTTGAAGAAAAGCTGCTGTCCGTCCGCAAAGTGCCTGCCGACTTCCGGCAATCCTGGCGCTATCATTCTTCGGTCGGAACGCAGCAGATTGAAATTGCTCGATCGGGCGCTCGTCTCGAGTTTCAAAAACCTCAGCGGATCTTGCGAGCCGAAGGCACAGTGGCTGCCGCGGGATATCCAGAGGTGGGCCTTGTCGAGATCAATTATTGGGGTGATGTCGCCCGTCAAAGCATTGATACCGAAATGCCCTGGCTGCCGCATCGGTCAAACGCGGAACTGGCCGACTTGTTCGTCATTACGAAAGAATCCGAGAACGACACCAGTTGCACTCTGAAACTGCAGGCACCCGATGTGGCTGATACTCACATTCTGGCGACCTTTGATAAAACCTCAGGATTGCCAACCGAGTGGCATACCTTCGTCCGTGGCGAACTGCGTTACACGTTGCAGATCAAGCCCGGCTCAGTGGTTGCTCAACGAGCGAGTACTCAGAAGGACCAGAAGCCCGTTCCAGCGGAAGAATGGGAACTACTGAATTCAACTCAGACGCCCGCTGTTGCCGAACTGCGTTCCGGATGGGGCTCCTGGTTCATCGCGGACGCGACCTTCAAAGGTAGTTCTCCCCTGGAGAAACTGCACACTTTGCTGCAGGCAAACGATGTCGCTGCAGCTCAGCAGTTGTTGGCCGAACTACTCAAGCAGCAGCCAGCACAACCACTTCTCAGTCTGTTGCAAGCGTGGATCGACGAGCGGTATTTGCCCAAAGAGAAGCAGCCGACCGACAGGCAACGTGCGGCGCTGGAGATCGTGGCCAAAAGTGGACACGCGGGACTGATCAGACAGGTTGACGGATACCGGTTCACGTCCTTTGGCCACGCTGGAGTGCTGCAACTTTTCTCAAAGCAGCCCATTGATACCATGCCTCAGGCCATTGCATCGCACCTGTGCGATCAGGCTCTGCTGGCTGGTCAGCCAGCGTTGGGGCTGAAGTATCTCGAGCGTGCCTCCGAGCGCGACAAACAGAGTCCAGTTGAAGCCAAGACGGACTTGGCGGCACCGGTACTGCTGCTGCGACGAATTGAACTGGTCGCACCCCTGGACGCCAACAAAGCCCTCGCTCTTGCAACAGGGCTGCCGCGCGGTCCAGACGGCTGGCTCTGGCAGGCCCGCGTTGGGCGAGCTTTGGGTTCCAGCGGTCACGCGGCTGAAGCAGAGCAACTGCTGAATGAATTAATTGCGGACCCGGCTCTTTCGAGTCGGCAGCGATCGGCGTTACTGGTTCAAAGAGCTGATGCGCAAAAGGGTATCAAGCGCTGGAAATCTTTGGTGGAAGCTACGGATGTCCTGCCAGAAGACGATCAGCAACGGGACGGTTACCTGATTGCGATCCGGGACGAAAGCCCTGACCCGGCGAGCTGGAAGCAACTCGTCCAGCACGCGAAGTCGCGAACGCTCTCTCTACAACTGCGAAAGTTGCAGGCTGATAATTCCGAGGACGATGCCGAGCGCATCCAGCTTGTGAAAGAACTCGCCAAGGAAGAGCATGAGGAAGAGTTGTTTGCCGAACCATCCTGGGTCATCAACCACCTGCGTGGACATGATTCCGACATCGTGAACTACGCGTACCCCTTGTTGCAGCGACGTCATCAATTCAACGAGCAATCCACGGCGGAGCTGGTTCGAGCCTTGGAGAATCTCGATCGCCAGGCCGAAGCCAGACGCATCAGGACGAATTCGTCCGAACGTCGCGTGGATCCCAACGGCAATCGCCCACAAGGTGGCGGAGGTGGCGGCTTCTTCTGATACCCGCAACAAGTCGCCTGAGCGTCCCTATCGCTTTGCCTCGTAACGATTCGGGAGATGATGTCATGAAACACGCCCACCGATTGTTGTTCGTTGCGTGCTGGCTCGCGCTGGGATGGCAGGGAACAGCATTCGCGCAATCAGGCGCTGCGGGAGTCGCAACGCCTGATCCGTCGTTGCAGCCCATGCCTGGACTCGGGCAGTTGATCGCTCGCGATCCGCAGGCGGGCAATTTCGTGCGACTGGGTATAGACCGCTATCACGTGAATGTGGTGCTGCAGCCGCCGGTCGCACTGGTACAGATCGATCAGTCGTTTCTCAATCCTTATAACGTCGTGCAAGAAGGCATCTTTGTCTTCAATCTCCCGGAGAATGCGGCCGTCAGTCGATTCGCGATGTATGTCACTCCGGCACAATTGATTGAAGGCGAACTGATTGACCGTGCGCGTGCGGCGAGTGTGTATCAATCGATCGTCTCAGCTCGCCGAGACCCGGCCATTCTGGAGCAACTCGGTAGCAACCTGTTTCGGATGCGAGTGTTCCCGATCTTTGCTCATGATACCAAGCGCATCCTGCTCGACTTCACCGTGCCTCTGGTTGAGGACCGGGGCAGTTATGAGTTTTCTCTACCGATGTTGAATGATCTCAAGCCGATCGCCGACTTTCAGATCACCGGTCGCGTGGCAGCACCGTTCGATCTTCAGACGTTGAAGATCCCGAATCTGCCGAAATTGAAGATCGAGCGTCGACCGGACGGCGGAGCTACCTTTCATGCCGCAGCTCAGTTCGTGCAGCCGCCCACGCATTTATCGGTCAGCTACCAGTTGCAGGCCGAGTCACCACCGTTGGCCCGAGTCTATGAAGTTGCACAATCAGAGAAGTCTGATGCGACGGGCCAGTATTATGCGATTACTATACCCGCCAGCATGAATCCATTGCAGGCGCAAGAGCCTGAGCCTGCGGATGTGATGGTGCTCGTAGATACCTCGGGCAGTATCAATAATCTGCCCGTTGCAGCCAAAGTGGCGCGTGGCATAGCAGAGCGACTTCGCCCTCAAGATCGCCTCCAGCTCGGCTGTGTCGATGCTGCGTTCCGGCCGATAACGTCGGACTGGATACTTGGCGGGCACTCCGAACCGCTGCAGCATGCTCTCAAGCAGTTGGACACAGAATTTCCGCTGGGATCCAGCAGCCTGGACACCACCTTCCTGGAAGCTGTTCAGCACATGGGTAACCCGGCCGTCGGACGACGGCAAGTGCTGCTCTACATTGGCGACGGACTGACCAGTGGGACGCAGCAGCTGGATCTGTTCCGCGACGAGTCATTTGGCATTAAGGGCAAGCTCGTTGCCGCCGTGCTGACCGCTGATTCGGCCGACGCGACCTGGCTGGCACAAGGCGTCAAAGAGACTGGAGGACGCCTCTTCACGCTCACCAGCGGGCAGCATGCGCAGCGCGATGCGATCAACTGGGTTCGTGCCGGGTTCCCTCGTGCCGCCCGAGTCGAGAACGCAGTCGCTTCGGGGACGAAGTCGACCGATCTCTACGTCGATGCCGCCTGGCCGGTGGGTCAGGAACTGCAGATTGTCGGACTCCGCGCCAAGGGTCCCGCGCTGACGGCCTCGCTGATGGTGGAAGGTATGAAGTTCGAAGTTCGGCCTCAGATCGTCCTGAGCGATGTTGGCGATGTCTTTATCGGCAGATGGTGGGCTCAACGCCGACTCAAGCAGCAGTTGGAGGCTCATCCAAGCCCTGGCTCCACCGTACGCTCTCAGATTGTCGAGCTGTGCCAGGAGTGGAGCCTGATGTCTCCGCACACGGCGTTTCTGGTTCTCGAAAGCGAAGCCGACTATGCGCGTTGGGGGATCCCGCGAGCTGCTCGGCGGCGTTACTGGGAACCGCGCGGGTCCGTCGCTTCTGAGCCCGTCACTGGCCGGACAGAATCTTCGAAAGCTGCACTCGCGCGCGCTGAGGAAGCACGGCGCGAAAGTGAGAACGCTAGACGCGCACAAGAGAAACGATTCGCGGCAGAACAGCTCAAGCTCATTCTGGCAGCTCTTGATCAACAGGACTTTGAAACAGCGCAGAAGCGACTCATTGAAACGCCGGCCCGCCTCCGGGACTTTGACCTGACTGCGTTTAACGCCGCCGCAAAGCGTCTACGAGATCACTTTGCTCAAGAGCAAAGCTGGCGGCAACTCGGAGATGAACGGCGGCTGTTTGATCGATCAATCTCGAAGGCAGGCCCCAGTCTGCTCTTACTACCAATTACAGACACGCGGCCTAACGCAGAATATGTCGAGCGCAATCCGCACTACGAAACGCTGCTGAAACGTTATCAACTGCCAGCGAACCAGCTTCGGCTCGGGGAGTTTGCGACCTGGCTTTCCGAGGAAACCGGAGTTCGCTTTCGGCTCGACAGAATGCAGCTGGAATCCGCTGGTATTACCACTGACACGCCACTCGACCTTGAAGGCCTGAGCGGCATGAGCCTCGAAAGTATCCTGGCGCATGCACTGAGGCTCCATAACATCCAGTATATCGATGAGCGACATGCCATTTGCTTTACGCCTCTCGCCCACTCAATGAAGCCGATCACTCGCATCTATCCGGTCGCGGATCTGATTTGCGACGATTCACTGCCCGCAATTGAACGACTCTCGAGCCCCTTGTTCGAAGCCCGCGAAGCCAGCCGTAAGCGGATTGAATCTCGCCTCAATACAGAGATCAGCGGGACGTTTAATGAGGAGCCATTGAAGGTTGTCGCCAGTAAGATCGCAGCAACGTTGAAGATTCCGATCCTGCTCGACAAACCAGTTTTGGAGGCTGCTGGCATTACAGAAGATACACCAGTGATTGGTGACTTCCGTGATCTGCCTGGCGATGCCGCACTCGATGAACTCCTGGCTGAGCACAACTTAACCTGGACCATCCGTCACGAGGCCATCGTCATCACGACCGAAGAGGATGCTCGAGAAGCCATTCAGCGGCGCGTCTACTCAACAGCCGGACTGTTTTTCCATCACACAGGAATCAAACCGGATGCCAGCGACGAACGGACGCCGATATCCCTGGAGAGTGGTGCTTTCCGCACGCCATCGGGCGCCGTGCGGGGCTTTTCGGGCATCGGCTGGCTGGGTGGCCTTGCTGGTGGCGGGCTTGGAGGCGAAGGCACATTCCCCGGTAATATGGCAGGCGCCAGCGTTCCAGCTGATGGCGCTGCTGTGGAATCACCCAGACTAGGCGCAGCCAGCCAATCTCCACTTTCTGATAGTTCACTCGGTATCAGCCAGATCCTGCCCGCACAACAGAACACTATCGATCGATTTGAGCCGACTCTAAGTCTCAGAATCATCCAAAGACAAACCCCTCACTTTCAAAATCGCAGCCCGACTTCGGCAGAGAATAATCTGAGGGACCAAATTCACAGAGGCATCGGTACCAACTGGGAAAATCGTGATGCTCACCTCAGCCTGCATCCGGTTTCACGCTCAATGGTCATCCGGCAATCAGCTTCTGAGCATCGCCGCATTGCCAAATTACTAACTGATCTTCGCAAGCTGCCAGTCGCGTCGGACGATTTATCAACCTCAGCATCAGGTGGTAATACGGCGAGCCAGTCTGATTTCAATTCGCTGATCGACGTGTTGCGCGACGGCATTGAATTTGGCCCGGACTACGACAGCCCTTTCAAGCAGAAGTTCATTCCCAATGAGCCCACGCAATCCTTGATTGCCCGTCACTCCGCGCCAGACCACACGGTCATTGAAGAAACTCTGTTACAACTGCGGCGAGCCAAGTACCTCTCCCGGCTTGGGTCCCGATCGCAACTGCCCAGCGATGTGAACCATGCCTGGTCACAACTGTCTCGCTTCAAGATGACTCCGTGGCAAGTCATTCAGCCACCCACCGTTCGCGTCAAAACGGATGCTCAACAACGCGAACTGACTCACGAGCTGAGCCTGTTATCTATACGCAAAGCGCCGAGTCAATCCCAACAAAAATGGCGCCACCGTTCTTCAGACCAGACGTCTCAAAACTTGGTTGTGACCCACACTGCTGAACGGCTCGAACTGCGGCATCCGGAGCGAATTCTCCGCATCGAAGGCAGGCAAGCCGCCGTCGCTTATCCCGAGTTCGGATTGGTGGAGATCAACGACTGGGGTGATCAAGCTCGTCAATCGATCGATCAGGAACTGCCATGGCTGCCACACCGCTCGAACGCCGAACTGGCTGAGATGTTCACGGTCAGCCAAGAGCAGGATGACGACAAGAGCCGGACATTGAAGCTGATTCAGCCACATACTCCGCACGCCTTCGTGCTGGCCACGTTTGATAAAACGTCGGGGTTGCCGACAGCCTGGCAGGGTTATGTACGCAATAAATTGTCTTATCAATTGACGATGATACCGCAGCGGGTCACAGCGCACCTGCCAGCGCATCCGAATGCAGCGCAGGCATCCCCTATTGAGCAGTGGGAGCTCGTCGATTCATCGGGCACCGCAGCCATCGAACCCTTGCGGTCCGGGTGGAATACCTGGTTCATTACGGATGAAACCGAGACCGGCTCACCGCTCGACCAGATCTGCGACATCATTCAACACGGTAAGCCCGCGTCAGCTCGAAAGCTGTTGCGTGACTTGTTGACTCAGCACCCCGACCAGGCCTTTCTCCATTTCCTGTCGGCCTGGTTGGACGAGTTGCACGTGCGACCGGACAAACTGCCAACGCCCGATCAACTCGCCTCGCTTAAGACTGTTGTTCAAAGTGGACGCAGTGGCTTGATGTGTCTGATCGACGGCCGTCGTTTCGTCTCGTTGGGAGCAGGCGGCGTATTAAAACTATTTGCTCAAGAGCCGATCGGGACGATGCCGGAGTCGCTCGCATGGCATCTCAGCGACCAGGCACTGCAAGCTGGACAAGGGGAATTGGGGCTGAAGTATCTCAATCGAGCTGTCGGTGAGGCGGCACACGCGCAGTCTGATAACGCTGCGAGCCCATCGATACTGGAGCAGTCGCTGCGACGCATTCAGTTGCTGGCCCTGCAAGATCCCGACAAGGCGGTGGAATTGGCGACTGCTCTTCCGCGCGATCCAAAGTCGTGGGAGTGGTTGCTGCTTGCCGCTGAAAGTCTGGCGAATGCCGAGCGACCAGAAGCAGCAGCCAGGTTGTTTGATGAAGTAATCAACCATCCGTCGCACACGCCTCACGAGCGTTCCGGGTTGCTGGTTCGCAAAGCCGGCTCGCAAACGGACTACGAACGCTGGCGGGCCTTGATCGCTGCTACTGAGCAGCTTCCCGAGGATGAGCAGGGCACTCACGGTTATCTGGAAACAGTGCTGGAGGAATCTCCCGATTCCGCCACGCTGATGCGGTTGCTGAAAACGATCAGCTCGCGACGCTTGTCGCTGCGACTGCGAGCCTTCGCTGCTGATCATGCCGACGACGAAACGCTCCGGCTGCGACTGGTAGCAGAGCTCGCGCAGGAACGCTGGGACAACGAACTCGTTGTGTCTCCTTTGTGGGTGGTGCGGCACTGGCTCAAAGAGCCAACTCGGATTGTCGACTACGCTTATTCCTTGTTGAGGCAAGGCTACGTGCTCGACGAACCTACCCTCATAGAAGTCGGGCACGCGTTGAATGCACAAGGTCGCGCGAAAGAGTATCAACGCATTCAGTCGCGTCGTCTCGAAAAGAACTCGCAGCCTCCCAGTGATATCAACCCCAACATCCTCGGTGGGGGCGTTGGATTCTTTTGAGCAACGTTTTTTCATCGCACAGGAGAGCAGTCGTGTCGCAACCTCTGGTCCGCCGCGCGTCGACAGGCGACCTCGGCATCGCGGCTCAGCTGTTTGACAGTTACCGACAGTTTTACGAACAGCCTGCCGATTATCAGCTCGCTGAATCGTTTCTGTGCGAGCGACTAACCAACAACGAATCGGTGATCTTTCTGGCCGTCGATCCCGAGTCTGGTGATGGCCTCGGATTCATGCAGCTCTATCCATCGTTCTCATCGGTATCTGCTCGACGCATCTGGATCTTGAACGATCTGTTCGTCGTCCCGACCTCACGCCAGCGCGGCGTCGGCCGAGCACTGTTAGATGCAGCCCGCGACCACGCGATCTCCACGAGCGCGAAGCGCCTGGTCTTATCAACCGCCAAGACTAACAGCATCGCTCAAGCTCTGTATAAATCGTACGGCTACCAGCCCGATGAGGCGTTTCTGGAGTTTACGCTGGAGTTATGAGTTCGTCCGCAGGTTCTCAGACTGAGCTTGGAAACACACACTCGGAAGTTCCGCTTTCCGCGTTCTACAAATGAAGTCCGGCACGAGTGGACCTTGAATGGAGCTTGAAGCAGCATGCGAATCGCCATCGGCGGGATTTCTCATGAGACCAGTTCGTTTGCCAAGGTGCGGACCACGCTGGCGGATTTTGAATTGGGGTTTGGTCTGTTTCGCGGCGATGAGGTCATTCGTCGTTTTACCGGGGCCAACATCTGCACGGGCGGGTTCGTCGACGGTGCGCAGGCTTATGGGTTTGAAGTCGTGCCGCTGCTGTGGGGTTTCGCGTATCCCAGCGGGCTGATTGTGCGGGACGATTACGAAGCCCTGAAACGCGAGTTCCTGGACCGCTTGCAACAGGCGGAAGCCGAGGATGGTCCGGTCGATGGCGTGCTGCTCGACCTGCATGGGGCGATGGTGGTTGAAGGTATTGACGATGGGGACGGCGACTTCATTGAGGCTGTGAGAAAATACCTCGGCCCGGTTCGACCCATCGTCGTGACGTTCGATCTGCACGGAAATCACACTCAACGTCGAGTCGACGCAGCGACTGCGATCGTCGGCTTCGACACCTACCCGCATGTGGACATGGCCGAGCGAGGTCGCGAGGCAGCCGATCTAATCGCGAAGACGATTCGCGGCGATGTCCGGCCGGTGATGGCGCTGCGGCAGATTCCGCTGTTCTGGAACACGCCCACGCAAGTCACGGCTCACCCGCCGATGAACGAAGTAATGGAGCGTGTTCACGCACTGGAGCGCCGGCCGGGAATTCTCAGCATCACGCTCGCGACGGGCTTTCCGTGGGCGGACGTGCCGGATGTAGGAGCCAGTGTGATTGTGGTCGCAGATAGCAACCAGTCTCTGGCCGAGGCAACGGCGGACGAACTTGCCGATTGGATCTGGGAGAACCGCGAGCGCTGGCACACTCCGCCGAAGGCCGTGCGTGACGCAATTCGTGAAGGCCAGCAGCTTGGCCGATTCCCCATCGTACTGGCCGATCACGCCGACAATACGGGCGGTGGTTCGCCCGGTGATTCCACCGAGATCCTGCGGACGTTTCTGGAACTGGGACTGACGGACGCACTGCTGCTCTACATCGTCGATCCCGAGACCGTGCAACACGCTCACGCGGCCGGAGTCGGCCAACGCGTCAATGTGGAAGTCGGTGGCAAGTCCGACCCGATTCAAGGTCCGCCGGTCCTGATGAACGCCGAAGTGATGGCCCTCTCCGACGGAGACTTCACGTACGACGGGCCGATGTATGCAGGCTTGACCGGCAACATGGGACGTTCAGCATGGATCAAACAGGACGGCGTCTCGGTGGTGGTCGTTACCGCTCATGAGCAACCCTTAGGACCAGCGTTCGCGAAGACGCTGGGCATTGACTGCCCGTCGATGAAGTACATCGCTGTGAAATCCGCCGCCCACTTTCGAGCCAGCTTCGAACGCTTCGCCGGCACCATCATCAACGTCGACGCGCGTGCGATTCACACTCACGACTTCAAACAACTCCCCTACCGAAAGCGCACACGCCCGGTCTTCCCGGTCGAGATCGCCCCTCGGCGGTAACTCCAACAGGAGGAAGCGCGTCCGCAGATTCTCGAACGGCACTGGTGTTCAACGAATTGCGTTTCGTAACATTGGGCTGCGTTAAGTGCAGTCGAGAACCCAAAGGTCGCGTGAATCTCGCAAGCTCTCTCAAGTCAGGCGCAGGCATGCTCTTCGATACTCCCGATCCGAAATATCAGCGTGGTGAAGCTCCGGGGCCGGAAGGGTTGCCGGGGGATGTGATTGTCAGTGCGGACACGTATCGCGAAGAGCGAATTCCGCCGGGGCAGACGAGGACTCGCAAGTGGCCAGTGCTGCATGCGTCGTCGGTGCCGAATGTCACGATCGAAAACTGGTCGCTCGAAATTCGCGGGCTGGTGAAGAAGCCGTATCGGCTGAACTGGGCTGAGTTCCAGGCTCTGCCGCGCGTGAAAGTGTTCGCGGACTTTCACTGCGTGACCACGTGGTCACGGCTGTCGAACATGTGGGAAGGTGTCTCGATTCACGAACTGCTGCAGCGTGCTGAGCCGTTACCGACGGCGAAGTATGTCGTTGCCGAAGGCTATGACTTCGGCTGGACGACGAACATGCCGCTCGATGAGTTATTGTCTCATGATGTGCTGGTTGCCGACCGGCATGACGGCGAGCCGTTGGACGAGGATCATGGCGCCCCGGCGCGGCTGATTGTGCCGAAACTCTACGCGTGGAAGAGTGCCAAGTGGCTGAAGGCCATCGAACTGACGGCTGAGGATCAGCCCGGTTACTGGGAACGCGTGGGCTATCACAATCACGGCGATCCGTGGGTGGTGGATGCCCGGAATCCCGACGGCGAGCGGTACAACTGACGCGGCGATTTGAGAGCAGCTTTTCGTTGTTGCTGCATCATCAGAACTGAGTGCGTTGATACGTGGGGCGAACGTTGTTGCAAATGTGAGGGGCCAGTCGCACAATCGCGGCGCGCATCAGGGACAGGTTGCTCACAACGTGGCGCACTTCTTCGGGACGTTCTGCAAACACGACCGCTCTGCGGCTTGCTGCGAGAGAGGTTGCGTTTCAGACATCCCTCATTGACACCGACCGGCCAAACCTGAACTCATTTGCCACGAACTGGTCGCTCACAAGGATGCCTGCGATGAAAGTTCCGAGTCCGTCTTACAGCTTGACTCTGCGATTGCGATATCCCGACCACCCCGGCCTGCTGGGCAAGATTACGTCGCTGCTGGGAGAATCCGGTGGCTACATCGGAGCTGTCGATATCGTCGAAGTGCGCGGTAACCAGATCGTTCGCGACTTCACCGTGAACACGTCTGACGTCGCCCACGGTGAATCCATCGTCGCGAAGCTGAAGGCTGAGACCGCGATTGAAGTCTTGAAGGTCTCCGATCGCACCTTCCTGATGCACCTCGGCGGCAAGATCGAAGTGCATTCGCGAATTCCCGTGAAGACGCGCGACGACTTGTCGATGGCCTATACACCGGGCGTTGCGCGGGTGTGCCGAGCCATTTATGAAGACCCGGACGCCTCATTCTCCCTGACGATTCGACGCAACACAGTCGCCGTGGTCTCGGACGGTTCCGCGGTACTCGGACTGGGAAACATCGGCCCTAAAGCCGCGATGCCTGTGATGGAAGGCAAGGCGCTGCTCTTCAAAGAGTTTGGCGGCGTGGACGCATTCCCCATCTGCCTCGATACGCAGGACGTTGAACGCATCATCGAAACCGTGAAGTACCTGGCTCCCACATTCGGCGGAGTGAATCTGGAAGATATTTCGGCACCGCGCTGCGTCGAAATCGAAGAGCGGCTCAGGAAAGAACTGGAGATCCCGGTCTTTCACGATGACCAGCACGGCACTGCCGTTGTCGTGGTCGCCGCGCTGACGAACGCTCTGAAGATTACCGGCAAGTCTGCCGCCAATCTGAAGGTAACAATCAGCGGAGCTGGTGCCGCAGGTATGGCGATTGCCAAGCTGCTGAAGCTGATCGGCATCTCAAACATCATCTGCTGTGACCGCGTTGGTGCGATCTATCGAGGCCGGACAGACGGCATGAACCCCGTTAAGGAATGGCTGACGACGAACACCAATCCGGAGAATGTGAAGGGTTCGTTGAGCGAATCGATGCGCGGTGCGGACGTATTTGTGGGAGTGTCGGCGGCGGGCCTGGTGTCGGTAGCCGATGTTAAATCGATGGCCAAGGACGCGATCGTCTTCGCACTGGCCAACCCCGATCCGGAGATCATGCCCGAGGACGCCGGACCGCATGTGAAGATCATGGCGACCGGCCGATCCGATTACCCGAACCAGATCAACAATGTGCTGTGCTTCCCTGGCTTGTTCCGCGGCCTGCTGGATGTGCGAGCCAAGACTGTGACTGACAAGATGAAGCTGGCGGCTGCTCAAGCCATTGCTGGAACGATCGCGGACAACGAACTGCTGCCTGACTACATCATTCCGAGCGTTTTCAATCGCAAGGTGGCGCCACTGGTCGCTCAAGCGGTAGCCAAAGCCGCCGTGGAAGAAGGTGTTGCCCGTAAGCAACAGCCGACAAGTTCAGTGGGCGGAGAGTCGTAGGTCGGCCTTGTGGCTGAGGACGCCAGCCGATGCAGGGCGGACAATCCTGTCCGCCCTACATCTTGTTGGTGGCAATTGGGTGCAACTTCGAGGACCCGCTGTGAATCAGACCGTGAACCCGCTGACGATGTTGAAACCCGGCCGGCGCCCTAAGGGGATTTCGGCGGTGCTGCTGCCCTTCTTTCCCAGCGGTGAAATCGACTGGCCGAGTTTTCGTCAGCATGTGGCTCGCACGGCGGCGGTTGGTCTCGATCCGGCCGTCAATATGGACACGGGCTATGTGAATCTGCTGGACGATGCGACTCGTCGAGCAGTCTTGAACGAAACGCGCACGGTGCTGGCTGGTCATCCCTTCGTGGCCGGCGCGTTCGTGGGGGATCATCCCGGTGCGCCATTCGATCTCGCGGAATACTTCACTCAAATCGATGCCATCCAGGAGACCGGTGGCACGCCCGTCATCTTTCAGTCGTACGGTCTGACCAGTCAATCGGACGATGACCTGATCGCCAGTTATGAAGCCATCGGTCAGCGCGCGGATCGGTTCATCGGCTTCGAACTGGGGACGATGTTCGCACCGTTCGGCAAGATCTATTCGCTGGAGGCCTATCGTCGTCTGGTCGGTATCAAACAGTGCATTGGCGTCAAGCATTCGTCGTTGAGCCGTCAGCTGGAGTGGCAACGCATTCTGTTACGCGATGAGGTGCGGCCCGAGTTCCATGTCTTCACGGGCAACGATCTGGCCATCGACATGATCATGTACGGCAGCGACTACCTGCTGGGTTTGAGTTCCTTCGCGCCTGACCTGTTCGCCAAACGAGACAACCTCTGGGCAAATGGCGATCCAGCCTGCTTCGAGCTGAACGACGCGTTGCAGTATCTCGGCTTCTTCGCGTTCCGTAATCCGGTTCCAGCCTATAAGCACACGGCCGCGATGTTCCTGCATCTTCGCGGTTGGATCACGTCCTCGCTGACGCATCCCAAGAGTCCGACTCGGCCGGACAGCGATGTCGCGATCCTGAAAGAGATCGTGCGACAGCTGGATGCGATGTAGCCATGGACGCGGCGGACAGGATTGTCCGCCCTGCACCGGTCGCGCCCTAAAACATTCAACCGGGCTACCTCACACCGTCTTCGACATCCGCTCGGCGAGACGCAGCAAGGCGGGGCTGACGTCATCGGGACGCAGGTGAACGTTGAGCAGGCTGAACGACTTCTCGTTCGCGAGGGCCGTTTCAATGGCTTTGTCGAGCTCCACGTTCGTGCGGACTTCCAGTCCCAACCCACCACCGAGCACGGCTGGCAGGCAGTGATAGTTCCAGCATGGGATGTCGTTGAATGGCCCTTCCTGCAGGAACCGCTCGGTCGTGTAACCGTGATTGTTCAGCACGATGACGATCGGATTGAAGCCGTGACGCAGGATCGTCGACAATTCCATGCCGGTCATCTGGAACGCTCCATCGCCCACCAGCACCACCGGGCGACGCTTGTGATTGGCGACCTGAGCCCCCAGGGCCGCCGGAATCGCGAAGCCCATTGAGGTGTAGTAGGCCGGGCTGATGAACTCAGTGTGCCGGTGAATGCACAGGTCCACGGATGCAAACAGCGAGTCACCCACGTCCGCCACAACCGTAAAGTTCTGGTCCAGCATGTCGTTGATCTTGTGGAACAGGTAGCGGATCGTGACCGGGTCTTTGGGCTTCACTTCGATAGCCGGTACTTCCTGCGGTTCGATGACCGGAGCATCTGCCTGCAGCTTCATAGAAGACTTCAGCAGGCCCTTGATGAAGTCCGTCAGCAGCACGTCATGGAAGAAGTGGTGCTTGATCCGCAGTTGTTCGCTGGTCACATAGATACAGCGCGACGGATCCAGATTGGCGGTGTAGATGCCGAGATTAATGTCCGTCATGAAGGTGCCCAGCAGCATCACGCAGTCGCTGCTTTCGACATACTTGCGCACGGACTCTCGCCCCATCGCGCCTTCGTAGACGCCGAGGTACAGCGGGTGCGTCTCGCTGACGACTGACTTGCCCAGCAGCGTGGCACACAACGGGATCTGATGCTTCTCGGCGAACTTCACGACTTCGCGTTGCAGGCCGAAACGATGCATCTCAATGCCCGCGATGATGACCGGCTGCTTCGCCTTTTGAATCTGCTCAGCGGCTTCGTCGAGTGATTCTTTCAGAGCCTGCTTATCACTGACGGGCGGATCGACGACGGGGTTGTGCTCGAACGGCGAACGAGCCTGCACGCGGTCGCGCGGCAGTTCCAGATACACCGGCCGTTTGTACCTGGCGGCGGCTTCGAAACAGCGATCGATCTCGCGAAACGCAGTAGTTGGATCGTCCAGCAAGGCGGTTCGCACGGTGATCTTCTCAAAGACGTCCCGTTGAGTATTGAAGTCTCGCACTTTGTGATGCAGCAGCGGATCGTGCCGCCGCTCAGCCATGCCCGGAGCACCACTGATGACAATCACCGGCGATTTTTCGGCAAAGGCACCGGCGATGGGATTGCACACGCTGAGGCCGCCAACGCAGTAAGTGACGCAGACTGCTCCCATACCGTTGACGCGGGCGTAGCCGTCGGCGGCGTAACCTGCACAGGCTTCGTTGGTCGTGCCGATCACGCGAATCGGGCTTTCGCTGAGCATCCCGTAGAACTGCAGCACGAAGTCGCCGGGGATGCCGAAGACATCCTTGACCCCGTAATTCTGCAGCCGCTGAATCAGGTAGCTGCCGATCGTGGGACCTGCTGCGGGAGCTTTGGAATTACGCTTCGCTGCTGCTTTCTTCGCCGCCATGGTCGTAAGCCTTTCGTCTCCGGGATGTTCCGTCCGACCTACTATACGCCGATGACCGCAAATGACTGGAGGCCAACGTCTCAGGTCGGCGAACCGCAGAATCACAACTCATCCAAGTTCTGGTATCCCGGCACTCGACAACGCGCCAACTCGGTGTAACCTGACGCTCAGAACGCCTGTTTGAGCGGGAGGCTGTGATGCGCGACGCCTGGAGAGATGACGCTGACGACGATGCGGACCTCTGGTCCGAACGTTCTGAGTTTGATAACGACCTGGATGACTCGCGCGACGACACATGGGCCGAGGATTCGGTCGATGAAACCGACCTGCGTGAATGCCCGATGTGCGGTTGCGACGTTTATGCCGACGCTGAGCAATGTCCGTTGTGTGGCGAATGGTTCATCCGTAACCACACTGTCTGGGACGGTCGTCCCCTGTGGTTTGTGATGCTGGCCCTGGCGGGGATCGCAGCTGTGATCCTGTCGATGTTCATGTTCGTGATTTAGCTAGGCGTAACTCATGACCACGGAAGGACAGCCACCTCCGACGCGCCTGTGGTTGTTGCTTGTTCTGCCTCTCATCGCACTGATAGTCGGAGTTGGGTACGTACCCTTTCGCCCAGCGATGCCACGGT
Source organism: uncultured Planctomycetaceae bacterium (assembly GCA_964386705.1). GTDB lineage: Bacteria > Planctomycetota > Planctomycetia > Planctomycetales > Planctomycetaceae > AM-0621. The sequence goes on from CAYLTY010000045.1 coordinate 26,418, forward strand.
CATTAGTGCGACAGATACAGGCAGGAATGACTCAAGCGGAGGTCGAGCACGTTCTCGGAAGCCCTCACAATGTGCTGAATGATGACTGGCACTATTCGCGTTGGGGGAATCTAGGATGGCTCGCCATTAACTTTGACGACCAAGGCAGGGTTACGTATGTAAATGACGAGTCCGTATTTCCTTGAATAACGCATCCTCTCCGCTGCAGACGGCATCAATCCTCCGACATCTGTTCGCTCACGAGTGAGATCACCGCGTAAGTTCCGTGCCGCGGCCTATGTTTAAGGGAACTCGGCGCGTCCGCAGAACCCCTGAATGGGGTGACCTGCAAAACGCGTCAGCAGCTCGTGGACGAGGAGTATCGATTGTGCGGAGTCGGCTGATGGAACTGAAACTGCGGTTTGTGACGGGCATCAGCCTTGCGCTGCTGTGCCTCGTCGTCGGCTGCGGTCGTGGCGAGATGTATCAGACCAAGATCGATACCGCTCGACGCCAACTGCGTCTGGTGGAGGACACTCCGGCCCTGGAAACACTGGGCGTCTCCGATGACTCCGACGCGCCGGCCGAGTTCCACTACCTCAAGGCGATTGCTCTGGAACGACTGAACCGGCATGAGGCGGCCGTTTCCGAGATCAAGCGCGCCGCTACCGCTGATCCGACAAGCGCGAAGTACAAAGCTTACGAACTCAAGCTGCGGCTCTTTGCCCGCGATCGCGAAAGTCTGGAACAACTGCTCAAGCTGAGTGATGACTATGGCTCGCTGGGCTCAGTCGCTCTATTCGTGACTTACGCTCATCAGGCCAAGGGACTGTTACTGGAAGCCGAACGCAAGCCGAAGGCGGCGGAACATCACTTCGAACGCAAGAAGCGGACATTCGCTACCGCGCTGACACTGGCTCACGAAATCCCCGAATGGCATCGCGAACTGATCATCTTCGCTCTGCAGGACCAGCAGCACGAAGAAGCGATGAAACTGATCGACGGCATTCTGAAGGTTGATCCCAAGAACCTGCCGATGCGGAACAAGAAGCTGCAGATCCTGCTGGCCCTCAAGAAGCATGACGACGCCGTGCTGTTGGCTCGCGAACTGTTCGACGAGTCCCAGCAACAGATGGAAGGCGCGGAAGCCTACGCGGCGGTGTTGTCTCTGGGTGAAGTCAACGAGCGACACGATGCCGAGTTCCAGAAGCTGCAGGAGAAGTACCCGCGCAGCGTGCAGATCGTTTGCCGTCGTGCTGCGTACATGACTCGCGGCGGTAATCTGCTGGATGCATTCAAACTGCTCGACGACGCCATGCCAGGTCAGCCGACCAAGTCGGGTCGCGAGACTCTGGCTTACGCGTCGATCACGCTGCCGCTCGAAATCGGTAATGCGGAGTACGCCGAACAGCGTCTGCAGAAGTGCCGGGGCGAGATCTCTGACCCGCTGCTGCTGGAATACTTCGAAGCGCGCCTGCTGTACTTGAAGCGACAGTACAGCGAGGCCGTGCAGAAGATGCTGAACATCGTCGCGGCCGAGAAGAAGAACCCCGGCAAGTCGTCCGCCCTGGCGCTCGATGCGCTGAGCTGGGTGCGTCGCATTTTGTCGGACCGGGTGATGAACGCTCAGATTAACGTCGCCATCGACAAGTCTGAAAAGATCATCAAGCCAGGACCACCACCCGAGTCGGAATCAAAGCCACAGCCCGAGTCGCCGAAGCCGCAGGTCAAACCTGAGCCCGAACCGAAACCAGCTCCGGCTAACGAAAATCCGCCCAGCCCTGAGTAGGGCGGGCCTCTCGACCCGTCCCCAGTAGAGACTTGAGCGAAGAAAGGACGAGTCAGAAGACTCGTCCTACTTCCAGACGATCGGACATCAGCAGCTTAGCTCTGCTTCACCATGCCGATATTGATATAGGCATGCACGTGCGGAGCGCCGCGGAAGTGCCATACGAACGAGGGGCCTTCGACGCGCCAGATGTCCCACGTCTTGTCGTTGCCCAGATCGCCTTGCTGATAGAAGGCCATGTGCAGCTTATCGGTGCCGCCGGAGTTCTTGACGATCTCCATCGCCTCATCAACGTCTTCCTGGCGATAGGGAGCCAGCAGCACTTGCAGCGTCTTGTTGACCAGTTGCTTCTGATCGGCACTCAACTGACCAACCGCGATGCCGGGGAAGGTTCCCTTCTCGCCCTGCAACTTCACAGCGTCCTCTTTCGGAGCCTTGGCCACCAGAGCCTGTTCGGCCTGCTTGGCGTCGAGCGCCTTGAAGACCTCATTCACCTGCTGAGTCTGATAATAGAACAGGTTCTGCTTGGGATCTTCTTCGCCGTGACCGTAAACAATCGGGCCACCGAACGCGGCCTTGTCGCCTGAGTCTCCATCAGCTCGCAGCGTGAGATGGCGGCCGGTCAGTTCCCATTCAAACGCACCGCTGCCGGGCTCACCGAACATGGCGATGCTGTATTCATCAATTCCGCCACTGTCGAATTCCATCTGCTTCTTCAGCCGCTCGTAGCCATCAGCGGAAGTGACGTTCTTGACGATTTCATTGATCAAGGCCTTCTGGTCCTTGCTGTAGAAGTCGTCGCCCACTGACGGCTTGGTGATGTGCCAGTTGGCATTGATCTTGTTGCGCAGTTCGTGATTGAACGCGAAGCAGATCTGCTTCTTCTGATCCGCCGACATGGACGCGTACAGACGTCCGGCCGCACCTTCCGCAGCACTGGTCTTGCTGGGAGCCGCGAACAGCGCGGGCTGACCGACCAGCATCGGCATGGCAACTCCGGCGACGGTGGCACCCGCCGCAGCTTTCAGAAACGAACGGCGATCCAGCTGATCGCAGTCTGAGCATTTTTGAGAAGCGCGTTTCATCGGAATATCTCCTGAGGCGATCTGAAGACGAGCGAACTGCACATGGCAAAATGCAAGTCGCAACTAGGAACGAATAAAACTCCGCCGAGCGAAAGTCAAACTCGGCGGTCGCATCAGGACGTTCACGTCCCGAATTGCGGCCCCCGGCAACCGCTCGTATTCTGCCCAAGTGATCCTTGAGAACACCTGAAGTTGCCGACAATCGCATCGGCAGTCGATCAATGCGAACGCGGGAAAGTGGAAGATGGCGAGGCGTCACACCGTCCCCTGGTACTGGGATCCAGACTACGAAAGCTGCGGCTACGTCAAGCCGATAGAGGATTTCATCTCGATGGCCTGCGTCGCCGCCGGGGACCCACCGCATCTGCCGTGGAATGCTCCGAACTCACCCGCGAAGTGGCATGAGCCGTTTATCGAATTCATGAGATGGTACGACTTGGTTTCGGTCCTCGACCACGGCGAGGCTGGCTGCTGGATGAAGCTGGACAATTTTCCGCAGCAGGACTTCTTGACCCTTCCACTCGGGGTGAAGCCTGTGAAGCGACAGCCTGCAGCCCAGAGGATGATCCGCACGGAGTCATCGCGTTTCTGCAGATCTACGGGGGCTTACGGGAAGATGTGTTTCCCAGCGGTGGATACTTCTCTGCTGCGTCGAATTTCATCGCCGGCCGAAACAGGCTTGGCCCCGAGTTGACGTCAGGTCTGACCGATTCTGAAGACTGGCACGAAGCGTCCGTGTTCTTTACGTCTGGCAGTTCGTCAGTCTGGCTGGTCAACAACGACGGTAAGTTCGGCTGGCTTGTCGCTGGAGAGACTCAGGTGCGGATGGCATACGATGAATTGGCTGGAGTGCTTGATAATTTCATTCGTTGCCACACCGGACTCATTCCCCGGAAGCGCTGGCTTGACGTCCTTTGAAGCGTGATCACGCCAAAGAAGTTGCTTCTTCCGCTTACTCATTCAACCCACAGGGCTGCAGACTCGCAGCCTGGGAAGCACGAGCGTGAGGATTCGAACCCCATCCAGCGGTTTTGGAGGCCACCCGCTCTCCCAGGAGCTCGCTCGTATAAAAGTTGGCAAAAATAGCAGTATCAACAGCAACCCTGCTGTTAATACTGCAGCGAGGGCTCCTGGCCCGGTGGGCGGGAAGAGAACGGATGAAGTCCTCTTCCCGCCTTGAGCCCTCTACGCCGGGGTTGCAGCATGCTTAATCCAGAAACGCCACGTGCCGCATCGCAGCCGCTTGCGTTTCTGTATTCATCATGACCTCATGCCAGTCCTGCAACACGATCGTTGCGTGATCGGCATGTCGGACTCGCCCCTTCACATACACCGACGGGTTACGCCGCATGGTCGTCCAGGACCAATGCTTGGCGTCCGGTGTGCGTGAAATCAGCGTGTTGAACTGCGTCTGCGTCAAACCGTTGGGGTGTCGCGAGCACACGTAGACCGCTTCACCGCCGGATCGATACAGAAAGTCCACCATGTGAGGCTTGCCGCCACCACGTCGCAACGGCTCGTTCGTGAGTACCATTCGCGAGTTCACAATCATTTGCGACTCGGGCACAAAGAACCATTCCCCCTGACGGACGAACGCTTCATTCCGTCGACGGTTCCGGTTCTTTCGTCGCACGTTAACTCGCTGCTGGCGACTGACGACGTCGGCCGGCTTGAGTGCTTCCATCGCCGTGCGAACAGTGGAAGCGGAAGCGGTTTCCGGAATTGCTGCCACAAACCAGTGACGTTCGTCGTGTCCGCACAAGAACTTGTGCTTCTCACCTTGCGACCGAGCCATCAGCAGCAGGTGTCGCAGCTTGGGCTCGGAGTGCAGAACGTCGACATCGGCGGGAGCTTCATCCGGCACACGAATATCAAACAGCTCACCGCGACGATCATTGATAATGTCGAGTGAGACCTGCCCGCGGACGCGCAAGCCAGATCGTTCGCTGACTTGCGCACGGGCACCGATGCGGGCAAATTGCCGCTGGAGAACATTCACGTCCATCTGAAGAACCTTGCGTAAGCGATGACGTGAAGCTCAGAGGTTCACGTCAGAAGATGGTGACCCGCGTGGACCATCCACGGGGGTGAGAGGCGGGCGTTCGCTGTAAAGGATTCGTCCTCATGGCATCCCCCTTTCTGTGGTTAGATTATTTGGAGCAAGTTTCTGGCACCGCAGACTCCACCAGGCGATGGCAGGTTCGCGGTTGTTGATACGAATCTGACAGAAGCCAGTTTCGCGGTCGCAGAGTTGCGAGGGGTGTTTGAACGGAATCGAACCGTCACCTTCGGATTCACAATCCGGTATGCAGCGACCACTACACCACAAACACCAGAACGAGGCCGTAGCCAGTGTTCCGGACGCTCACGGCAGATTTGAGGTTCGCGCAACAAAATCGCCCGGATGCAGGCAACCGGTGTCACCCAGCGAAAGGTAGCAATCGCCCCTCACCCCCAGCCCCTCTCCCCGGCAAAACCGGGGCGAGGGGAGCGATGAAAGATGGGGAGACCAAATCCAGCCTCGCTATTCCTCGGGGCTTCAATGATGTGCTAATTGCGCGGACCGAACTCGATGGTCGCACCGGCGTAGGCGGCGATGCCGGGGACTCCGTAGCCGAAGACTTCGCGATAATCCTCGTCGGTGATGTTATCCAGGCGGGCGAACAGGCGTATGTTGTCCCGAATCTGATACCAGCCTGAAGCGTCGAGCAGGAAGTAATCGTCGAGTGGCACAATTCCGGTATCACCGAAGTCAAACGCCGTGCCCATGTAACGCATGCCCAGGCTAACATTGACTCGGTCTTCCATCAGCATCTGGCTGAGTCGCACTTGCACCATGTCACGCGGACGACGCAGCAGCGGGCCGCCGGTGCTGAGGTCTTCCGGTTGCTGATGTGTGTAGCTGGACGTCAGCGTGAGCTTCTCCGTCAGCAGCATGGTGCTTGTCAGTTCCACACCTTGAATGCGGGCCTGCGAGACGTTCTGCAACGTGAACGTGGCGTTGTCGAACACGATCAGATCAGTCAGATCGTTCTGGAAGTACGTCGCGTCGAGGATGAGTCGGTCATCCGCGAAACGCTGTTCGGCACCGACGTCGAAACCCGTGCTGCGTTCTGGCCGCAGGTTCGGGTTAACACCAAAACCAAGGGCCAGTTCCGCGAGCGCCGGAGCTCGAAAACCCGTGCCGAAGCTGCCATGCAACGATGTGCCGTCGTCGTTCAGCAGATAGCGTGACGACACCTTGTAGGTGTCCGCGGCCCCCGAGCGTGAGTAATCGTCGTGGCGATAACCGGCGGTCACGAATAATGACTCCATAACGCCGCTGTGACTTTCCACGAAGCCTGAGCGAGCGAACTGCGACGCGAAGCCGAGCCCCTGCTGAGCTGTCTCTTCCGCGTAATACTCAACACCGCCCGTGATGCGGCTGGTCAACCAGTCTTCGTCGAGCAAGCGTACCGTCGCCTGATAATCGAACTTGCGTGATTCGCCATCGAAGAACGTCGGTGAGAACGCAGCAGCGGGGTCATCGCGTTTCACTTTATTGAAATTGAAGCCGACGCGATGTTCGAGATCCCCATCCAACTGCCGATACAGCGTCTGCACGCGCATCGCGAAGTTCTGGTTGTCCAGATTGCGGGCGGCGTCAGCCAACGCGAAGTTGCCTGTGCCGGGGTTGAAGACGAAGTCGTCAAAGTCGACGTCGGATTCGGTGTAGCGCCAGACAAAGTCGAGGTCCAGATCCGGCGTAATCAGCCAACCCAGGCGCCCATCGAGATTGCCGTTCTCGAAGCCGTCACGTTCGGTCCCGACAGCGGCGGCCGAGATGCCGTCCGTCTTGAACCACGCACCGCCGACTGAGTAGTAGAACTTGTCGTCGCCACCAGACACGCTCGCCGACTGACTGTAAGTACCGAAGCTGCCGCCATAGGCACTCGTCGTGAGTTTTGGAGGTCCGTTGCCGCGCTTGGTCACAATATTGATCACACCACCAATCGCGTCCGAGCCATAGACCGTACTTTGCGGACCGCGAATGATTTCGATGCGCTCAATGTTGTCGACCATCAGCTTTGACGGGTCGAAGGCGCGGTTCGGGCTGGTCGGGTCATTCAACTGAATGCCGTCGATCAGCACTTTGGTGTGCGGGCTGTTGGTGCCGCGAGTGAAGATACCCGCTGGCTGACCAGGTCCACCGCTGGACGCGATGTTGAGACCCGGCACTGTTGTTCGCAGAGCCTGATCCAGCGTCTTGGCACCGGTGGCGTTGAGTTGCTGTTCGGTGATGATCGTCACCGCGCTGCCGGTGTTACGCAGCGGGTTCGCGGTGCGGCCGGCACTCAAGACGATATCAGGAGTCAAAGGTTCACGCGGGAAAGCGGGAGCCGTCACAGTGGTTTGCGGCAGCACCGGAATATCTTCCGGCACTGATTCCGATTCCGTCTGACCTTCCGTCTGCTGCGACGCCTCGAAGAGCTGCGCGACGGGAGACTCTTCTTGCGGGCCTTGAGCCCAGATACCAGAAGTGCTGAGAGCAGAGACACCGAGACCAAGCGCAGCAATTCCTGCTGCGCGACGAATGAGCGCACGAGACATTCCCAGTTCCTGACCACGAGGAAACATCAATCCGGGGAACGCCTTAGGACCAGATATCCTGGCTCGGGTTCGACCTACTCACCGCACCTTCCCGGCTCGTCCTGATTGGTTCTGAGCCAGTGGCGTAACGCGGCTTTCGTCCCCCTTACAGTCGCGGGACGGCGGGAGACTTTCACTCCTCTTCCCTGAAATCCGAAGGCACTGAGGGCAAGGATCGGACCAGTCGTGCGTGATACTTCGGTTGTTCCGTTTCGAACGGATGTGATGCCACATTTCTAGCAGTCGCGCCACCCCCTCGCAGGCATAACCCGCACAGCTTGCCAGAATTTAAGCCGCTTCTTCGAGCTTTCGGGCAGCAAGGGACCTTTTTGCGGCCTTGCACGTGCCGATAACGAATCGATGACTGCAGATTTGCGCGGCGAGTCGGGCCGGCGCTGCCAAGCGAGTTTGGAGACCCTTTGCGGCTGAGCCGTACGAGGACGCAGAATGAACGGAAGACTCTTCGCCTTCGGCCTGGTTTCGCTCTTGGCTGGCCAGTGCAACTTGGCGTCTGCTCAACAGAACGCCGCCTACCCGGCAGGCTTCCTGCAAAATGGACTGGAACCGGCCTGGGTCGATTTCGCTCAGCCCGGCTACTCGGATATTTCGCCCGTGGCGTTTGCTCAGGCACAGGCCGGTGCACAACCAGCACCGCAACCCGGTCAGCCGATGGGACAACCTAACCCCGGCCTCGTTCAGCCAGCACCCGCTCCTGCAGGTCCATTCGCGAATGCTCAACGACCGGCGAATCGACAGCAGTATCTGTCACGGCTGCAACGTGCTCCGGATATCTTCGGCGATTCGTTCGTTCCTCAAACGGTGGTGCTCGACTTCTCCCACTTTTCCGACGTTGGAGGATCCAGTCTAGACAACGGTAATCGGGTGCTTGAGGCGGACGTTCCCATCGGCGGCGGCAGCCGTCGCTTCAAGAATGAACAGGCCCGCGCTCTGCCTACAGATCGCGTCTTCTTCCTCTACAACCATTTTCATAATGCTCTGGAAGTGCGCAGCACGACCGGGGGCACGACTCGGAACGTCAATCAGTACACGCTGGGTGTCGAGCGAACCTTCGGCCAGGAATCCGAATGGTCGATCGAAATGCGTATGCCGTTCTCAGGCCAATCCGACTTGAACGCTCCCGGCTTCAACTTTCAGTCCGATGGGATTGGCAACTTCACGGCGGTCCTCAAACGCCTGATGTACGCGGATGAGTCCACAGCGTTCGCGTTGGGTATGGCGGTGACAACTCCGACGGGCAGCGATGCTGACATCGTCGTCGGTTCGGCCCAGAACGTTCGAATTCAAGTCGAAAACGAGGCCGTGCATCTGTTGCCTTACGCCGCCCTGCAGTTCGCGCCAGATGAGAACTGGTTCTTCAATGCGTACGCGCAGGTCGATGTTGCCGCTAACGGCAACGGTGTGACGATCACTGGGCCCGCCCTCACGGCAAGCGATCATGTCTCCGAGCAGACATTGTTGTATTTGGACGCGGCAGCCGGCTACTGGTGGTATCGTTCGGATAACGAAGACGGTCTGACCGGTTTGGCCTCGGTGTTGGAACTGCACTACACGGGTTCGCTCGGCAATCCGCCCGTCAACAACATCGACCGCAACGGCTTCCTGTACTACGGCAGCGGGCAAAAGCGAGTTGACGTCGTCAACATGACCGCTGGCATCAATTCGGAATGGTGGCACCATACGTCCCTGCGAACGGCGGTCGTGGTTCCACTCGGCGGGGAGTCCAACCGCTTCTTCGATGGCGAAGTGCAAGTCGCGTTGATTCGCCGGTTCTAAGCGGCGGCAAGATAGGCAACGGCGTGCGGAGCACTAGACTTCCGCCGTGGCTTGGCTCTTTGGGTCGGGCGTTTGAGACTCAAAGAGGAGCTTGGGGAGTATGACAGTCGATCGTTCGAGGTTTGCGGACGAGTACCCGTTCGCGTCGAGGTTCCTCGAACTGAACGGTGGCGTGAAGCTGCATTATGTCGACGAGGGGACGGGGTCGCCGGTGCTGTTTGTGCACGGGAACCCGACCTGGAGCTTCGCGTGGCGACGCTTTGTGAAGGATCTCAGCCGCGACTATCGAGCGATCGCGGTCGACCATGTGGGTTGCGGATTCTCTGACAAACCGCAGGACTACGACTACCGCGTCGGCACGCACGTCAGCAACCTCTGCAAACTCGTTGAGCGGCTCGATCTGCATAACATCACAGTAGTTGCGCACGACTGGGGCGGAGCGATCGCGATGGGCGCAGCCGGACGGTTGCCGAACCGGTTTGCCCGCTTCGTGCTGATGAACACGGCTGCGTTTCACTCGACGAACATCCCCTTGCGGATTGCGGTATGTCGTATCCCGGTGTTGGGAACGATCGCGTTGCGCGGGCTGAATGCGTTTAGTCGAGCCGCGTTGTTCATGGCCGTCGAGAAGCCCGAACGCATGACTCCGGCAGTGAAGGCGGGATATTTGGCTCCGTACAACAACTGGGCCAATCGAGTCGCCGTGAACCGGTTCGTGAAGGACATTCCGCTGCGGCCGGGACATCCCAGCTACGGCACGTTGTCCGAAATTGAAGCGGGATTAGTGCAGTTCGTGCAGCATCCCATGCTGCTGATGTGGGGTGTCCGTGACTGGTGCTTCACGACCGAATTCCTCGACGAATTTCAGCGCCGTTTTCCGTTGGCGGAGACCCTGCGCATCGATGATGCCGGGCACTACATCTTCGAAGACGCTCACGAAATTGTGCTGCCGCGGCTGCGTGAGTTTCTGGCCAAGAACGCCGCACCGGGTTCGGGAACGCCGCAGGTTTAGGCGGGTTCTCACGTTCAACACGGGGAATTAGCGGCGGCTGCAGCCTTCACGGGCTGGCAAGTTGCACGCATCGGCGGCAGAATACGTTTTTCTGTCGCGGAAGTTGGATGTCGTGTTGGCGTCGACCGTGAAACGTGAAAATGGAACCTCGAGTGGAGACGTGATGTATGGCCAAAGAAGAGGCCATTGAAGTTGAAGGCGTCGTTGTCGAAGCGTTGGCAAATACGCAGTTTCGCGTGAAGATGGAGAATGGCCATCTGGTGCTGGCTCACGTTGCGGGCCGGATGCGAAAGAATTTCATTCGTATTGTTCCCGGTGACAAAGTGAAGGTCGAAGTGACCCCTTATGACCTGGGACGCGGACGCATTGTCTTCCGCGAAAGATAATGGCTCCTGCGGATTGAGATCGCGACATGGCGGACGGCGACGTGAGCTCGGCGGCTCAATCGGAAGTCGAAGTGCAGATCTTCTCGGATGGTGCCTGCAGTGGTAATCCGGGACCGGGCGGGTGGGCCTGCATTCTGCGTCATCTGAAGTCCGGCACTGAGAAGGAACTCTCAGGCGGGCTGGCAGATACGACAAACAACCAGATGGAGTTGCAAGCCGTCATTTCGGGCTTGGCCGCGCTGACCCGCCCGACTCGGGTCGAGGTCATCACCGACAGCACCTACGTGGCCAAAGGCTGTTCGGAATGGATGGCCGGCTGGAAGCGCAACGGCTGGAAGCGTCGCGATGGCAAGCAGTGGAAGCCCGTCAAAAATGAAGAGCTGTGGAAGCAACTCGACCAGTTGCTGGGGCAGCACCGCGTCCGCTTCACGATCATCAAGGGCCACAGCGGCCACGCCGAAAACGAACGCTGCGACGAGCTAGCCGTCGCCGAATCGGCCAAGTTCCGCAGTTGAGGATTTCAGACCGGCCGCAGTACACGGTTTAACCGCCACGCCAACGGCGTGCGCGCCCACGCCGTTGGCGTAGGGGTTAAACAGCGAAACGCAGCACTGAGCGCTGAAAGGGCGAGCCATTGCCCGGAAACTCTAACCCGTGCTCTCTAACCCCCAACTCCTTCATCCAGCGCCACGGTTGCAGATCGAAGGCTGGTGCCGTTGAATTCGCGTTGGAGCAAGAGGTCGTACGAGTGTTCGGCCCGGGCGTTTACCAACACGAGGAATAAGCCGATGAAGAAGTTGTTTGCATTGTGCCTGGTCGCGGTCTGCGGACTGAGCCTGGCGGTTGCCGCTGAGAAGGACGAAGAGGGCTTCAAGACCATCTTCGATGGCAAGAGCTTTGACGGCTGGAAAATCAACGAAAACAAGGATAGCTGGTCGCTGGAAGACGGTGCGTTCAAGGCCAAGGGCGACCGTAGCCACCTGTTCTATGTCGGTGACGATAAGCCTTTCGTGAACTTTGAATTGAAGATCGACTGCAAGACGGCTCCAGGTTCCAACGGCGGTATCTACTTCCATACGAAGTTCCAGGAAACCGGCTGGCCCAAGTACGGCTTTGAGAGTCAGGTCAACAACACCCACGGCGATCCGATCAAGACCGGCAGCCTGTACCAGGTGCAAAACGTCAAGGAATCCGGCAAGGACGACACTTGGTGGACTCAGCACATCATCGTCAAAGGCAAGCACATCGTCGTGAAGGTCGATGGCAAGACGGTCGTGGACTACACCGAGCCCGAAGGCAAAGAAGCCGGCAAAGACTTTACCCGCGTCGTCGACAAGGGCACGTTCGCGCTGCAGGCTCACGACCCCAAGAGCGTGGTGTGGTTCAAGAACATCCGCGTGAAGCGTCTGGATTAGTTCCACCGCGCGGTTGTGCTGGCTGTTACAAATTCAAAACATGGTCGAGCTGCTCGCGGCTCGACCATTTCTGTTCGCTGTGTCCTCGCATTGAGGACCTTCTCCGTCGCCATGAAGGATTTTTCGCATGTCCGCTGGTCCGCAACTCGCCCATATCGTGTTCTTCGATCTCACCGATGAATCACCCGCCGCGATTCAGAAACTGGTTGATTCCGCCAACAAGAACCTGTCCGGCCATGAAGGCACCGTCTACTTTTCGGTTGGCGTGATCGGTAAAGAGTTCAATCGCCCCGTCAACGATCAGACCTACAGCGTTGCTCTGCATGTCGTCTTTGACAGCAAGGCTACGCACGACAAGTATCAGGAACATCCACGTCACAAGGTGTTCATCGACGAGTGCAAGCCAAACTGGAAGCGCGTCCGCGTGTTCGATTCATACATCTCCTAACGCCGTTGCGGAACAAACCTATGCTGTCCGTTTGCCGTGCGGATGCGGCCACTCTGCCCGAGGCACTCAGCCTGCAGATGCAACGCTTTCCGCACGCCGAACGTGCCGACCGCATTCGCAACATGCTGGAGTCCAGTGGTCGCGGTGAGATCTCGCTCGACGACTGCTTTCTGTTGCAAGAAGGCGGGCGAGTCATCGGCGTCATCACGCTGGTGAGACAGAAAGATGGCACTGTCTTCGTCTGGCCAGCAGAGGTCAGCTCGCGCCTCAGCCCGCCCAACTACGCCCGAGAACTGCGCGCGGCCCTCTACGCGCAAGCCCGTTCGATTGTGGATGAACCCGGTTCGTGGATTGGGCAGGCCCTGCTGGATTCTGACCAGCGGCAGGTCAGCCGGGAGATGAGTGAGCACGGCTTCCCACGACTCACCGACCTGCTCTTCCTGCATCGTTCGCTCACGGCGCCCATTGAAGCCAACACTGGTGCCGAACCCCTTGAGTCCGTGCCGCTGGATGAAGCCGCCAACCGCGACCGCTTCGTGCGGATGCTCGATGCCACCTACATCGACACGCTGGACTGCCCTGAGGTCACTGCGGGTATGCGAACCGCCGACGATGCCTTCGAAAGCCACAAGCTGACCGGCCGCTTTGATCCCCAGAACTGGCATCTCTACCAGTTCGACGGACAGGATGTCGGCCTGCTGCTGATGTCCGAACATCTGCCGGAACGAGTTTGGGAAGTGGTCTACTTCGGGGTCGATGCGCGCTTTCGAGGCCGCCGCTTCGGCCACGCGATCATGCTCGATGGCATGCGGCGAGCTCAACAACACGGGGCTTCCGAAATCGTGCTGGCCGTCGACGTCCGCAACACACTCGCAATCAAGCTGTATCAGAAGCTGGACTTCGAAGAGTTCGATCGCCGCATCGTCCACGCGCGCATCAAGTCTAGACCCGCGCCGAACAAGCAGTGATACGGAGCACAGGAGAATCCTGAGCGCCAAGCGCTAGCCGCCGGTTCTGCCGTTGTCCGTTCGCGCCGCACCAATCACCCGCCGCGAGCGCGTTTCAGTTCACATCAACTGAATCAGGCACGCATCGGGAAGAAACGGGCGTCGCACAGATCTCACCAGGGCGCGTCCATCATGTCCACGATGTTGCGAGCGGTCTGCAGCACGCTGGTGTTGAGGGCTGTCGCCAGCGAGTGACCAACTTCCGGCGCGAAGTCGGACTGAGTCGCCAGGGCCACCGTATCGGCGTCCAGCTTCACGGTCTGCTGGGTAATGATGCGACCGGCTCGCAGATCTTCCCACGTGACTTCGACAACCATCGTCGTCTGCAGTTCACGACCGTCGTCGAAAGCGGTTTCGCCGAGCACGTTCTTGCGAAAGTCGACGATGCGCCCCGTCAGTCGCGTCTGAGCCTCATCGCCTTTCACCAGGCGAATCGTCGAACGTTTCTGAATCTCTTTCTGCACGGCTTCAGTCAGCATCAGCTCGATGCCGCGCCGAAACGTTTCGTTCTTGAACGTGACGACTTCCACTGACGAGATGCACGGATCGTTCGCTGGCCCCACCAGGTAGCCACAGCCCGACAATGAGCCCATCAGAGCCAGGCAGGTGGCCCTGAATGCAGCACGTCGAGTAATGAGGCGGGACGATTTCAACATGATTTCAAACGCAATGAGAAGCAGGTGGATTCAGCGTTGGCTCAACGATTCCGACTTGTCGGAGTCTTTTCCCGACTTGTCCGAATCTTTTGCGGGCTCGTCATCCGCTGGCTCACTCTTGAATGGATTCAAGTTCGGAGTCTTGGGCACCGGCGGCAGAGTCATTCGCTTCAAAGAAGACGTTGGCTTTTGACCGAGCTTCTCCAATTCCTGGCGTGCCTGTTCGGCGTATTTGGATTCCGGGTACTCTTCAATCACGCGTTTGCAATACACCGCCACAGCGTCGGGTTTGCCCTTCTTCTGCCAAAACATTGCTCGAGTCCACAACCGCTGCGCTTGAGCGTCCTGAATGCCACCGAGTTCGCGACGGATGCGATCCGCTTCCGGAGCGTCCGGGAACAGTCGCAGCGTGCTTTCTTTGAGCTGCTTGGCTTCAACCAGTTGCTCTTCCTCATACGCCGCACCTTGATACGACGCCAGCTTTACGTGCGAACCAATCACGAACGCTGACTGCAGATGCGAACTCTTCGGAAATTGCTCGCGGAGCAGTGTGAACAGCCGGTCGGATTCAACGTAGTCACCCTCACGCAGGTGGTACGTCGCCGCCAGCATCAGGGCATCGTCCGCCAGCGGACCGGTTGAGTCGTAAGTCCAAATTGTCCGCAATGCGTCGATGGCATACCCGTTGGTATCAAACCGCGGGCGGCTTTGATCCGTCAGATTGACGTGATACCAGCGATGCGGAGCGGGCGACTTCGTCACCGGGTCGACACGGCTGGGCTCTTCGAGATTCACCTGCGCCACTTCTTCTGATGTGGCAAATTCCTGGTCGCCAATCCATTCGCGTGCAATTTCAAACAATCGCCGCGACGAACGATCAACGAACGGTGTCGAGGGGTAGTCTTTCACAATCAACTTGTAGTAATCGCGCGCCTTGCGAGTTTCTTTCTGATGAAAGTGAGTCTCGCCCAGGTAGAAGGCTGCTTCCGCCCGGATCGGATCGTAGATGGGACGATCCTCGTCACTGCTCAGGCTGAACATCTTCTTCCACGAGAACTTTTTCGCGTCTCGCTCTTTCACAACGGCGGCGAGGATTCCCTCTGCCTGTTGCAGCATTGCGGTCGAGTTCGTGCGTTGGCCTTCTTCAATCAGTTCACGGCCCTTCTTGACTTCTTCAGCATCGCGCACGTCTTCCTTCGTGACCGGAGCTGTCTTCTGACCGGCCATCGCGAGGCGTTGCAATGGTCCCGCCACGTCGTTGCGCGCACGCGGCTCTTCTTTCTCTTTAGACCACGGCAAACTCCAGGATTTCTTGGGCTTTTCTTCGCCCTCGTCATCCTCATCAGCTTTCGCGATCTCCTTGTCCTTCGACTTGGACCACGGCATCTTGGGCGCTGACGGCATTGATAACGCGGTCGTCTCGTACTTCCACGGCTTCTTCGGGGTATGTTCCAGCGAGCTGCAGCCCGAAGAGGCGCATAGAACGAGGACGGCCAGACCCGTGGCAACTCGAAGTCGCTGGCGAGTCGGCAGGATATTAGCGAAGTAGCAATCTGCGGCGGTCATCCGTGAACCACCTTCGTTATGAGAGGAGACGCGTCATGCGCCGAGAGGAGAGATTTCAGAATTGAAGGAATCGAAGTGTCTTGGGGCGATGCCCGAGGATAGCAGAGATGGCGGCGGTCAGTGTGTGTCGAATTTCCTGCAACTGTCGCGGGGCGGCAGTGATATTACTCAGTGATATATTTTCTTCGCTGGCCAGCTGCCTCATCAGAGCCACTGCACCAGCTTGTAATTGATGTTGTGAAAACTCCTGCTTCTGGCAATTTGCACAGAGCAAACCGCCTTGAGCAACCCAGAACGAAAACGGACCGGGTGAAGTCAAAGGCTCCCCGCAGTGAATGCACTCATACAAGGCCGGGATATGTCCCATCTCGCGTAGCATGACGAGTTCAAACCGCAACTGGCTAAGCCGGTAATCGGCCATCTCCATGAAGTGCA
>CAYLTY010000046.1:0-42481 GCA_964386705.1 uncultured Planctomycetaceae bacterium
CTTACGCAAAATCAGCCGTCTCGTTTGCATTAGTCTGTGAGATTTCCGCGCTAAGATTGTTTATACAGAACAAATAACTACTACCTGCCGGAAACTGGCGGCTGTGATCCGGCTTATCAGTGTTTCATCCGTGTTCAATCCGTGGCTCTGCTCTCTCTTCCCGTCTCACTTGGCCAGTTCGCGGACGGTGTTGACGATGCGGTCTTCGAGGCCGGCCTTCCACTTGGAGGGCAGTTGATACACGAACATCGACGACTCGCCTTCATAGCCGCCTTCGACGAGGACTCGCTCTGACGGGATGTAGCCCATCACATCGTTGGCATAGCCGGTCACCCAGGTGCGGTCGCGGCCGAGTTCGTTGCGGATGCGGATCTGGTAATCGACGACCACTTCGCCGCCGAGTGCCGCCCAGGTGATCTGATCGCCGAGCTTCCACACCTGCACCGGATAGGGGTAGCTCGGGCGGATCGCGCCTTCCGCTTTCTGCTCGGCCAGCAGCAGCGTCGCGCGGTTGCGGTGCATGTGACTCTTGCTCGTCAGGTCCGGCTTGAGCTGCTCTTCCGTTGGGATGGAATCGAAGTCCAGTGGCACTTCCTTGAACCGAGTGCTCAGCTTGCCCGTGACGACGGTCATGTTCTGGCCGAGCACCTGATCAACCGACGTGCCCAGCATGCGACCGTATTGCTCGCACAGTTCCAGCTTACGACGGGGCAGGGGATTCTGATCCGCTCCGCAACCCGTGAAGAACATGGCAACGGTGTCCGGGTGCCGCTCCTCTAAATAGAGCTGTGCGAAGCCCGCGTAGTCGCCGCTGATGCGGTAGAAGCTCATGACGGTGTTGTGGCAGGCATACCCGAAGACCAGACCGCGCAGAGTCTTCCCATCAATGGACTCAATCTTGAGCACCGGCACTTGATGATCGAAGGGACCAGTCCCGATCGGCGCGCGGCGGTTGGACGCGAAGCCACACGTGCCTTGCCCGACCGACAGTTTCGCGGGCTTCAGATCGGCCAGCGCCTGATCGATGACCTGAATGACCTTTTGATTGAGTTGCCCTTGATACCGTTTGACCTGCTGCCACTCGGCGTCTTGCATATTGAGCATATAACTCAGGGTATGATCCAGAGCCGGGCCGCAGTGAGTATGCGAACAGGCAATCATCAGGGCGCTGCGCGGAATCTTGTGCCGCTTCTCAAGGTCGGCAGCGACGAGCTGCGTCATTTTGATGGGCACGCCCACCAGATCGAGCGACACGAACACCGCCGTCGTGCCATCGGGATCACGCAGCGCGGTAGCTCGCGCGTAGAGGTCATGCACTTTGTCTTCGAAGGCATGATCGCGGCTGCCATAGCCGGACAGCCACATTTTCTCTTCGGGTGTGATGACGACTCGACCAACGCCCGCCTGCCAATCGGCTGCGTGTGAAATCGCCGAGCAGCACAGCAGAGCCAAAGTCCCGATCGCCGTCAGCAGCTTTGAAACATGTCGTCGCATGAGTTGTCCTCGCGATTGATGATGCTGGCCCTTGTCTCGACAGACCGGCGCGCGGATACATCAGAAGCGAAGTCTCTCGACATGACCACCGAAGCCGCTCCCCTCTCTCCGCAACGCGGGGCGAGATGAGTCGCGGTTAGGCAGCCGCTACGATCGATCGCTGTCGTGTCCTGCACCTCATCCCAAAGACCTCTTCGTGCCGCCTGATCTTTCATCGCAGAACCTTCGGCCTGATGTCGAGCTCGCCGGTCCAGTGGCGGTTTCGAGGGTGGAGCTCGCGCTGCTGGCGGGCATCCTCCTGCTGGCGGTCATGCTGCGGTTCGGGGCGTTGTCGCGAGTCGCGGTCGAGCACTTTGATGAGGGCGTGTATGCGTCGAACCTGCTGTTCCCGGACAGCGGGTTTGAATACCCGGAACGACATCTCTACGCGCCGCCGCTGGTGCCGGCGCTCAGTGAGTGGTCGCAGTTGTTCCTGGGTCCGCAGCGGTGGATGCCTTGCCTGCCCGGGCTGGTGTTGGGAACTCTGACCGTGCCGTTGTTGTGGTGGATCGCGCGGGGCTGGTTCGGTCCGGCAGCAGCGGTCGCGGCGGCCAGTCTGGTCGCGTGTAGTGAGTTTCATATCGGGCTCAGCCGGTCGACGCTGACTGACGCGCCGTTGTTGTTCTTCCTGCTGGCGGCGGTCGGCTTGGGACACTCGGCCGTGACGCGTCTGGATCTGCGGATCGCCGGACTGGCGGGTCTCGTCGCCGGGCTGGCGTGGCTGACGAAGTACAACGGCTGGCTGTCGCTGGCCATCGTGGTGTCGGGGTCGCTGGCGGGTTGGTTCATCGCCTGGCTGAATCGGAAGCGCGAGCCAGCACACTCACAACTTCGACTGCTGAAGGACGTCCTGACGGTCTGCGGTCTGATGGCCATCGTCGCAATCGCGGTGTGGCTGCCGGTGTGGAACGACCTGCAGCCGCGCGGTGGTTACGCAGCGGTCGCGGCGAACCATCGACAGTACATCGTCGGGGTCGGCGGCTGGTGGTCGAGCCTCACTCGACACATCGCTTTGCAGGTTCACTTCGCAGGTTGGTGGACTCTTCTGGGGGCGATCCTCAGCGTGATCTCGGCCGCCGTCCTGCTCCGGTCGAACCGTTCCACGTGGAACGAGGAGATAAACGGGGTTGTCCTTGCCGCAGACGCAGAGGTCGTAAACGGCGTGGAACAGGCAAACCGTTCCACGTGGAACGGCGTGCTGACCAAGACCGCTCTGCTGGGCACGTGCGCCTTCGCGGGAGCCGTGGTACTCAGCCCGCTGATCGTACTCGTGGTCTGGGCGATCACCGATTGGGTGGCATCAGTCGTGGAACTGCGCCGCTCGCGAACGATCAACGCGCGGCCCGCTCGCTGGTTCGCCAACTGGATGTGCCTGGCGTGGATCATCGGGTTACTGGTGTCGATGCCGCTCTATCGACCCTATCCGCGACTGGCCCTGCTCCTGATGGCGGCCGGCTGGATCGGGATGAGCTCTGCCATCGTGCGGCTGTTGACCGGCCGCGTCGCGCGGTTGACCTCTGAGACTTCGCGACCCGTCGGTCGGTGGCTGGTCTTTGGTTGCCTCGGGTTCGTTCTGGCGGTGAGCACGCTGCGCGCGGCGCGGCACGGTTTCACGATCTGGGAGCTGCGGACGGAACTCGCCGACGCCAGCCAGCAGGTGCTCGAAGAGATCCGAGTCGATGCTCAACGACAGCATGCGAAGCACTCGTCGTCGCCCATCAAGGGAGTGAACGCGGTGGTCTACGTCTACGGCGAGCCGGCGGTCTTCTTCCACCTGGCTCAGCCCGACCTGGCGGTGCAGCCGGTGGGAGACCTCGGCTTCGCGAAGCCCGACGCGCGACCGTCCGGGCTGCCGACCTACCTCGCCTATAGCCATCACGCCGAAGCGACGCCGACCTTCGCGTCGCAGTTCGCCGAGGTGAAGGACCGGCTGACGCTGTTGACCGTCGAACCGTTCCGCCCCAGCGAGTTCGTCCTGCTCGACGATGTGCCGCCGGGTAAGACTCGACAGCACGTCGGGGAGGCCGTGCGGGTCTTCCGCCTCGACGCTGGTCGGTGAGCTCGAGGGGTTAGGGGTTAGAGGGAGCGCGAATGTGGCTCAGGTGCGGCTGTCGTGCGAGCACTTCCCTCTCCCCGCCAGCGAGGCGACGGGAGCAATTCTGTTGGCGGTCGGCGGCTGGCTAGACACGGCGGTAGCGGGCACGGGTTTCTAACCCCTATTCCCCAATCCCTAACCCCTGCCCGCTTCGCGGGCACAAACCCCTATTGCCGGACTGGGGGCCAGGGATAGAATCCGCGACCCGGCAACGTGGCGCGGCAGGAGCTGTCGTCAGCCGGGACACTCCACGAGCTCAAACATCCAAGGATGGATCGTCATGGCAAACGAAGGCGAGATGAAGCGCCGGCTGGGTCGAGGTCTGGACGCGCTGCTGGGCGGCTTCGGGTCGCAATCGGCAGATGACGGCACCGCGAAGATGGTGTCCACCGCAGTCTCGAACCCAGACGCGACGATCACCACTCCAGCCCCCGCCGCGCCGCATGACAGTCCGCTGCTGTCCGTTGAGTCCTTGCATCGCAACCCGTTCCAGCCGCGCAGCGACTTCGATGAGACCGCTCTGAACGAACTGGCCGAGAGCATCAAGCTGCACGGCATCTTGCAGCCGGTGCTCGTCCGCAAAGTGACGACCGGCTATCAGATCATCGCGGGCGAACGACGCTGGCTGGCGGCTCAACGCGCGGGGCTGCGCGAAGTGCCGTGCCGAGTCCTGACGCTCGAAGACCAGCAGGCGACGGAAGCCGCACTGGAAGAGAACCTCAAACGCCGCGACCTCAACGTGCTCGAAAAGGCGCAGGCCTTCAAGGACTACACGCAACGGTTTGGTTGCTCGATTGAGGAACTCGGCAAGCGCCTGTCGCTCGACCGTTCGACGGTGTCGAACATGATGCGACTGCTCGAACTGCCCGAGGCGATCCGCGTGCTGTTGTTGAGCGAGAAGATCTCAGCCGGTCACGCCAAAGCGATTCTGCCGCTGGAGCCAGCCGATCAGCTCGCGCTATCCGAGCGGATTCAGAAGGAGACGCTTTCGGTCCGCGACACCGAAGCCGCTGCCCGCGACATCTTGCGCGGCGACGCTCCGCCGGCGACCATTCCGATGGACGCCAAGCAAGCGAAGTCCGCTCCGGAAGTGACGCCGCACGTGAAGTCGCTCGAACAGCAGTTCCGCGACGTGCTGGGCCTGAAGGTCAGCATCAAGCTGAAGACCAAGGAGTCCGGTCAGCTCATCGTCGAGTTCGGTTCGAACGACGACTTCGAACGCCTGACGAAACTCATCCGCCGAGCGTCGTAAGAGCGGAAGAGTCAAATCAAACACTTGAACAGAAGAGCACAAAAGACGCTAAGAGTTTGACTGCGGCGATCCAGCATCAGATGTGATGACGGCGCACGACCAAGGCGAGACGCCTTGGCCACGGGGTTCTGGCTCGCTCTGCGTTTCAGAATCTTCTCATCGCGGATCAGTTGTGAGCGGTGCTGGGATTGCCGCGCGGTGAGAGCGGCAGAAGAATGACGGAACACCTCTACTTCGTCATCGCCCAGAATCGGAAAGCGAGATCGCATCATGTCGCAGGCGATTGTTGATCCCGTCCAGCTTCGACAGTTCGCTCAGACACTCAAGCAGTTCAATGAAGACCTGCTGGAGAAAACAACCTCGCTGGCTGGTCAACTGGCGACGCTCAGCAATACCTGGCGCGACCAGGAGAACAAAAAGTTCTGCGAGCAGTTCGAACAGCACCTGCGACTGATGGCGCGGTTCATCGAGGCCAACACCGAGCACATCCCGTACTTGCTTCGCAAAGCCGAGCACATCGAAGAGTACCTGCAGCAACGCTGATCGAAACTCGACAACGCAGTTCGGGAGGGCGAGGCTCCTGCCGAGCCGTTTCCTGAGCTGGTGCGGCTCAGCAGGAGCCTCGCCCTCCCTGAATGCACTATGCGGTTTCGTCAAGACACGTCCCGAAGGGCACGCGATGTCTGATCAAGCGAACGTGCTGTCGATCGATGCGATCCGCGACTTTCGCGCGGCGCTGTTGAACTTTTCACAGCGCGTCAACGACGCGATCACCAACCTGCAGGAGCAGGTCTTCTATGCGCTGAGCTGGGTTGAGAACGATCAGCCGCGGTATTGGCGTCAGGAAGTTCTGGATGCGTTTGATGACGTTGCGGAGACTCGAGTTTCGCTGGAAACCAACCGCATGCGCAAGGAAGCCTTCGGGCACCGGCCATCTCTGATTGAAGAGAAGAAAGCACTTGCGGAAGCGAAGCGACGACTGGCCTACTGTCAGGAGAAGGTCGAGATCGTCAAACAAACGGGCATCGACTTGCGGCAGGAGACGGACGAGTTCATTGGCCGCATGAGTCAACTGCAGCGGCTGGTGGAAACAGATATTCCCAGGATGGTTGGACTGCTCGAACGCATGATTCTCGCGCTCGAACGCTACTCCGAATTCGCCGGGCAGGCGGAAGAAGACGCGGGCGGGCAGAGTCCGGCCCCGGCTTGAGTACCGCAAACGCAGTCGTTATCGCAGACTGAGCGTGGGTCAGTTTCCACGCTGATCTGGCAAGCTGGTTGGACGTTGTTTGGGATGTTGGGCGGCGACTATCAGGGACACGCGAACGAAAACCGAGTTCAAGCTCCAAGGGCGATCATGGAATCGAAGTCCAAGTTTCCGCTGCACTGGCAAATTCTGATCGGCCTTTTAGTGGGCGCATTGACAGGATTGGCCGCCCGCGCTTTGCTTCCTGCGGGAGCGGATGGAACCCCGAATGAAACTCTGACCAGCCTCGCCAAGAACGTCGCCGAGCCGGTCGGGCAGGTGTTCCTGCGACTCATCTTTATGGTGGTTGTGCCGCTGGTGTTCTCGGCGTTGACCTTGGGAATTGCGGGCATCGGAGACGTTCGCAAACTCGGGAGACTGGGACTCAAGACCGCACTCATGACACTGGTGCTGTCATCAGCATCTGTGTTTATCGGACTGACGCTCGCCAACACGATTCGGCCCGGCGATCGTCTGCCGGAAGAACAACGCGTGCAACTGCGCGAACGTTTTAAGGACTCGTCCGCGAAGGCGATGGAACAAGCGAGCAAGGCGAAGTCTCTGCGCGACTCGTTGCTCGATTTGATTCCAAAGAACCCGTTGCAGGAGATGGTCGGCGCGATCGATGGCAGCTCGCCCGGCGGTGGCATGCTGGCGGTGATGGTCTTTTCGTTGATGGTGGGCATCGCCATCACGCTGGCGCCAGAGCGAACCGGTCCGCTCGTGGCCGTGCTGGAGGGCGTCTACGACGTCTGCATGGTGATCATCGGCTTTGCCATGAAGCTCGCTCCGTATGGTGTCGCGGGGCTGGTGTTCTCGCTGTCCGCGCTGTTGGGGTTTGAAATCCTCAAGACGCTGGCGTGGTACGTGGCGACGGTGCTGCTCGGGCTGGGGCTGCACATGTTCGGCGTGTACTCGATCGTCGCGATGATCTTTGCGAAGCTCAGCCCGCGCGAATTCTTTGGGCGCATCACGGAAGTGATTCTGACCGCGTTCGCGACGTCGTCATCCAGTGCGACACTGCCCACCGCGCTGCGAGTCACTGAAACGAACCTCGGCGTGCGGCGTGAAGTGTCCAGCTTTGTGCTGACGGTCGGATCGACCGCGAATCAGAACGGCACCGCTCTCTATGAGGGCCTGACGGTGCTGTTCCTCGCGCAAGTGTTTGGCGTGGAGTTGACGGTTGGTCAACAAATGCAAGTTGTCTTGATGTCCGTGCTGGCGGGCATTGGCACGGCTGGCGTGCCCGGCGGATCGCTGCCTCTGGTGGTGCTGGTGCTGCAATCAGTGGGAGTTCCCGGCGAAAGCATCGGCATTATTCTGGGCGTGGATCGCCTGCTGGATATGTGCCGCACATCCCTCAATGTCACCGGAGACGTTCTGGTCGCCGCCTGCGTCAATCGCATGGAACCGGCGACACCTGATGAAGGTCTGCCCCCGCAAGTCACTGGTGATCTGACCGCCAACGAAGCTGCGAGTTGATCTGGAGTGAGGCACGGGCTCAGCCCGGCTATCGCCGCCGATGTCGCGGTTGTTCCAGCTGCTGTTCGACGCGCTTCATGCCATAGCCCGCAGCGAACACGCCGACCTCCAGTAACACAACCAGGATGGGCAGCCAGATGCGATTCGAAAAGTGCCACGCGATCACCGCGGGCAGGTTCGGGAGTTGTTCACATCCGACCTGGATGAACGTCGCAAAGTTTTCCTTGCGGGTCCGCAGGATGCCGCCTTCGCTGAACTCCTTCAGCTCTTGTTCATTCATTTCGCTCATGGGCTTGGCGTGAGCCCCCGCGTAAGAACCCGCCAGGAAACCCCAACCGAATGCAGCGACGGCGATCGCAAGTGCCGCGATCACCCAGTTCAACGACTTTCCAGACTCCGACATGCGTTTCAATCTTCCTCAGCGTGTGTGGTGACGGGATCAAGGGTGCAGATTGGATCACCGAACGGGGGCATGGTCGACACCGAAGAGACGCCGTTTGGCAAAATGCGATTGTGAGCTCGGTTGAGGTGCAATCTCGGTCGCGGTTCGCTGTGCTTTATCGGAGCCGTTGCTGATTTCCATCGAGGAGCTGACATGACCGCGTTCTCTGAAGATGCCTCCAGTCGCCGTGAATTCATCAAGACCGCAGGAGCTGCTGCCATGACCGCCACACTGGGACCGACCATCGTCGGCGCTGAAGACAAGGCCGGAACCAAGGCGCCCATCGTGGGCTCGGGCGAGTTCAAGTACGAGGTCACACACGGCTGGGGCGAAGTTCCCGATCACATCAAGTGGGGTGAGACTCACGGCGTCGCGGTGGACGCTCAAGGCTTTGTCTACATCAAGCATCGCACAAGAGCCGCGGAAGCGCCGATGGATTCCATCGCCGTCTTCGATCCGACCGGAAAGTTCGTGCGGTCGTGGGGTAAGCAGTATCACGGCGGCGGGCATGGCATCGACATCCGCAAGGACGGCAACGAAGAGTTCCTGTATCTCTGCGTGACGACCGGCACTGTTGTGAAAGCCACGTTGAAGGGCGAAGAGGTCTGGACCAAGGGCCGACCGACAGAGACCGGCAAGTACGACGACCCCAAGGCGCTCTACAAACCCACCAACATCGCCTTCGCGCCGGATGGTGGCTTCTATGTGGCTGATGGGTACGGCTCGCACTTCATCCATCAGTATGACAGGCACGCCAAGTGGGTCCGTTCGTGGGGTGGTTTCGGCGATCAACCGGGCCAGTTCAAGACACCGCACGGCTTGTGGCTGGATGACCGTCCGGGCCGAGAGCCGACTCTTGTTGTTTGTGATCGCGCCAACGCGCGCCTGCAGATCTTCACTCTGGACGGCAAGTTCCTGCGGTTCGTGGATGGCTTGTCCTTCCCCGCACATCTGGAGACTCGCGGTGACGTGATGCTGTGCCCCGATTTGCATGCCCGAATCACTCTGCTGGACAAGAACAATCAGGTCATCACGCACCTCGGCTACGACGAGCAGTGGACCAAGGAAGTGCTGGGCGACGGTAAGTTCCCCGTGCGCGGCAATCTCGCGCGCTGGCAGTCCGGACGCTTCATCCATCCGCACGATGCCTGCTTCGATCAGGCGGGCAATATTTTCGTCGTCGAGTGGGTACCCACAGGCCGGGTGAGCTTCCTGAAGAAGCTGGCGTGAGCACTCACAGGCGAGCGGGGGATGTCAATTCCCCGAGAACAACGGGCCGGGCTGCATATCTCGCCTGTCCGGCTGATTTGACTCTTGCCCTGCCGCCCATTCCGATCTCGCTTCTGCTTCTGCGTCTCAACGCTTCCTGCCACTCAAGCACCTGGAGTTTCAGCATGTCGCACGGAATCACACGTCGTGAAATGATGCAGCAGATGAGCTTCGCTCTGGCTGCCGCGAGTCTCGCCAACACCGCTCGCATTGCTGAAGCCGATGTTCCGCGTGTGCTGCCTGCGGGTGAATTGCCCAACGATAAGCGGTTGGGCGCACTCAAAGACCTCAACGGTTACTTCCCGTTTACTCCGTCGAAGACCAAAGAGGAATGGGCTGTTCGGCAAGAGTATGTGCGTCGTCAGATGCTCGTCGCCTGCAGTCTCTGGCCGATGCCGTCGCGTCCGGCGATTGACGCGATCGTTCACGGTTCGGTTGATCGCGATGACTACACGGTAGAACGCGTGATCTTTGAAAGCAGCCCCGGCCTGCTGGTGACGGGCAGCCTCTATCGTCCCAAGGGCAAGAGCGGCCCGTTGCCGACCGTGCTGTGTCCGCACGGTCATTGGCAGAACGGTCGCTTCCACGATCACGGCGAAGCACAGCTCAAGAAGGAAATTGAAAGCGGTGGCGAGCGGTTCGAAGTCAGCGGTCGTCATCCTTTGCAGGCCCGCTGCGTGCAACTCGCTCGCATGGGCTGCAACGTCTTTATCTATGACATGCAGGGTTACGCGGACAACGGCTCGTTCACGTACGACCTCATCCATCGCTTCGCCAAGCAGCGCGAACAGCTTTCATCCCCGGAGCACTGGGGACTGTTCAGCGCGCAGTCGGAGCTGCGACTGATCAATGTGGTCGGCATTCAGACGTGGAACTCACTGCGTGCGATCGACTGGCTGACGAGCCGTCCGGATGTCGACAAAACGCGCATCGGAGTGACGGGAGCCAGCGGCGGCGGAACTCAAACCTTCATGATTGCGGCGCTCGATCAACGAGTGACCGCGGCGTTTCCGGCTGTCATGGTGTCGACTGCGATGCAGGGTGGCTGTACGTGCGAGAACGCGTCGTACCTGCGCGTGAACACAGGCAATATTGAATTCGCCGCGATGATGGCGCCGCGACCGATTGCCATGACCGGCGCCGATGACTGGACGGTCGAGATCGAAACCAAGGGACTGCCGCAGTTGAAGGAACACTTCGCGATGATGGGCGTGCCGGATAACGTGGCCGCGAAGTACATGAAGTTCCCGCACAACTACAACAGCCCCAGCCGGCACATGATGTACGAGTTCTTCAATCGCACGTTGAATCTGGGCTTCGACAAGATTGAAGAGCGTGACTTCAAGCCACTGACGAAGGACGAGGCCACCGTGTGGTCCGGCGGGCATAGCGCTCCGGAGTTGGGTGAGAACTACGAAGTCAAAGTGCTGCGTGCGCTGGATGCGGATTCGGACAAGCAGATTTCTGCACTGGCTCCGCGCGACGAAGCATCCTTGAAGGAGTACCGTCGAGTCATCGGTGGTGCGCTCGACGTGATGATCGGTCGTCGTCTGCCGGCTGCGACTGACATCACCTACGAAAGGCGCACTGAGACCGAACACTCAGGGTTCAAGCAATACACGTCGTCGCTGAAGCTCGAGAAGTACGGCGAAGAACTGCCGACGGTCTTTCTGCATCCCAGCAACTGGAATAACGAAGTCGTCGTCTGGGTCGGCGGAGATCAGGGCAAGTCCGATTTGTTCGACTCGACCGGCGCTCCGACAGGAGCCGTCAAGAGGCTGCTGGCGAAGGGCTTCGCAGTGGCGGCGTCTGATCTGCTCTATCAGGGCGAGTTCCTCAAAGACGGTGCGCCGCGAACGGAAGCACGGATCGTCAACAACCAGCGCGAGTTCGCAGGCTACACGTTGGGCTATAATCACCCGCTGTTTTCCCAACGCGTGCACGACGTGCTGACGTTGCTCAGCTTCGTGAAGAACTACAAGCGACCGCCGCAGAAGATTCATCTCGTCGGCTTCGGCTGGTCGGGAGTAATCGCTGCCGCAGCGTGCGCTCAGAGTGGCATCGTCAACAAGCTCGCGATCGGCACTCACGGCGTGCGGTTCGGAAGCATCACCAAGATCCGTGATGTCAACCTGCTGCCCGGTGCCGTGAAGTACGGCGACGTGCCAGCCTTCCTGGCTCTGTGTGCTCCGGCAGAACTGTGGATGACCGGCGAAGGAGGCAAGCTGCCCGACATCACAGGCAAGGCCTACTTGGCGGCGAAGGTCGCTATCCACTCCAAGAACATCCCCGAAGCTCAGGAAGCCGAAGCTGCTGCCGAGTGGCTGGCGTCCTGATTCGGGTCTGTCGCTGTCTGCTAAGCAATCAGCGACTATCAATCTCTCCAATTGAGACACCCTCCGTGCGTACTGTTCCGAAGATTCGAGTGCAGGATCTCAATCAAGCGGCGGTGCGCGAGGACGGGGAGTACGTGCTCTACTGGATGGTCGCGAACCGGCGCGTGCGCTGGAACTTTTCCTTGCAGCATGCGATTGATTGCGCGGAGTACCTCAGGAAGCCTCTAGTCATCTTCGAAGCACTGCGAGCCGGTTACGAATGGGCGAGCGACCGACTGCATCGCTTTGTCATTCAAGGTATGGCGGACAACGCGGAACGGCTCAAGGATAAGCCTGCGGCCTATCTGCCCTACCTCGAACCCAGGCCCGGCGATGGCAAGGGGCTGTTAGAAGAGCTGGCCGCGAAGGCCTGCATCGTCGTGACGGACGACTTTCCGTGTTTCTTCCTTCCGCACATGCAGCAGGCTGCGGCCAAGCGATTGCCAGTCCGGATGGTCGCGGTCGATTCTAACGGGTTACTACCGTTGCGCGCGGCCACGCAGGTCCATCCGACCGCTTACGCGTTTCGCCGCTTCCTGCAGAAGGAGTTGCAGGCTCACGTCGTCAATCTGCCGGCGCCAGATCCGTTCTCACGACGCAAAGTTCCCGAGCTGACATTCTCTCTGAAAAGCATCACGCGGCGCTGGACGATGGCTGCGCTGGACGATCTGAAGCGGGCGGATGCCTCAGCATTTCCGATTGACCACAAGGTTGGTCCGGCGGCGTTTGATGGGGGCAGCCATGCTGCCGAGTCGGCGCTGCAAAACTTCGTGAAACACAAGCTCGTGCGGTACGGTGAAGACCGCAACGAGCCTGAAGAGCAAGCCACCAGCGGGTTGTCGCCGTATCTGCACTTTGGACACATCAGCGCGCACGAGATCTTTTCGAAAGTCGTTCAACAGGAAGACTGGAAGCCCGAAACGCTACCCCCGAAAGGCAACGGATCGCGCGAAGGCTGGTGGGGGCTGAGCCCTTCGGCCGAGGGCTTTCTGGATCAGGTCGTGACGTGGCGCGAGCTGGGTTACAACTTCTGCTGGCAACGCGACGACTACGATCAATACGAGTCGCTACCCGACTGGGCGCAGGCCACGTTGAAGAAGCATGCGGAGGATGCGCGGCCGACCGTTTACGAACTCGATGAGTTCGAAGCCGCGAAGACGCACGATGAACTGTGGAACGCCGCGCAACGCCAGCTCGTGCGCGAAGGCCAGATGCACAACTACCTGCGCATGCTCTGGGGTAAGAAGATCCTCGAATGGTCGCCGTCTCCGCAGGAAGCGCTGCAGACGATGATTCATCTCAATAACAAGTACGCGGTCGATGGCCGCAACCCGAATTCTTACTCGGGCATTTTCTGGACGCTGGGCCGCTACGACCGCGCTTGGGGGCCCGAACGTCCGATCTTCGGGACCATTCGCTACATGAGTTCCGACAACACGGCCCGCAAGCTGAACGTGAAGGGCTACCTCGCGCGCTACGGCAACAAGACCAACCGCGAACAGCGACTCTTTGAGTAATGCGGTCAGGCTTCGGCGGGCGGTACCGGAGCCAGCAGGTTGGCATCGCGGGCCAGAACCCACTTGCCGTTCTGCTTCTTGAGGACAGACAGCGTGTGGCCTGCGCGAGTCATCGACGGTGCGCCTTTGGGAGTAACCACGACCTTCAGCTTGGTCCACATGAAAGCCCAGTCTCCGAGGACTTGGATCTCTTGGATGTCGCTGGTGCCTTCGAATTGAGGAGCGTCGGCAGCCGACTGGGCCGTTGATGCAGCTTCGAAGTCCGCCTTTCTCATGATTGGCCGACCGGGTATCAGAAAGACCACATCGTCGGACATCAGCGACAACACGGTCTGGGTGTCTCCGGCCTTGGTTGCCGTCATCCACGTTGACACCAGTTGCCGAATCTCGTCTTCATCACTCTGCATGATTAGTTCCACCCCAGAGCCAGATCGTCACACCAAGCGGCCTCAGTCGACCGTCTTCATCGGCCCGATTGTGGTGTTCGTGCCGGAAGTTGTGCAGTCAACTGCCGTGGGGCGAACAGGCGATAGCTCTCGTCGATCCATGCAAGGAGCACGTCTGTCGACAGCAGTTGGGAATCGCCAAACGTGACTGTCACCCAGCCATGAGCTCCGACCTTGCAACGCTCAAGTTCCTTCGCCGCGATGTCGGTTGCGGTCGGCAATGACTCACGCAGTTTGAGCATCGCATCCTTTGGTCCCAGGAACAGAAACGCCTTGTTGCGAACTTTGATCGTTCGCTTTTCCAGAGCTGTCCCTTCGCAGGCGATCCCTTCTTCGGTGCCAGGATACTCCAAGGCCGCCGCTCTCAATTGCTCTTGAGGAGTTTCATTTGACTTCTTGCGACGCGGCATAGTGACCTCATAACTCAGATCGCAGGGATCGAAAGCTGACTCTAATGAACGCCACCCACGCGTGCCCAAGGTCCAAAAGTAAACCACCCGCGACCGAGAACTCGGTGCGCAGGTAAAGGCGGTTCAAAGCGGCTATCGTCAGAATCCTGAGTATGGTCTCCCAGGACGAAGTAGCCATCGCCACAATCAACGGCTCGAAAGCCATTGACGCGCGCCACAGGTAAATACTTGATATGTTTGAGCCACTCAGGGCGCGGCTGTAATTCACCATTAATATACAGATCGCCGTTCCGCTGCATCTGCACGCGTTCGCCAGGCAAACCCACTGCGCGCTTCATGACGTAAACTCCGGCATCATTCCGAAACGCGATGACTTCCCAGCGGCGAGGTTTACGGAACCAATACGTAAGACGCTCGATCATCACGGAGTCGCCGTCTTCCCAGTTGGTTCCCTGTAAGGTAGGAGACATCGAGTTGGAAATAATTCTCGCGGGGATCACGACTTGTGGAATTAATATTTCCCGACTGATCGCCATCAACCCGATGATGGCCAGCGCGCGGACGGTCCAGACCTTCCACCATGCTCGCGAAAAACGACGCGTTGCCAGTACCCGACTCTGGTTCATATCAGCTTTCAGTCTGAGTTGAATCAATCACAGACTCAGGCTCCTGCTGTTTCTGGAGAGCTGCTTCGATTTCCGCCTGCCGAGCCATGTTCTTCAAGCGGCTCGAACGTGTTGCGCCCAAACACGGCGTCATTGGCAGCAACGCGAAGCCTAATCCCAGGAACGCGATCACTGCGCTGGCGACGAAGGCTCCACCCGACCACGCTTCGTCCGTCTGAGCGAGAGGTTCTCCGTTTGGATCCGGCACGTTCGGGAGCTGCAGCGCTGGTTGATCAACCGCTGGCGGATCTGACGGTTTCTGAGGTTGTTCAAACTCCGACATGGTGCACCTCGCACTGCTTCGTTGCAGAGACTGGTTCTCGTTGTTTGGTTGTTGCTACTCGGGCGACTTCCTGAAAGCTGGCCGCCTCCAGCAAACATAATAATCCGTCAGGGCGCTGCACATCGCCGGTTCTAATATAATTGCTGCAGCGACAAGACGTGCCGCACATTGTGTTTAATACACACGAGTCACAAATCTCACTGGATTTTTCAGGAAACTGCTTTGTGCTCGCAAAGTCAGTCGCATCAGAAAGGCTTATCTGCAGGCGCATTGGATTATCTGCTTTGTCCTCGCCAATCAGCCGCTCGCAGGGGTAGAGATTACCTGCGGGCGACACCGCGATCTGGCCAGAACCAAACTGGCAGCGAGCAGTCTCGCCGATGGGAATCTTGGCCAGGTGCGCCGCTTTCTCGTCAAACCAGCTGATCGCCAGGTGCGGATAGTGCTCAGCCCAGAAGTCCGCCGCTTGTGCGATTGCTATGCGTAGCTTGTCGGCGTCCGCGCGCGTCCACTGAGTCCACAGATCGAGCGAGGGCGTAATCTGCCGCACGCCGAGGTCGTACAAGTAGCTGATGCCATCAGGCAGTTGCTCGACGGTGTCCGGTCGAACCACCATCACCACATTGAACTCGCGCCGTTCGGCGATCAACTCGTGAAGGGTGCTGTCGACCGTTGCAGCACTACCGTGTCCGTCTCCGGTAACTCGATGGAGATCATGGACCTCGGGCAATCCGTCGTGACTGACGCTGAGCATCACCAGAGGATGCCCCATGACCTGCCAGGCGGCACCTGTGGCGACTGTTCCATTGGTCGTCAGGTTCACCTGCACCCCGCTTTCCGCGTCGGTCACATTGCGCAACCGCGTACTCAATCCATCCCAGGATTTGCTCAGCTTCCAGGAGTGGTTCGCCACCAAAGAAGCCCAGCTCCAAAACTCCCCGCTCTTCGAGTGCCGCTACAGAGCGATCAATCGCGAGACGACCCAGCGAGTCTTCCATACGCCGCTGAAACTTCAGACCTGTGTAGCAATACGAGCAGCGCAGATTGCAGGCATGGTTCACCATGAGTGTCAGCGAGAAGGTGCGGAACACAGTGACCTCTCCAACTAACGACATTCACGAGCAGTAGCGACAACTTTGGCCACGCCAGAAGAACCATCGTCACCCGCTACCTTACCCCCGTGTCTGCAAGTTGTGAATTGCTTTTCACTTGAACTGGCTTGCTGCTGAACGCATCCATCATCGCCTCCGCGACCAGGATCAGCTTGGATGCCGGCGATCCGTGCGATCGAAAACGCTCAATCCCGCGCGTCATCCCTAGTCGCATATGTTCATATGATCACTTGTGTCCGAAGCAGCCTAAAGCACCAGATCTAGGCATGAACTCATCCAGATGGATTGATTGAACTGTAGCGACGGGTTACCGCCGGAGAGCGTTTTCGCACAGCCTCTGCGCTCCTCTGTGACCGAAGAAACGATATTCTTGTCCCCTACTGATCTTACCTGATGAGTTTGCTCGCAAGGCGCAAGGAGGTGTCGCATGGTATCCCTTGGTCAGATCAGGAGCTGGAACACTCAGTTCTTTCTGCACTGCGAGATGTTCGCAGCATTTCGAGACCTGTTGGCTGAAGAGAATGACGTTGGTCTCGGCGTAGATGAAATGATCTTCGACCGGCAGTTCGAGGTCACCTGGCTGGATCGGGCCTTTGTTGTTGAGCTGACGTTCTCAACGCCAGACTTCTTCCGGAATACGAAGACGCGTTCCACTTCTGTCGTAACGTGTTACGAGCTGAAGTCTCGCGGCAAGAACGAATCGATTGATGGCGAGACCCGCGCCGTCAAGTTGGGGTCGTGCGAGTTGTTGATCAACGGCCTGCAACGCGGGTTCATCTTTTCTCTGGACCGCTCCCGTTGGTCGTTCTGCCCAAGTCAGTTCACTGACGCGTTATGGATCGTCCTGACCTTGGCCGGCTTCGAGCTGGAAACGACTTCTTTCAAGCTCACTTCTGAGCCTATCAAGGTCCGGCCTACGGGGCGGGAGATCGCCGCCGAACAACGACGGCTGGCTCGATCCGCTGCGAGTCAGATTGAGAAGGCGGGTTAGCGAGGCTGATTGGGCAGGCTGTTGAATTGCCTAACTTCTTGCCGTGAGCTGAATCTCGAGTTCTGCCTTTCCATCGCCCCCGTTGTGTTTGATTTGCCACAGCCCTCAAGAACATGAGGACTGCGGTAGAACTGTCTGAACTGACCCATCCTGGCTCTTGCCAACGCGTTTCTAGCCTGCGCATAGTCAGGCAACAATCTGTGACGCGCAATCTAAGAGCTGCTGGTTTCGCCCGTTGTTAAGGCGTGATGGGAAGATTCAGGCCAGGAGACGCATCATGAAACCGATGTGGATTGCCGCTCTCGCGTTGTGTTGCTTGTGGCCCGGTTGGGCCGCAGCTCAGGTTGTCGTCATTACCAATTCGGCGATTGTCGTACCGACGCCGCCGGTGCCTCCCACCCCGCCGGGACCGACAACGTCGTTCCGACCGCGACCGGTACCGCCGCAGGTGTACCGCGTCCAGAAGGTGGAAGTTCAGGCCACGGTGCGTGAGCAAGTTGCTCAGGTCCAGTTGTCGCAGGTGTTTCAGAACATCAGCAGCCAGGTGCTGGAAGCTCAGATCGTGTTTCCAATGCCCGAAGGAGCTGCCATCAGCGACTTAACCTTGCTGGTCGACGGCAAGGAATTCGGCGGCAAGCTGATGAGGAAGGAAGAAGCCCGCTCAATCTATGAAGCGATTGTCCGTCAGCGACGTGATCCCGCGTTGCTGGAATATCTCGGGCAAGGCATGTTTCAGACGAGCGTCTTCCCCATTCCGCCGGGAGCCCAGCGAACGGTGCAGATTCGCTATTCTCAGCTGCTGAAGAAAGATTCGGGGCTCGTGGATCTGGTGCTGCCGCTGGGGACTCAGAAGCACGCGCAGCATGCGATCGAGAACGTCGACATTCAGGTGCGTCTGGAAACACAGACCGCGTTGAAGACCGTCTATAGCCCAACGCATGGGATCGATCTGCAGCGGCCGGATGATAAGCACGCGATCTGCAAGGTGTCGCTGAAGAATGTGCTGACTCAGGATGACTTCCGGTTGCTGTACGGCACGACCGACGGACCGCTGGCCGCCAATTTGATCAGCTTCAAGCCGCAGGGTCAGGAAGACGGATATTTTGTATTACTCGTCAGTCCGGAATTGCGCCGTAACGAAGAATCACCGATACCGCGCAGCATGATTTATGTGCTGGACCGGTCGGGTAGTATGAATGGTGAAAAGATCAAGCAGGCTCGCGAAGCGTTGAAATATCTGGTCCGCCAGCTTCGCCCGCAGGATAATTTCAATATCGTGGTCTACGACTCGAACGTTGAAGTCTTCCGACCAGAGCTGCAGCGTGCTGATCCCGAGACGATTAAATCGGCACTGGGCTTTGTCGAAGGCATCTACGCGGGCGGCAGCACCAACATTGATGGTGCCCTGCAAACGTCTCTGAAACTGCTGTCTTCCAAGCAAGTTCCGTCCTATGTGCTGTTCTTCACAGACGGTTTGCCGACGGTGGGCGAGCGTGATGAACGACGTATCGCGTTGAATGCGAAAGGCGTAAATAACGTCGCCGCGCGACTCTTCAACTTCGGAGTCGGTTACGACGTCAACAGCCGCCTGCTGGATCGATTGTCTCGCGACAATCGTGGTCAATCGATCTACGTGCGTCCGAGTGAAGATATTGAAGCCAGTGTCTCAACGCTCTATAGCAAGATTGGTAGCCCACTGCTCACGGATATTGCTATCAAGTATGAATTTGACAGTCCGCAGGATGCATCCGCTGCGGCAATTATCAATCGCACGTATCCAAAGCAGCTCACAGACCTGTTCCACGGTGAGCAACTCGTACTGGTCGGTCGTTATCGCAAGGGTGGCTTGGCCAAAGTGACTCTGAGTGGACGACTCGGCAACGAGCAGAAGAGTTTTTCGTTCCCGGTGACCTTCGCCGAGAAGTCGGAACACGAAAGCAACGGGTTCGCCGAGAAGCTGTGGGCAACCCGGCGTGTGGGCGAGATCATCGACGAGATCGACCTGCACGGTCACAACCAGGAACTCGTGAACGAACTCGTGGATCTCTCGATTCGTCACGGCATCATTACGCCGTACACGTCGTTCCTGGCCGATGACGGAGTACGCCTGGCGGATCGCGATTCCAACCGTGCGCGGGCTCTGGATAACGTCAGCCGTGGGCTGTCCAACGAGTCTGGAGCATTCGGCGTCGAGCAACGAGCGATGAAGAAGCAGTTCCAGGATGCGAGCAACGCGGCAGCTACCGCGCCGCAAGCCGGGTCCGGACCGGCACTCGCGGAGTCCGTTCGTGGTGGTGGTCTGGGCGGTGCGCCGGCCGGGCGTCGCCCCGCTTCTCCGAACTCTTCCCTGTCCACAGCAGCACCCAAGGATGGCTTTGTCGTCATGGACGAAAAGGGTCAGGCCAAGTCGGTTAATACGATGAGACAGCTCGGCCTGAAGACGTTCTTCAAGAAAGAGAAACTCTGGCAGGACTCAACGGTCACGCCCGAGCAGATCAAAGATGCCAAACGCATCAAGCAGTTCAGCAAGGAATACTTCGACCTCGCAGCCTCCCACGGCGGGACGCTGGCCAAGTACCTCGTGTTCGATGAACCGGTCGTGCTGAACCTCGCCGGCACCACGTACCAGATCGATCCGCCTGAGGCCGAAGCGAAGTAGAGCTTCCGCAGACTGCAATCGGGGACAGCACAGACGCTGGTGGGATCAGAACACCAGCGTCTGTTTTTGTTTGCGGTGAACTCGGCCTTCTGTCAGCAGCGTCAGCCGGCCAGTGACGTCGGATGGTATGCCTCATGAGTACGAGGCTTACAGTCATAGCCGCTGCCCTGAGCTCTTACCTGATCCCTCCGAGGAGACATCTCGATGCTGCGACTCTCTGTTGTGTGTTGCGTGCTGGCAGGGATCTGCTCGACCAGTCTGGCTGCGGACAAAGTTACGAAGTACTGCCGCTTTCAGATTGAGCAACGGACGGTCTATGGAGAGATCGAAGGCGATTCCGTCACGGAGTTGGAAGGTGACCTCTTTCAGCAGCCCAAGGCCACATCCAGAAAGCACAAGCTCAGCAGCGTCAAGTTGCTGATCCCGACCACTCCTTCCAAAGTGCTGGCGCTGGCCGGCAACTACAAGAGTCATCTGCCCGACCAGCAGATCGATCCGAAGTTCGAGATCCCTCAGATCTTCTACAAACTGCCTTCCTGCCTGATCTCGGATGGTGAAACGGTCGTCATTCCACCGGGCACCAACGAAGTGCACTTTGAAGCGGAGCTGGTGCTGGTTATTGGCAAGACGGCCAAGAATGTCTCACCGGAGAAGGCGTTGGAGTACGTGTTCGGCGTGACGGCTGGCAACGACATCAGCGCCCGCGACTGGCAGAAGAACGACGTGCAATGGTGGCGAGCGAAGGCCTCTGACACCTTTGGTCCGATCTATCCCGTGATCGTCAGCGGTATCAACTACGACGACCTGCGGCTGCAGATGCGAGTCAACGGCGAGACCCTGCAGGATCAGCGAACCAAAGACCTGATTCACAACTGTGCGAAGCAGGTCAGCTACATCAGCCAGCATGTGACGCTGAATCCGGGCGACCTCATCTACACTGGAACGCCAGGTAAGACCTCACCCGTCAAGCCGGGCGATAAAATGGAAGTCGAACTGGAAGGCGTCGGCATTCTGAAGAACGGAGTCGCAGCGGCGAAGTAGCGACCGAGAGTCGCTGATCGCTCTGCGATCAGAACGTTTGTGCGGATCCCAGGAAAATTCTGTGCGCACTGAGCGACAAGGCGATAGCCGCCGGTTCTGGTTTGGTTTGTTCTCGCCGGACCAATCACCCGCCGCTAGCGCGTCCCGGCTCACGCCAATCCGCGCTAGTGATGATGGTGCTCTTCGTGGGTGTCGTGGTTGTGATGGATGTCGTGCGCGTGCTTAGGTTCGGCGAGGCCAATGGCATAGGCCGTGATGACTCCCGCCACCAGCGCAATCGACAGGTTGACGCGGTCATGGGCGTGGAACTGGATTTCCGGCAGCACGTCCACCAGCGCGATGCACAGGAAAACTCCCGCCGATAGACCCAGCGCCCAGCCGACGATTTCCGATTGCCCGGCGAGATGCCGCACTCCGAAGAAGAATAGGAAGGCTCCCAGCGGGCACAGTAGCGAGTACGCAATGTTGACGACTCGCGGCCAGAAACCGCTCCAGCCTGTGGCCTTCATCAGCACCGTGATCGACAGCGAGTCCAACGGCTTGTGCAGTGCGACGGCCAGAAATGTTCCCAGTCCAGCCCAGGCGGCGGCTTCTGCTTCATGGTTCTCGGCAGCCACGCTCGCTCCGAGTGCGATGCCGTCCATCACCGTGTGCAGGCTCAACCCGAAGAACAGGCCAATCCAGCCAAAGCGTGATTTGGGAGTGCCCCCGCCGTGGTTGTGATCGTGCACAGCATCATGATCATGACCGTGGGCGTCGTGGTCATGGTCGTGAGTATGACAGTGGTCGTGAGCACATTCGCTCTGGGCACTTTCCGGAACGTCATGCTGATGGAAGTGAAAGCAGCGGATCAGGAACAGCATCACCACCAGGCCGATGACCGTGGCCAGCACGGCGGGGTCGACCGACTCCAGTTGCACGATCGAATGCGGCAGCAGGTGCAGCAGAGCTACCCCCATCAGCAACCCACCGAGGTAACTCATCAGCAACTGCATGCGCGTATGAGTGACCCGCAACAGGGACGGCAGCCAGCCGCCCAGCAGCGAAGAACCTGTCACCAGCAGGCAGTAAATCAAAAGTACAACAAACGGCTGCATGAATCGCCTGCCCGGACGCACGGGTTCAACACAAACGCCTTTCCAGAGACGAAAGGCTCTAATCGGGGCGGGATCGTAAGTGCGACCGGCTCAGACGCAAGGGCGTGGGACACCTTGAAAAACAAAGCCACCTGCACGGTGCGCGGCTGACGACACAGATCGGGAGATGAGGCCACTGCTGTGAACAAGATTGGTTCATTCGTCAGGGTGGCCGCCCTGAGTCTCTGGAAGGGCGTGGCTGTTGCGTCCCAACGCCCACGCCCATCGCGTTGCTCTGGGCGTGCCACCCGAACGAAACGCAGGGACTTCGGAGAGGACGGGGAGATCAAACGAAGATCTCCGCAACCTCGGCGTTCTCCGCGTTTCAAACATCTGGATCCGGCGCGGAGAAGCAAGCGTCGCGCGGGATGGTGGCAGGCGGCTCGCTGCGACTACATCCACTCGCGGATGACTTTGCCTTCGTTGAGCAGGATGGGGCGGCCATCGGGGGCTTGGACCATCAGGTCGTGCGGCAGGCCCAGCTTGGCGAAGACGGTCGCGCCGATGTCGGGTGACGTGTACTGGTTCTTGACGACCACTCCGCCTTCGTCGTCGGTGGCACCAAGCACGCTGCCGCCGGGGACTCCGGCACCGGCCATGACCGCGAAGCCGGACGTGGACCAGTGATCGCGGCCACTGGCGGAATTGATCTTGGGAGTGCGGCCGAAGTCAGACAGCCACAGCACCAGGGTTGAGTCCAGCAAGCCCTGCTCTTCGAGGTCCTGGACCAGAGCGGGCAGGCCCTGATCGACCTGCGGCATCAGGCGGTCTTTCAGCGACTTGAAGTTGTTGGCGTGAGTGTCCCAGCCGCCGGACGTCACCGTCACGAAGCGGACGCCCGATTGAATCAGACGGCGCGACAGCAGGAGGCTCTGGCCAAACTTGTTTTCGCCGTAGCGCTTCCGCAGGTCGGCGGACTCTTCGTTGATCGCGAAGGCCTGCTTCGTTGCGGGCGAGGTAATCATGTTGAACGCGGCTTTGAAGTTGTCGTCGAGAGCTTCAAACTTCTCAGGCTGCAGATCGGCTTTGCGCTGCAACTGGTCAAGCTTCTGCAGCGCCTGCTGGCGGCGGCTGACGCGGTCCATGGAGACGCCGGTTGGCGGAGTGATATCGCGAACCACGAAGTCCTTGGCGCTCGGGTCGGCGAGCATTTCAAAGGCACCGTGCTCCAGTCCGAGAATGCCGGGCTGGCCTCCGCCGAAGCGACGATCCACATTGCTGCCCAACTGCACGAACGGCGGCAGCGCGGTCTTGAACTTCTTGAAGTAGCTGATGATCGAGCCGTAGGTCGGATAGTGCACGGCCGGGTTGAACTTGCGACCGGACATCACGAACTGGTCAGCGGTGCCGTGGCTGCCGTTCTCGGGATTCCAACCGCGCAGTACGGCGAAGCGGTTCAGTTCGCGAGCCAGCGTCGGGCACACTTCGGTGAACTGGACGCCCGGAACGGCGGTGTCGATGCAGTTGAATTCGCCGCGAATGCTGACGGGCGCCGCTGGCTTTGGATCCAGAGTGTCATGGTGCGAGCAGCCGCCCTGCGACCAAATCAGGATGCAATTCACATCGCTGGCAGGAGTCGAATTGGCTTTGGCCTTCGCGGCCAGCAATTGCGGCAGCGCGACCCCCAAGCCGCCGAGAGCGCCAATCTGCAGGAAACTGCGGCGAGAAACGCCTTCGCAATTACGTGCGGACCCCATGAAAAGATCGAGCATGGCGGGACTCCAGACCAAGGTAGGAAGCTAAGCGGAGGAGCGGGGGCAGCAAAAGTCTGCTGCGGAGTGAGGCGAGCGTAGCGATTCTAGGGGGCGAAGCGGCGGGATCAATGGTTGTTTACATGATCGGCCGAGGTTGGCGGCTGCTTGACGGTCTCTCCGAACCGGCCATATTTCGCGCACGGTCGGGTTTCGACGTGTCGTATTATCCTGATCGCAGAGGCGTCTCGCGCGACCGTAGGACGGACAATCCTGTCCGTCGTCGCCATTCGATCGAATCACCATCCAAAGTGTCCGCCTTGAATATCACGATCAACGGAGAACCGAAGTCTGTGGCCGAAGGCCTGACGCTCGCGCAGCTTGTCGAGCAACTGGGGTTCCAACCGCGTTTCGTTGCGATCGAACGCAACCGCGAACTGGTGCCGCGTACGCAACACGCGTCGTGCGTTCTGCAGGAGGACGACCAGCTGGAGATTGTTACGCTGGTCGGCGGCGGCTAGCTCACAGCGCACGATTCCGGGCAAATCTGTAAGGTGCGGTGTCACGGACGTCTTAAGAGCCTCTGCATCTGTTCCACAAATGGAGTTGCCTGTGTCGAGCGATGTGAAGTCCGCAGCCGCGAATCAGTCCTGGACGGTGCGGCGGGTCTTGGAATGGACCATCGATCATCTCAAGAAAAGCGGCAGCGATACGCCTCGGCTGGACGCTGAGATTCTTTTGGCTCACGCGCGCGGCTGTCAGCGGATCAAGCTGTATGTGGACTATGACGTCGAGCTGGATGACGAGCACCGCGCGACGATGCGTGAGCTGGTGAAACGCCGGGCCAATCACGAGCCGGTCGCTTATCTGGTCGGGTTCCGTGAGTTCTTTGGGCTCGAGTTCGCCGTTCAAAAAGGTGTGCTGATTCCGCGGCCGGACACGGAAACCCTGGTGGTAAAAGGTCTGGAACTGGCCAGTGTGATGACCGGGCCGCGCGTGCTGGATCTCTGCACGGGCAGCGGTTGTGTGGCGGTCGCGATGGCGAAGAATGCTCCCCAAGCCACGTTCACGGCGGTCGAAATTGATCCGGCGGTGCGTGAAGTCGCTCAGAAGAATATTGAGAAGCACAACCTCGGAGACCGCGTTGATCTGCTGCTGGGCGATTTGTTTGAACCTGTTGCGGGCCGCCAGTTTGAGATCATTGTCAGCAACCCGCCTTACGTGCCGGACGCCGAGATCGCGACGCTGGACCCGGATGTGCGTTTGCATGAGCCGGAATTGGCCTTGCGGGGTGGAGCCGATGGGCTCGACATTGTCCGCAGAATCATCGGGCAGGCGGCAAACTTTCTGACGCCGGGTGGAGTAATCCTGCTGGAGATTTCGGGAGAGCAGGCGGAAACCGTCGTCAGGTTGTTCGCGTCGGCGGGCGGGTTTGAACCGGCTCGGGTCGAGAAAGATCTGGCGGGGAAATCACGAGTCGTCTGGACGCGCAAGGCCAGCTAGTGCGATTCTCACGCTCTGCAGGATGAAGTGAGCGCTCAAAAGGAGTCCAAGGATGGACATGTTCGTGGTGCGGGGCGGGCGGCCGTTGCGAGGTCGCGTCAAAGTGGGCGGTGCGAAGAATGCCGCTCTACCGATCATGGCCGGAGCACTGATGGCCAACGGGCCAGTCGTATTGCGCGACGTCCCGAACCTGGTTGACGTCTCGACGCTCGCCAGCCTGCTGACCACGCTGGGCATGTCTGTGCAACGGCACGCTGACGGCAGCCTGCACATGCACGTCACCGATGAAGAACCCATCGTCGCGGACTATGAACTTGTGAGAAAGATGCGAGCGAGCATCTGCGTGCTGGGGCCGCTGCTG
Source organism: uncultured Planctomycetaceae bacterium (assembly GCA_964386705.1). GTDB lineage: Bacteria > Planctomycetota > Planctomycetia > Planctomycetales > Planctomycetaceae > AM-0621. The sequence goes on from CAYLTY010000046.1 coordinate 25,510, forward strand.
GCCAAGCGCGGTCGGGCATGTGTCTCGCTGCCCGGTGGCTGCAACATTGGTGACCGACCGATCGACTTGCACCTCAAAGGTCTGCAGGCGCTGGGTGCGAATATCTTTGTTGATCGAGGTTACGTGATCGCCGAAGCGCGGAAGCTACGCGGCGCGCGAATCTTTCTAGGCGGTTCATTCGGCAGTACGGTCACTGGTACCTGCAATGTACTGGCGGCTGCGACGCTCGCTCAGGGTACGACGCGCATTGAATCCGCGGCGTGCGAACCTGAAGTTGTGGACTTCGGCAACTTTCTGATTTCGATGGGCGCGCAGATCGAAGGCCTGGGAACTCCGTTTCTGCGCATTGAAGGCGTCGAGCAATTGCGCGGTGTCGATTATCAGATCATTCCTGACCGCATTGAAGCCGTGACGTTGATGATCGCGTCCGTGATGACGGGCGGAGATGTCACCGTCGAGAATCTGGACCTGTCGCACCTCACCGCGATCCTGGAAAAGATGCAGGACCTCGGCATCCCGCTGGAAACCATTACCGAAGGTGCGCAGCCGGGCCGTTGTCATGTGCGCGTGCAATCGCCGACGTCGTTGAAATCTGCAGAGCTGTCCGCGCTCCCCTACCCCGGCATTCCGACCGACGTGCAGGCGCAGTTCATGTCGATGCTGGCGGTCGCTGACGGTATCAGTGTTGTTACAGACAAAGTGTTCCCTGATCGCTTCATGCACGTGCCGGAATTGGTACGGCTCGGAGCGAAGATCCACCGCGAAGGTCAGAGCGCGATTATCAACGGAGTATCAACTCTGCGTGGCGCCTGCGTGATGGCGTCCGACCTGCGAGCTAGTGCCGCGCTGGTACTCGCCGCAATGGCTGCCGATGGCGAGACGGTCGTACGACGCATCTATCACCTAGATCGCGGCTATGACCATCTGGAAGCGCGGTTGAATTCGCTCGGCGCGAGTATTCAACGAGTCGAAGACACTCCGGCGAACGTGCCGGAAAGCCTGCGATTGTGCGACATCTTCAGCCCGGTTCGCACGGGTCAGACGCTGGTGCTGCCAAGCGGTAAGCAGGTGCGTATCGACGCTCCGCAGCCCACTGAGGCTTTGATCGAAGCCGGTTTGGCGAACGCCAGCAGCAATGCGGCCGCTCAAGCTGATGCCGCGAACTGAGTTGTTCTCCCCCTTCACAAGGGGGAGAAGAGTGCGGGCCACGCGGGTCCCACATCTTGCCGCACCAACTCACCGCAGGTTGGCGACATCGACAATCTGGATCGCGCCGCGGGCGAGTTCGAGGCCTCGGCCGCCGGCGGTGAGCAGGCGGTGGCCGTTCAGCAGCGCCACATCAGACACCGACAGGTTGCCGCAGGAGTACGTCGTCAAGGCGCGGCCGTCGGCGTCGATGACTTCGATGCGGTTGGCATCGCGGTGAGCGACATACAGACGACCGTCGTTGTCGATGGTCAGTCCCGAAGCTGAGCCTTCACCGTTCTTGTTGAACTCATCACTCAGCTTGGCCAGCACGGTGCGGGCACCGACCTTGCCGGGGGCGAGGACCTCGAACGACAGCAACTGGTTCGTCTGGCTTTCGATGGCGTACAACTTCGAGCCATCGGCCGAAATCGCGATGCCTTCCGGGTAAGCGAGCTTCTGAGCGACGACGTTCACCTGGCCGTTGCGGGTCACGTAGTGAATCTGACCGATGGTGTTGCGGACGCGGGCATAGCCGGGGTCCGTGAAGTAAATGCCGCCCTCCGAATCGCTGACGAGATCATGCGGAGCTCGCAGGAAGTAACCGCCGCTCTTGGTGGCCAGCTTCTCGATGAGGTTGCCTTCAGCGTCGAGCTTCAGCACGGCACGCTGGCTGGCATCGCACACCACATGCGAACCGTCGGTCAGAATGATGTGACCACGGGGAGCACCGGTCTGTGACCAGACTTCCGCCTGACCATTCGCCGCGATGCGGGTGATCGCGGTGCGATGCGAGACGTAGATGGAACCGTCATCACCGACGACGATGTTGTCCGCCGTCGCTTCGAACTGGGCGAGATCCTTTGATGTCGACCCTTTGTCTGTTGGCGTCGTGTTGGTTTGCGGAGCACCGTCCGGCAAGGGGCCGATGATGCGCGGAGTCGGTTTCGGCGCGACTGGCTTCGGAACTGGAACTTGTCGAACCGGTTCCGGCTCCGGCAGCTTCAGCGAGAACGGACGCTCGTTCTTGTTCGCTTTCGGGCCGGGAGCAATCGCGGGGAACGGCGAGTTCAACTGGCTGGCCGTGGCCGTCTTGCGTGGGTCGGATTCGCGACGCACGGTCTTGGGCTTGTTCTCGTCCACGGGCTCAAACGGGTCGGCGTCCAGTTCCTTCACGGGCTCGGCAGCCGGTTCCGGCAATGGCTTCGGTTCAGGAATCTTCGGCACAGGCGGCAGCGCGGGCTTGGCTTCTGCGGCGGGTTCTTCAACCGTGTCCTTAAAGTCCTCTTCATTCAGTTCACGAGTTGGCAGCAGCGGTGCCTTCTTGGGAGCTGGCACGGCTTCTTCTTCCGCATCGTTGGGCTGCACGGCTTCCGGCAGCGGCGGAACTTCGAGTGGCACCTTCTTCTGAACAGGCTGTGGCTGCACCTGTGGAGGTTCTTCGTCGACGAAGAATTCTTCGAGGTCCTCTACTTTCACGGCTGGCTTACTAACCGGCGCGGGAACAGGGACAGCAGGCTCCTCGGTGGGAGTGGTCTCGATCGGTGCATCGTCCTTCACAGACGATTCGACGGGCGCTGCTTCAACAGGAGCTGCAATGGTCTTCGGCTTGAAGGTCGGTTCGTCGGGAGTGTCGAGCGTCGGAAGCGTGGGTGTTTCGACCTTGGGAGCTTCGACCTTAGGACTAGCGGGTTGATCCGCCTTGGCTTCGGGAATACGCACTTTGATACCGGGCGCGGCGGGTTCCTCGTCCACGAAGGGTTGAGGTTCTACCTCGGTCGCAGTGACTTTGGGCTCTACGTAAGCAGGCTTAGCTTCTTTGGTGACGACCGGCGTTTCCACAACGGGTTCTTCAACCGGGTCAGCGGGGATTGGCGGCACATCGACGGGCTTCGGTGTGCGTGCCTTCTTCTTGGACACGATTTCCGCGTCGCTGTCGTCTTCTTCTGGCGGAGGCACAACCTGAGTCGTGTTTGGTACAGGTGTCAGGATGGGGGTCTTTGGTTCGCCCTTGTCTTCGGCGGGAACGAGCGGCACCGGCGCGGAGGGAGCGGGTTCAAACACAGTGCCCGATGAGTACGAGCGGCCGTGATAGACGCTCGCACTGCGGCAGCCACTGACTCCCGCGAGCAGGATTGCACCAGTTACCAACGTCCAGGACGAGTTCACATTGATCCAACGCCAAAGGTGCAACATCGAGAGGCACTCCTGCAAAAAAGACAAAGGCTCAGGGATCAGTGACGACGGAATGGCCTGACTGAACCGGATTGCGGTTCAACGTCGGGAGCGTCATTCCGTTGACAGTGATCCTTGAGCCTCTGGCTAACGGGCGATCTCGGGCCCTGATCAAGAACGCTCGGTCGCGGTCAACGACCGAACTCAACAGCGAGCACTCATTGATTCGGCAACTGTCAAACGGTTTGTGCTCACGTTCGAGACGAATGCGAAACGAAGTCGTCGAGATCGGTCGGTCATAACTCGCGCACCGTCTCTGGCTGACCTAGCGGTAGCGCGCGTAATCCCTGCTGACACGAAGGTATGCAGCCTTCGGCGCATGCAGTCTCTGCGGCTCAAGCGTGTCCGGTCCGTTTGCAGCGATTGCGAAGCCCGCAGAACTCAACCTCTGCGATTGCCCGCGCCGGACGCTTCCCGCGGCGCCTTCGCTGGAGTGCTCAGTATCAGCGAGCCCGGCAGATCCGGATTATCCGGCGGGGTTCCGTTCAACGCTGCGACGCTTCGTGTCGGAGTGGAACGTGGTGCGCGATTCCCCTCTGGCATCGCATGCGCCCGCGCGCCGGGTATACTCAAACGATGCCGCGGAAGGACTTCTTCGACAGCGGTCAAAGGAATGACATCACACAGCTGACGAAGTCAGAGGAGTGGGCGGTAGCATCCGCCGAACTCACGGAGCCTGTCTGCGACATCCCGTCCGAGATCGTCGTCATTCACGAGGATGAGGAAGTCCGTGACTTACCGTCGATGGAGAGTAGCTCGCATCCTGCTGCTGGCCGGCGTTCTGGCCTGCCCGGCGGCATGGTTGTTTGCTCAACCGGCACAACCTGAACCGACTCCGGCACCCGGTGTCGAAGAAGACGAAGCCTCTGAGAATCAGGACCTCAATGCGATTCGTGAGGTCTTGCAGCAACTGCTGCCGCAGCCGGTTCCACCGATGCCGAAGGCGCAGCCGCAACCTCAACCGGTGGCTCCTGCTGCGCCCTTCGCACAGCCGGCGCAGGCCGATCGTGACGATCCTGCCGACAAACGCGAACTCGATGCCTATGACAAGCTGATACCGCTTGATCCGGATCTGCAGGCTGACTGGTCGCGAGCTCAGAAACAGGCTGCCGGGGATAACTGGGGACCGGTCCTGCAGATGCTCAAACGCCTGAATGAGCGCGGCGAAGATTCACTGACCGTGCTGGAAGATGGGTCGGTGACCTCGTTTCGTCGCGCTGTCGTGCGGCACCTGAGCAAAGCCCCGCGTGATGTCCGCGACACGTTTGAACGCACCTACCGCGCTGATGGCGAACGGTTGTTGAAGGAAGCGCTGGCGGATCAAAGTCTGGATAAGTTGTCGGATGTGGCGACGCGTTTCTTCTGGATTGAGCCCGGTTACGTCGCGGCCGACGCGCTGGCAACGAGGTTGATGGATCGTGGTGATACCGGAATTGCGCTCACCTGGTTCAAGCAATTGTGGGAAGCGCAGCCGAGCCTCACTCAGCGCACGGCCTGGCAACGCAAGGCGGCGATTGCGGCTCATATTGTGGGCGACTCGGCGTTCGAGCAGTTGATGACTAAAGCACTGGGCGCGGACGTGCACGCCGAGCTGATTGCGAAGTTCAAACCGCGATTCCGCGATCTGGATGAGCCTCTGACGGACTGGCCGATGTTCCTCGGAAGCTCGCGCCGCAATGCGCTGGCGCGCGGCAGCGAACCCGTCAATCTGCAACGCTGGCGCGCGATCACGACGTCCAGCACGCCGCTGCAGACGGCGATTGATAACCTGTATGAATATCTGGCAGAGAGCAGTATCCCGGCCATTCCGACGGCGATGCCGTTGCTCGTGAATGGTAAGGTTGTGTTCCGGTCGTTCAGCGGACTGGAAGTGCTGGATGCGGAATCCGGGCGGCTGCTATGGTCGCTGGAAGACGGGATTTCGGCCGACGCCGTGTTGATGGACGGCTCGCTCGCGACGGCGTTTGGTGGGCCGAATGGTGCAGCACTTCTGCAGGGAAACAGCCATAGCAGCACGGGTGGGCCGCTCGGGCAGTACCTGTTTCAGAATTCGAATCATGCGTTACTCAGCAGTGACGGGCGGCGATTGTTTGTGGTCGACGACAATCCGCTGATCGCGCTCTATCAGACGAGTGGTCGCATTCCGACGCGTGGCAATCGAACGCCCGCCGCCAACCGGCTGGGTGCGAATGTCCTGCGAGCTTACGACCTGGAATCCGGTCGCATGCTCTGGCAGACCGGTGGCCCGGTCGTGCAGGAAGACCTGACAGCTCAACTGCCCGGTACGTTCTTTCTGGGTGCTCCGGTCGTGGACGGTGACGATTTGTTCGTCGTCGGTCAGCGTGATGCCGAGATCCGGCTGCATGTACTCGAACCGGCAACCGGGCATGTGAAGTGGTCGCAGTTGCTGTCTTACGCCGACATGCCGATTGAACGTGACGCCTTGCGTCGCGTGTGGGCGATTCAGCCGTCCGTGCAAGGTTCGCTCATCATCTGTCCGACAACGGTTGGCTGGCTGGTGGCGGTCGATCGGTCGCGGCATTCGGTATTGTGGGCACAACGTTACTTCGATCGTCTGAAACCTGATGAAAGTGATGGTCAGCGACCGGCTCGGCTGTTTGCCTTCGGCAATCAGGCGCAGGTGCGATCGTTGAACGAAGAAATCGGCACACGCTGGGCGACTTCGGCTCCGGTCATTGCCCGCAATCGGGTGCTGATGACGCCGATCGAGGCTGAGGACCATTCTGACTACGAGATGGATGATGAGGACGAAGACGAGACCTCATCGCACGAAGAAGATACCGGGTTCGATGCGTTCCAGTGCTTCGATCTCTACACCGGCAAGCGCGTCTGGAAGCACGATCGCGGCGAGTTGAATTATGTCGCGGGCGTGTGGAATGACTGCTTCATTCTGGCTGGTAATGATCAGGTGCTGGCGATTGGTCTGGACGGTAAAGAGAAGTGGAAGCTCGAACTACCCGCTCACAAGCTGCTGCCTTCCGGCCGCGGTATTCTGGCCGACGGCTATCTGTATCAACCCACGATGCGTCGCGAAGTGCTGAAGGTCGATCTCGCGACCGGCAAGCTGGCGAGTTCGATTGATCTCACGGAGCGTGACCGACCGCTCGGCAATCTGCTGCTGTATCGCGGCCTGCTGATTTCACATCATCCCGGTGAACTGGTGGCACTGGAGCAACTCGCTGCGGTGGAACAGCGTTTGAGCCGCAAAGATCAACAGCCGGCGAGCCTCGACAACCAGTTGCTGGAAGCAGAGCTGGCATTGTCGCGCGGGCAGGATAACGCGGCACTAGAGACGCTGAGAAAGATCAAGCTGGGCTCGGATCAGGCGAGTTTTCAGGAGCGCTATCAACTGGCCCTGCGACGGGCACTCGTCAAAGCCGTTCGCCGCGATCCAGCACATCGAGACGCGCTGCTGACCGAGTTGGAAGCACTGGTGAAAACGCCGAAAGACCGGCAGGAGTTTGATGAGCTCGCGGTCAGTGCACTGGTGGAATCTGGCAATCCGGAAGCTGCAGTGCGACGCCTGCTGCTGATTGCGCGGCGCGCGGATGAAACATTGCTGGTGCGATCTGACAGCAGTCAGGTCATGACTGAACCGGTGACAGAGAAGGCTGATACAAAGACCGACAAGCAGAATGACAGCAGCGACGACGACGACGACGCTCCGCCGCCGTTGCCGCGACCGACAGTGCAACTGCACGTGTCTGAAGCGGTCTGGGTGCAGGGGTTGATCCGCGATCTTTGGCCGCAGTTGGAAAGCGGTGCCCGCGCTGCGCTGGATCGCGAGATTGAGTCGCTGTTGAAAGAAACCACTGCGGACATGGCGTCGCCCCGAGCTGCTCGCATCGTGCGGATGTTGAACGCTCACCCCGCTGTCGTGCCCTCTGCCGAACGCTTCGCTGCCGACGCTGCGGCAGCGCGACAGTATGTAATGGCCCACTACTGGCTGGAGATTGCCCAGCAACATGCCCCGACGCCGCTGGCGGCTTTGGAGCGACGCTTGGTTCAGACGCAGCTCAGTCTTGATTTTCAGGATCTGCCGACAGCTGAGTTGTTGCTGCGACAGGTCGCAGAAGAAGCCACTGCCGCCAAGCTGGACTCAGTCCTAGCCGCCGCGACCGCGCTCTCTGAAAAGCTAAAGGGGGCAACTCCTGCTGCCCGTCCTGCGTTCGCTCCGAAGACCGCGACCATTCTGCACATGCCGAATCAGAATGTGTCGCACCCGACGATTCCTCTGGAGCCTGCTCGCCGGCGCCCGGACTTCTTCGCGGGCCTGCACGTAGAGGCCAGCAAGTTCGAATACTCCCCAACCTCTGACCGGCTGCGACTGTCTCAAGTGGATACGGGTGAGACATACTGGAGCCTGCCGTTGCGGGCGAACTCGCAGCAGCGCGGTGAACTGCAGATGCGTCGCTCGGGTCAATCGCTCATCGCCTTCAATGGCGGCGTGCTGCAGGCGTTCTCTTTGCCTGACCGTCGAGTGCTCTGGTCTGTCCCGGTGGCGTTGTCGGAGACTGACGAGGAGTATGAAGGACTGCAGTTGGATGAATCCGACTCGACCGGCATTGGGCAGATGGTCCCGGCCGCAGAGTTCGTGGGCACCGGATTTCACAACGACGTTGTGGGTGACGGTCTGCTGTTCGCGAATTCGGAATACGTGGCCGTACGTGCCCGGCAACAACTGCAGGTATTTGATGTTCGCACCGGCGAATTGCGCTGGATGGCGCACAAGCTGATCGATGATTTCTCAAGTGTGACAGGCACAACCGACACGTTGTGGATCAACACATCGAACGACGAGGGCGAAGACACGCTGGTGGCGCTACGAGCACTCGATGGCAAACCTCTGCCCCGACCGGAAGGCACCCAGGAAATCCGCAGCGCGATCTTCATTGATGACGACAACGTCGTCAGTGCCGCGTTGAACTCTGATGCCAAGCGTCTGACTCTGCAGTCCCGTGACCATCGCACGGGACAAACGGTCTGGAAGCATGAGTTCGATGCGCGCACGGAGTTCTGCAAGACCGCCGACGATGAAGTCGTCGCCTGCACGCGCGAAGGTCAGGTGATTCGCATTGATCTCTGGAACGGGCACCGGGTGAACTCAGACCCGCCGCCGCCCGCGTTGCGTCTTGGTCGCGGCTGGCGTCAGGTAGTCACAGACCGCGAACACGTCTATCTGCTGCTCAATCCGACTCAAGCCAAAGATGGTTCTAGTGGGTCCGATCCATTCGATTGGGACTCCCGGCGGACGGTGGGTAGCGTGACGTCGCTGTGGAGTCATGGCGTCATCATCGCCTTCCGCCGCGACGACGGCCGGCAGGTGTGGACGAAGAACACCTCCAAGCAGACCCTGGTGCTGAGCGATTTCCTCGCCAACCCCACCCTGCTGTTCCTGCACTACGACCGCGACACGTTCGGCTTCGGCGGCGAACTGCAACTGGAGGTCGTCAACAAAACCACGGGCGAACGCCTGCTGAAACAGGTCATTGCGACTGATCAGCTCAGCTTCACCAGCGCCCAGTGGGACCCGGCGACGCAACTGATCGACCTCTCCGGCTTCGAACGCCGCTATCGCCTGGTACTGAAGCCGTAGGATGCGTCAGTCTCGCCGCGTCAGGTTTGAGCGTCGTTGCGCGGTACTCGCGGCAGAATTGGCGGCAATTGAGTGCGGCTGGCCTTGCGGATGGCGTGAATGGTCTCATCCAGTTTGGCCAGAAACCGCGAGCGGTCCTTGTCGTTCATGGGAGCCGGTCCGCCCGTCATGTTGCTGGTCTGGCGCAGCTCCTCCATCAGGTTTCGAGTGGCGAGCACTTCGCCAATATCGCGATCGGTCAGCACTCGCCCCTTGCCATCAATGACGCGAGCCTTGCGCTCGATGCACCGGGCGGTCAGCGGGATATCCGCCGTGATGACAATGTCTCCAACACCGGCGTGCTCGGCGATCCAGTTATCCACAATGTCGAGTCCCTGATCGCGAACGACCACTAACTCGATCAGCGGGTCCGTGGGAACTCGCATGGTTGTATTGGCGACCACCAACACCTTCAGCGAGTATCGCCTGGCGACGCGATAGATCTCGTCCTTCACGGGACAGGCATCGGCATCAACGTAGATGGTTAACATGGGCGTAACTTAAGACAGTCCGCGCCGGATTACCAAATCGTTGAGCGGCGACTGGTCCCGAACGTGGAAGTTACGCTTCCTGAGCGTTGATCAGGAACGTGGCGATGTCCGACAGAAACTCCAGCATGGTGCTGGCCATTGGTTCGGGCACATGGGCTTCCTGCACAGCGGCGGTCATCAGTTCAAACCAGCGATCACGAGCTGCCGTGTTCACGACAAACGGCGCATGACGCATCCGCAATCGGGGATGACCTCGCTCCTGGATGTAGTCCTGCGGCCCCCCGAAACGAAATCTGAGAAACCCCAAAAGTCGACGTTCGGCACCCGAGAGATCTTCAGGCGGATACATCGGGCTCAGGATGTTGTCCTGAGGAACGCGTCGGTAGAAGTTCGCGACGACGCGGGCGAGCGTCTCTTCCCCAAGAGTGGCATAGATCGCCGAAACGGCGGCTTCATCTGGCATCGTAACTTGCTGCAAAAGGGACCAACGGCGAACCGAACGACCAACAACAGAGTCTGAAAGCGACCCGGCACCGCCTGCTTCAGCATCATACAGGACTCAGCGACGTGCTGATAACCTGCCTTCCAAGCTGTGACGCGGTGGGATTCTCCTGCAGTAAGTGAGCGGCAAGGCGCTAGCCGCCGGTTCTAGTCATTGTCGGCATGGGATCGGCTGCATGAACTGCACCAGAACTATTCAGTCAGTGGAGTAACGCCATGCAGATTGAAGTGGATCGGGGTCATCTGACCGTCATCTGGTGTGACCGCTGCGGCAGGTCCGTGAACACGGCTGACGAGCCGCGACACTGGCACATGGAACAGTGCGGCGGCTGCAAGAAGTATCAGAAGCTCAACAGCGACTGGGGCTGGTGCAAGAACGACGAATCCGTCTACTGCGGCCGTCTGATGTTCGAGCACGACACGTGCTCTCAATGGCTCGAAGGCAAATGGTCATAACGCAGTATAGGCGTAGCAGTTCCGCCTGAGCTGCGTACAGCTCAGGTCTCCTGTGCGAGGCGTCGGATTGCGGCGGCGCGGTCCTGATAAACCTTGGCCTCTTCGGGTCGCGACTGCTTCATCAGGTTTCTGGCTTTCAGCTCGTAGAGCTGCCCGCATTGAGGAGATTGGAGTCCATAAGTTTGTTCATATGCCCAGAACGACTTCTGATAAATCGATTCAGCGACTCTCAATTGCCCCGACTGTTCCACTCGTTGCGCGGCCAAGGCGTGTCGTCGAGCCTTCTGGCTTCGATTCTCTCGTGCATCCTGCTGTGCGGCTTTCAAGAATCTCGAGTACTCCTTGTCGGCTTCTTTGGTTTTTCCCTGGATACTGAGCACCGTCGCCAACCTGTCACCGATGAAATTGGACTCAGTCGTATTCCAGCGTTTCTGATGGACGAGGATTGCGGTTCGAAAATGCTTCTCAGCTTTATCAAACCGTCTTTCCGCCAGCTCCAACTCTCCGAGATGCACACTGCAGGTTCTTGTGAACTCGAGATCGTGCATGGCCTTTTCCGGGTTGTCGTCAGGCGGGTTTGCATGCGTCTTCAAGCGGCGCTCGTAAATACTTCGAGCAGCAGAATTCTTGCCTTGAAGGACGTAGACATTCGCCAATCCGTACTCTTCAAGTTCCGCGAAGGATGCGCTGAAATCCAAACCGTGCTCTTTCAGGTTTGTGAGAATCTGAAGATACGTGGCTTCCGCCTCCGGAAGGCGACACGCTTCGGTATAATGCGTTGCCAGAATACTCAGCATTCGCGTTTCGGCCGGGGATGACTCCAGATTGAGAGCTTTTATATCAGCAAACAGAACGTCCATCAGTTGCTCAGCAACGGCATATTTTTCCTGTTCGTCATAGATCTGGACGAGGTGCAAAGCGACTTGCGATGTCTCCTTGAGATCGCGCCGATCGACTTCCCGGAGAACCTCCAGAGCACTAATCAGCGGTTGCTCGGCGTCTTCAAAGCGCGCCTGCTTCTCGTAGAGCGTTGCCAGTGCCTCAGAAGTTGACACGATGCTGAACGTGTCGGGGCGCACCGAGCGTTTCGTGAGATCCAGGCTTTCCACGAAAGCAGCTTCAGCTTCGTCGTATCGACGCAGGTCCTGCAGGGCAACTGCCAGCATATGGAGGCAACTGCTGTGCGTACTGTCCACGCTGGATGATCGGTCGACCTTCTTGATGGATGGAATCAGCTCGATTGCGCTCTTCAGTTCTTTCTCGGCGAGCGCCGGCTTGTCCGCGCAAACGAGGATGGTGGCCAATGAGCGACGCATCGTTGCACATTCCAGCGTCGGCTGCTTCATTTTTTGAGCGGCGCTGATTCCGTCTCGGAAAAGTCGTTCCGCTTCCGCATCGTCGCCGCGCACCCATGCTTGCGTCGCTCGACGGTCGTAATCTCGCACGACATCCAGGCTTTGGCCGTAAGCGACTGGGCCGGGCATCAGACAGACACAGAGAACAACGAGTAAACCAGCCAAGAGTGTGCGGCAGTCAGCGATACAGAAGCGCGTCGCTCGAATCCACTCGAAATCCGTTGAGATCCGGCACTTCATGTCAGCAATACCCTGTCATCCCTGAGCAGATATTTTGCGGCTGGATGAACTATCCAGGCCAACAGATGTTCTACTAGCTGAGGGCATCGGAACGGACAAGGTCAACCTGGCCGACAGTCCGATGGTGGGTCTCGCTGCGCTCGACGCCACCCTACCGCAAAAAGCCGGGCCAGCGCGTCTTACGCGAGAATGTCAGTAACAACCTTACCCGCCACGTTGGTCAGGCGTTCGTCGCGGCCGTTGTGGTAGTAAGTCAGGTGCTCGTGATCGAGGCCCAGCAGGTGCAGGATTGTCGCGTGCAGGTCGTGCACGTGGACGGGTTTCTCGACGGCTCGCAGGCCGACTTCGTCGGTCGCTCCATACGCCATACCGCCACGCACGTGGGCTCCGGCGAACCAGACGGAATAGCCCCACGGGTTATGATCGCGGCCCGTGCCCTGTTCGCTCATCGGCATGCGACCGAATTCGCCGCCCCAGATGACCAATGTGTCTTCCAGCAGACCGCGCTGTTCCAGATCGGTCAGTAATCCCGCGATGGGCTTGTCCGTGCGGCGGCAATACTCGTCGTGATTCTTGGCGATATTACTGTGAGCGTCCCAGCCGTTGGTATCACCCGAGTAGACCTGCACAAAGCGGACGCCGCGTTCCAGCATGCGACGCGCCAGCAGGCACCGGGTACCAAATTCGTCGGTATCTTTCTCACCGATACCGTACAGCTTCTGAGTATCAGCGGTCTCCTGCGTGAACTCCACCAGTTCTGGAGCTGACGACTGCATGCGGAAGGCGAGTTCATAAGACTCGATGCGCGCCAGTAACTCGTCGTTGTAATCGCGAGCCTCGGCATGTCGCCGGTTCAGTGAATTGATGAGGTCCAGCGTGCGGCGCTGTTGCTCGGCCGAGACGTCCGACGGTCGCGACACATGCAGGATCGGCGTTTGACCCGGTCGAATAGTCGTGCCTTGATACAGCGCAGGCAGATAACCGGCTCCCCACGCGGGCGGGCCGCCCTTGATACCACCGCTGGGGTCAGGCAGCACGACGAACGCGGGCATGTCGCGGTTCTCGCTGCCCAGCCCATACGCCACCCAACTGCCCACCGACGGCCGCCCGATCAGGATGCTGCCGGTGTTCATCTGATAGACCGACTGCGGATGGTTCACGCTGTCGCCGTGGCAGCTTCTCAACACGCACAGCTTGTCGGCATGTTGAGCCGTGTGCGGCAGGAAGTCGCTGAGCTCCAAACCGGACTCGCCATGCTTGCGGAAAGGACGAATCGGGCCGAGCAGCGGGTTCTTCACCACGTTGCGGCGCGTCATCACATCCGCGAGGCTGTCGGGCAAGGGTTTGCCGGACAGACGCATCAATTCCGGTTTTGGGTCCAGCAGATCCATCGCACTGGGACCGCCGTGCATGAACAGCCACAGCACGCGCTTCGCACGCGGCTGGAAGTGTGGCGACGGGATTGTTTGCTTGGCACTGCCGCTAGCTTGAGCCTCATCAGCCAGCAGCGCGGCCAGCCCCAACACGCCCGCACCGCCACCCGCCTGACTCAAGAAGTCACGGCGTGAGACGCTGTTCGCGGCGGCTATGTTGGAGCGGTGAGAGTGCATCGCACGGTCCTGAGGCGGGACGGTCGATCGAACAAATTACAGGTCGAAGAATTTTGCAAACTGCTGCTTCACGCTGGCAATACCAGCGTTCACAACCCTGATCTCATTTGTTGGAGAAAGCAATCGGCATCCTTTCTCGTACAGCATTTCGGCGTGTTTCGGATTGGGCGTGACGGCTCCCCAACTTTTGCCGTATTTGCGACAGGCCGCCGCCACTTTGTCGAGCGCCGCCAGGCAGTCGGGATGGAAGAAATCACCCGTCACGCCGAACGCCTGACTCAGGTCTGACGGGCCGATGAAGAGGTGATCCACGCCGTCAATTGCGGCGATGGCATCGACTTCGTCAACCGACTCACGGGTCTCAATCTGAATTGCGATGAACGATTCACGATTGGCCTTCTCGGCGAACTCCTTGAGCGGCAGACCGGTGAACCGGCCGTCGTAACCGCCGCTGTTCAGTCCACGATTGCCGCGCGGAGCGAACTTGGACCACCGCACGAACTGTTCGGTTTGTGCCGCCGTGAAGATCTGCGCGGCCATCACTCCACCGCCACCGGCTTCCATGCACCGTGTGACGATCGCGTAATCCGTTGGAGCGATCCGCACGAAGTTTTCGAGGCCCACGCTGCGGGCCGTGATGGTCGCAATCTCAAGCTGCTCCATCGCGAACCCGGTGTGTTCATGGTCCAGCCATACGCCATCAAAGCCGCCGTTCATACCCAGCATCTGAATGAAGTTGGGATGCATCATGCGGCCCACTCCAGCCACGCGTACCAGTTGACCGTTCGCCAGTTTCTCTTTGATTCGTTGCATGGTGGGTCCTGATTCGGAAAGCAAAGGCGTCCTTCAGACCGATGTTCTGAAGTACCAGCCACGGCTGAGTAGCGTGGTGCGATTGAAGCGGCGATTCAACCAGAGGCCCGGTTTGGCGACGTTCTTCCGCCGGCGATCACCCGCTTCCGAAGCCCCACCGCTGGGGTTGGCGCACCCGTGCTCACGGAGTCTTGAGCGAAATCCCTGACCGCGTCAAACGCCGCCCAGAAGGAACAAACGCTACGCAGGAGGTAATGCGCTGAGACCATTGAGGTATATCGCCTGTCCTGGTCGGTAACTCCAGCAGAGAGCGTTAGATCGGCAGTAAGCGTCCGAGTGCTGGAACCGGCAGGACAGCTTGCGGCAGATACCTCAGATGCACCCCTTCGCGAACTCCCAAACCGCACCTACGAGGATTATCGACGAAGCTAGTACGACGTTGCGTAGTGTGTCACTGCGCGCCCAGTTTTCGTCACGCAAGGGTTGGAACACAAGCGCTCTCTCGAACGGCGTCATCACGAGCACGCATGTCTTTCAGCCAGGTTCGCAAGTTCCACGTTCTCGAGCGGAGTTGTAGGGCCCAGGCAAGGTATCAGGCCTCGGCTGTTACGAACTCAACTCGTGCCCGTTTACCGGGGCGCGTGGAAGGATTTGGATTCCGCATCACCCCGATGCGAAAGCCAACAAGGAATTGCAATGTCCAGAGACCTCTGGAATCGCTCCGTTTGGGACTCCTTCGCCTCTCGATTGAAGAGCCTCATCAAGCCGATGAAGCGTCGTCGTCGGCACTTCACGTTCTCGCTGCCCAGCCGTTCGGTGCAGACGAGTGACGTGTTGGAGGAACGCATTACGCCTGCCATCGGTGTGGCTTTCTCTGGCGGTACCCTGTCCATCACGGGCACCACCGCCGCCGACGCCGTCACGATCAACGCGACGTCTACCGGTACCGAAGTCAAAACCGGTTCGACGCTGATCAGCAAGGTGTCGAACGCGACCTCCAGCAATATCACTACCATCAACTACTCCGGTGGTGCGGGTAATGACACTCTGGTGGTGACCGGTGTGACCTCGGCGGTGACGGTCAACATGGCCAACGCCGAACAGTTGACGATGAACGGCAACAACCTGACCGTTGTGACCAACTGCCCGATCGCGTTTGGCGCCGGCAATGTCACCGGTACGCTGACCGTCAACGCGGGCGGCAATGTGACCGACGTCGGCAAGCTGATCGTCACCGGCAAGACGACCATCAACGCCGGCACGAACAACATCACGCTGGATACGGCGGGTGGTGCATTCGGTCAGTTGGTGCTGACTGGTGCCAATGTGCAGATTCTAGAAGGCGCTGATACCGATATTGGTAATTCAACAATTACCGGTACGTTCCAGTTGACCTCCAGCGGAAACGTCATTGATACCGGCGTGCTGGCTGTTTCGGGAACGACCACGATCGCTGCTGCGTCCAAGAATATCACTCTGGATAATGCGACGAACTCCTACGGCACACTGGTGTTGACCGGCTCGAACATCAACATCGCCGAAACCGGTGCGACGGATCTGGGTAATGTGACAGCGACCGGCACATTGACGGTGCTTTCCACTGGCGCCATCACCGACAGCGGTAAGGTATCCGCGACCGGTATTACGAACATCAACGCGGGTTCGAACGCGATTACACTGGATACCAGCAACAACACGTTCGGCACGCTGGTTCTGACCGGCGGCAACATCCGCGTGGTGGAAGCCGCGGCGATGGATCTGGGCGCGACGACGGCCACGGGCACGTTCAACGTGAGTTCGACGGGTGCCATTACGGATACCGGCAAGCTCACTATCACTGGTAACACGACGTTTAGCGCACCCGGCCAGGCAATCACCCTCGATCAGGCGACGTCCGTGTTCGGCTCGCTGACTTTGACCGGCGCGAATATCTCGATTATCGAGGGTGCTGCTTCGGATCTGGCGGCGGTAACGGCTTCAGGCACGTTCAGCCTCACGTCGACCGGCGCGATTACGGATTCTGGCACCCTGGCCATTACCGGCATCACCACGATGAAGGCGGCCGGTCAGCCCATTACTCTGGATAGCGCCAATTCGACGTTCGGCACCCTGTTGCTGACGGGCGCCAATGTGTTGATTGTGGAGAACGCCGCGACGGACATCGGCTTGAGTGCCATCAGTGGCACGCTCAGTATTACTTCAGCCAGCAACGTGACGGACTCGGGCAAGATCTCAGCTTCCGGCGCAACCACTATCACCGCTGGAACGAATAGTGATATTACGGTTGATACGGCCGGTGGGTTGTTCGGCACGTTGGTGCTGACCGGACGCAATGTGCGCATTGTGGAAGCTGCAGCGACGGACCTGGGCGGGGTTACCGCAACCGGCACTTTCCAACTGACGACGACCGGAGCCGTGACAGATTCTGGA
>CAYLTY010000047.1:0-41945 GCA_964386705.1 uncultured Planctomycetaceae bacterium
CAGCTTGCCTACGAGGCCCGGCGTTGGAGCGTCGGAGCGGCAAACATCACTCATTAGCTTCGCGACGGATCGCTGCATTGAGGCTCGTCTGAGGGAAGTAGTTTGCGCACTGCTCGACGCGACCGGCCATTGGACGACTCCGGTGCGGGCGTTTTGGGGGTCGTGCAGCACCAGGATCAGCGAGTCTTTGGTTGTGGTTGAAAGAACGCGGTTCTCGCTGCCGACAACCGGCTGCACATCGGCGGGTTGTGGTACGGCAATCCGTCGCGGCAACGATTGTTTAGGCAATGCAACCTTCGCTGAAGGGGCTGAACTGGTCGAATCTTTGGCACCATGCAACGCATAGATGGTCGAACCCAGCGGCGCGAGTTCCGGCAGGTCACCCATCACGTTTTCGGAATGTCCCAGGAAGAGATGCCCGTTAGGTCCCAGCTTCTGAGTGAAACCGCGCAGGAACTGTTCCTGCTTTTCGCGGTCGAAATAGATCAGCACATTGCGGCAGAAGATGAAGTCGAACCGCGCGTGAATCGGCCAGGGCTGATCGTTGAAGTTGATGCGTCGGAACGTGATCAACTGACGCAGTTCGTCGCAGACTCGATAGGTGCCCGCTTCAGATCCCTTACCTGCGATCAGGTACTTGCGGCGCATCGATTCCGGAATCGGGGCGATGATCTGTTCGTTGTAAACGCCCTTGGCGGCGTGCGCCAGAACTTCGGTATCAACATCGGAAGCCAGAATGCGAATGTCCCAGCCAGGGCGTTTTCCGAAGTGCTCGACCAGCGTCATGGCAATCGTATAAGGCTCCTCGCCGGTTGAGCAGCCTGCACTCCAAACGCGGATGCAGCGCCCGTTCTGATTGGCTTGTCGTTCAATCTGCGGCAGCAGTCGCTCGCGCAGGAAGGCGAAGTGGTGAGGTTCACGAAAGAACTCGGTCTTATTGGTCGTGATTGCGTTGATCAGCTCTTGCCATTCGGGATGTTGAGCGTCCAGTGACGCTAGATGATCGCGATAGGCCGAGTAGCTAGTCATTCGCAGGCTGCGAACTCGCTTGGCCAGTCTGGATGAGACGAGGGCTCGTTTTGAATCGCTCAGATGGATGCCGGCGCAATGTCGAATCATCTGGCGGAAGATATCGAAGTCTTCATCGGTCAACGCGCCAGCCTGACTGCCAAACTCGATCATCGTGGTGCCTGTTCTGGATGCTTAGGGGTGACTCGTGTGAGTCAGTGCTATTCAGCGGCTTTGCCGCAGTGGGCTGAGAACTGCTGCAAGAAAAGATGTCACCGGAAGTGGCGCCGGTGACATCAGCAACAGCATCGAGAGAGAGGGGACCGGGTGGCGTCGGGCGGACGCCACCCGGATCACTGTCGCTTAGAACTCTTCGAACGAACGGTCGTTGCCAACTCCGGCTCCAACCAGTTCCAGATCGCCGTTAGCGAAGTCGTTGCCGTCCGCGGCGCTGTCCGACCAGGCGGCCGGCTCGGGGCGACGTGCGGGCGACTTCTTCGCTGCAGTCCTGCGGCCGGAGGTTGCCGGAACTCGTTGAATTGGCCGTGAAGCCGCAACTTTGACGGGACTTCCGCCGCCGGACTTCACACGAGTGACTAGCTCTTGTAATTCCTGAGCTTTGCTGGAGAGCGACTCGGCTGTGCCCGACAGTTCTTCGGTCTGCGAAGCGTTGGTCTGAGTGACCTGATCCATCTGAGCGACGGCTCGACTGACCTGATCAACGCCGGTGGATTGCTCACGGGACGCAGCGGCGATTTCGGAAACGATGTCAGTAACACGCTTCACGGCCTGAACGATGTCCTGCAGAGTCTGACCGGATTTGTTGACGAGTTCAGATCCGGCTTCGACCTTGCGGACGGAGTCCTGGATCAGGTCCTTGATTTCCTTCGCCGCACCAGCACTGCGTTGAGCGAGGTTGCGGACTTCACCGGCAACCACCGCGAAGCCGCGGCCTTGCTCGCCTGCTCGAGCAGCTTCAACAGCCGCGTTCAACGCGAGCAGGTTGGTCTGGAACGCGATCTCGTCGATGGCGGTGATAATCTCTGCGATCTTCTTCGAAGACTGATTGATGGCCTTCATCGCCTCGACTGCGTCACCCACAACTTCGCCGCCACGTTCGGCCACTTCGCGGGCACCGGTCGCGAGCTGGTTGGCTTGTTGAGCGTTGTCAGCGTTTTGCTTGATCGTGGACGTGATCTCTTCGAGGCTGGATGCGGTTTCTTCGAGATTCGAAGCCTGCTCCTGAGCCCCTGAAGCGATCTCTTCCGAAGCGGCCGAGAGTTGCTGGGAAGCGCCTGCGAAGGACTCCGCAATTCCGGAAACTTCCGTCAGAGCGGTCTCCAGCCAGCGCGACAGCAGGTAGCCCAGTAGGACGGAGAGGAAGACTCCGCCCGCCATCACTCCCACCAGGAGGTTACGCGAGAGGTGATACATCTGGTTCGCGTCCTCGCAGGTCGCTGCCAGAACTTCTTCTTTGTTCTCGATCGCTTTCACGATCGCGCCTTCCACGATGTCCCCGGTTTCTTTCATACGGGCGACTGCAGCGATGGCGGCCTCGTCGTCGTTCGCAAGTGCTTGCTTGGTGATCGCACTGACTGCCGAGCGGTAGTCTGGCAATCCCTTGGAGATCGCCGCTACCAGCGCCTTGCCGTTGGGCGTGACCATCGTGCCTTCGACCAGAGACAATGATTCCTGGCAGGTGTCGAACGAGCCTTCAATGGTTTCGATCTGAGATTGAACTTTGGCGCGATCGGTTTCAAAGATCGTCTGACGAGCAACTCGACCAACACGTGCGAACGCTGTGCTGATGTCTTTCAATTCGGACAGACCACGAACATCGCGTTCGCTCATGACGGTAATCATGTTGCTTAAACGCGAGACTCGTTCAATGCCGAAGGCACCGATGGCGGCGGCAATGATTGCGACGGATAAGAAGCCGGCCAGCAGTTTGGCGCGGGCACTCAGTTGACTAAGGGATCGCATGGAAACTCCAGAGTGATTCAATTGTGTGTGTGAGAGACTGGCTCGAAGTCGCCGCGATGGCGCTTCGGTGAAGAACAAGCGGATCAGGATCAAGCAGAGGTCGGGCGGATCAGGCGACACTGGCTGTGTCGTCGCCGAGAAGGCGCTCGATATCGAGGAGCAGCACCAGCGTTTCGTTGTGCTTGGCCATTCCCACGATGAAGGACGTATCAACTCGTTCGCCGAATTCGGGCGGAGGCTGCACGTCGTCAGAGTTGAAGTTCACAACGTCAGACACGGCGCTGACGATCAAGCCGACGACCCGAGCGCCGATGTTCACGACGATGATGACGGCGGATTTCTCGTCGCCTTCGTCGGACATGTTGAAGCGGATACGGAGATCAACCACTGGCACGACGGCGCCGCGCAGATTGATCACGCCGCGGATGTGCGGCAGTGAATTCGGAATCGGCGTGATTCGCGAGAGGCCGCGGATCTCCTGAACTTTCAGGATGTCGATGCCGTATTCTTCATCTTGCAGTCGGAACGTGAGGTGCTGCCCGAGACCCTTTGCTGATGTGGTGGGCGGCGGAGCAGTCGCAGTCGCTGTCATGTGGCAAACTCCTGGGAAAACGGGGATGTGAGTGCGCACCGATAGCGCCAGCACCGTCGGTACAAAGAAGAACAAGCAAGAGATGCACGCAGGACGATCAAAGCGTGCGAGAGAGCTGCACCAGTCCGGCGACGTCGAGGATCAAGGCGATCGATCCATTGCCGAGAATCGTGGCGCCCGACAGACCGTCCACTTTGCGGTAGTTGCGATCCAGACTCTTCATCACGGCCTGAACCTGGCCGAGCAGGTCATCGACGAGCAGACCCACACGCTGTTGCAGGTGCTCAACCATGACCACCAGCCCGCGACACGGATCGCTGTGCCGCGCGGTGGTTCCGAAAACGTCGTGCAAGCGAATCAGAGGGATTGTCTCGCCGCGCACCATGACCAGTTCACGCTGTCCGACGACTCGCACAACGTCGGCTTCTTTGGGGCGGAAGGACTCCACAACTGAGAGCATCGGCAGAATGTAGACTTCGTCACCGACTTGAACCGTCAGGCCATCGAGGATGGCGAGTGTCAGAGGAAGCTGGATGCGGAAGTGGGTGCCCTTACCGGGTTCGCTGTTAACGTGAATGCTGCCGTTCAGCTTCTCGATGTTTTGCTTGACGACATCCAGACCGACGCCGCGACCTGAGATATCGGTGATCTTCGCGGCGGTCGAGAACCCGGGCAGGAAGATCAGCGATCGGACTTGTTCGGGAGTGAGATTCTCTTCAGGTCGGATGAGTCCTTTCTCGACTGCCTTGCGTCGAATCAACTCGCCATTGAGACCGCGTCCATCTTCCTGGACGTCGAGAATCACGTTGCCGCCCTCGTGGCAGGCGCTTAGTCGCAAGCGACCCTCAGCGGGCTTGCCGAGCTTCACGCGGTCTTCCGGCGGCTCGATGCCGTGATCAATGGCGTTGCGGACCAGGTGCGTCAGTGGATCGCTGAGTTGCTCAATGACCTGTTTGTCCAGTTCCGTGTCTTCACCAGAGATCTCAACGGAGACTTGCTTTCCGGTGAGTGCACCGAGATCACGAACGACTCGCGGGAAGCGGCGGAACAGTGTGGCCACGGGAATCATGCGCACCGACATCACGCGTTCTTGAAGTTCGCGAGTACTGCGCTGCAATGATTGCAATGATTCCTGCAGGACGGGGGTTGTTCCGAGCCCTTGATCTCGCACGGCCTGGTCGATCATCGACTGCACGATGGAGAGTTCACCGACGAGGTTGATCAGTTCGTCAACCTTCTCCACGGATACGCGGATCGACGAGGACTCTGACGACGCGCCGTGACTGCGAGCTGCAGGGGCTGCACCAGCATTAATTGGAGCCTCTGTCTTGGTTGATTCCAGCCGCTCTTCTTCTGGTTTGAGGACGGTTGCCGATTCGATTTCGCTCACCGCTTCTTTGGGAGCAGCGGTGGGCTCTTCGTTCGCTTCCGCAACCGCTTCTGCGGCGTCTGCCGTAGCGCCGTGAGTGTTATTACCGTGAATCTGAGCTTCGACCTCAGCGATGATGGCGTCGATCTCTTCCGGGACTGCGCAACCTTCTTGAGTGGCATTGATGAGACGCCCCAGAGTGTCGGTCGCACGCAGCAGCAGAGCGACCCGGTCGGGCGTCGTTGTCATCTCGCCTTCACGCATCAGGTCGAGCATGTTTTCCATGCCGTGCGTGAAGTCTGCGATGTCCTGGAGCCCAACCATACCGCTGCCACCCTTAATCGAGTGGGCACCCCGGAAGATGGTGGCGATCAGGCCTGTGCTTTCCGGGTTTCGCTCCAGCTTCAGGAGCGACTCTTCCATCGAACTGAGGTGCTCAGCAGCCTCTTCATAAAAGGCGGGGTGAAAGTCAGACAGATCGAGTTCAAGCTCCATGGCCCACATCTCCGTTGAGTTGATCGCCTGCGCAATCTGTTTGCGTCAGGTCGAGTCTGCAGGGGAAGTGGTCAAAAGCTAACACGCGGAATATCGAGTGATGTTGGATTCTCCGGGGATGGCGGCATTCCACCAACGAGACAGTTCAATACATTGATGACTGCGGCCCGCCGCAGGGGAGAAACCTCACGCGACACTTACGCGAGCGTTGGCGTGCGCACGCCAACGTTGAATGGGCAGAGTGAAACCTTGAGGCTCATCGATCAGCGGCGACAGTGCGATTCAGAAGTTCGCCTCGCAGATAGAGGGCGACACTCATTGCGGTCTGGCGGTTGTTTGGTCGCTTCCAACTTGAAGTTCACACGGCATGAGACGCCGCTACGCCAGCTCAAAGCCGGGAATTGTTCCGGTGCTGCTGCTGCCGAAGGCATTCACATCAGTCCCCAGCCGGCGAAGAAACTGCACATAAAGATTGCTCAGTGGCGGGTTCTTCTTGGGGTCGAATGCCAGATGCTGGCCGTGACGGAATCCGCCCCCTGCCACCATGATCGGCAAGTTCTTGTTGTCGTGGCTGCTGGCGTTTCCGAGGTTGCTGCCGAACATCACGATCGTGCGGTCCAGCAGGGTGCCACCCTCTTCTCGCGTACTTCTCAGCTTCGCCAGGAGTTCACCGAAGAGCTGCATCTGCTGCACTTCGATGACACGCAGTTCCGCCAGCTTGGCCGGGTCTTGTCCGTGATGCGAGAGGTTGTGCCAGTCTTGAGAGACTCCAGGAATGACAGGCACCGCGTTCAAGCCATTCAGGGCGAACGTGATGAAACGCGTCGAGTCGGTTTGCAGCGCCAAGTGCATGATGTCGATCATCAATCGCACGCGGGCAGGAACTTCGACTGAGCTGTTGATATCAACCGGAACTTTGGCATCCACCTTGGGCTTGGGCTTTCGAGTCCAGTCTTGAGCCTTTACCAGACGCTGCTCAACTTCGCGAACCGAATTGAAATATTCATCCAGCTTACGGCGATCCTGGGTTCCCAGAGTTTTCTGAAAATCCTTGGCCTCACCGAGCACCGTGTCCATGATGCTCTGACCTTGCTTCAGGCGTTGGACTTGAGCGGCGACTTCAGCAGGGGTGCCGTCCACAAACATGCTCTTGAAAACTCGCGACGGGCGTTCTTCGGCCGGGATTGGCACCCCGCTGCGAGTGAATGAAAGGCCGCGACTGGAGGAAGACGACAAGACGAGCGAGCCGAATCGTGTGTCCGGTACGAGTTGCTCGATGGCAAATTGATCCAGCGAGATTGTGTTCTTGAAGTTGTCCGCACGGGGGTGCGGAGCGGCCGTCAGATAGCACAGTTCCGCCGGGTGCCCGCCGTCGACTTCGGGATGCGAGAGACCCGAGAAGACCGTGAACTCGTCGCGGAACTCCTTGAGCGGTTCCAAGTACGGAGTCAGTTCGTATTCCCGGCCAGCCTGAGTGGGAAACAGATTCGGGGTGTGCAGGCCAAGCGACGTGTTGATGCAGATCATCCGGCGGGGCGGTTCAGTGGTCGCTGCGACGGCTCGCTGCTGAGTCATCGCGTCCAGCAGTGGTAGGGTTAACGTGATGCCTGCGCCACGCAGGAATGTTCGACGGGTGAGGCGGAGGGATTTGGTCATGGCGTCTGGCTTTCTGCCGATGCTGATTGAGCGACTTTTCTACAGGGTGATCGTGCTAGTCTCTTCGGACAAGGGCATTCAGGTCCGGTACGGGAAATCTCGGTTGTGATCTACTTGCGCCGGAACAAGTCGCTGGCTACCACTCCGTGCACTAAAGAACGCAGTCCATAGTCTGATGTCTTGGCTTCCATCAGAATCCGGTCAACTGCCTGATGATCGGCGAACCCAACGGGTTGGCCTGTCGCGTAGGTGACCAGCTTCTCTGTCACATTGCGGGCAATCTGGTCCGGGTGACTGAGCAGCAGCTTTTTGAACTCTGCGAGATCAGC
Source organism: uncultured Planctomycetaceae bacterium (assembly GCA_964386705.1). Classification (GTDB taxonomy): domain Bacteria; phylum Planctomycetota; class Planctomycetia; order Planctomycetales; family Planctomycetaceae; genus AM-0621. The sequence continues at coordinate 7,433 of CAYLTY010000047.1, forward strand.
GAATTGACGACCGTCCGTCAGTTTGTCACCGGCCTCCACCGACTGCCCCAGACCGTACTGATATGCGGCCAGGTACTTGGCCAGAGGGCCAACTCGATTGTTGACCCAGTTCTTCCGTTCCGCGACGACGCGGTAACGCTCGCGCCATCCGCCGATGGCGTCGTAATTTTCCAGAGCGAACCCGGGTGGATCAATCTTGGCGTGACAGCCTGAACAATTCGGAGTGGAGCGATGTTTGGCAAGTTGTTCGCGAATGGTGGTTGCGCCGCGAATGTCCGGTTCGACCGCAGGAACGTTGGGTGGTGGCGGCGGGACCGGGCGTCCGATGATGCGATCAAGCACCCAGACGCCGCGTACGACTGGTGACGTCGAAGTGCCGTTGGCGGTGACCTTCAAAACGCTCGCGTGGGTCATGACGCCGCCGCGACGGTATTCGGGCTTCAAGAGAACCTTGCGAAAATCGACGCCGTGCACATCCGGGACGCCGTAGTGCTTCGCCAGTCTGCCGTTCAGCATGGCGAAGTCAGAATCCACGAAATTGCTGGCGCTGAGGTTCTCCTGCAGTAGCTCGTTGAAGAAAAGCTGCGTTTCGCGGATCGATGACCATTGCAGATGCTCTTCGAATTCAGGGTAGAGTGCCTTGTCAGGAGTTGTTGCGTTGATGTCTCGCAAGCTCAGCCATTGACCGGTGAAGTTTTCGGTAAAAGCCTTGGCTTTGGGAAGTTTCAGCATACGTTCGACTTGCTCACGCAGCACGTCAGGCTTGTGAAGTTCTCCTTTGCCAGCAAGGTTGAACAGCACGTCGTCCGGCATGGTGCTCCATAGAAAATAAGACAGCCGAGACGCCAGGGCGAAGTCGTCCAGGCTGGTTTGAGCAGTTGAACGATCTGATGTCGGATTGGTGTCTTCCCGAAAGTAGAGAAACTTTGGAGATGTGAGCACTGCTTTGATGCCCGCTCTCAGCGCGAGCTCGAATGGCTGACCGGATTCCAGCAACGACTCAACAAGCTCCACGAACGGCTTTTCTTCTCCGGCAACCACCGGACGACGAAAGGCTCGCGGCAACAGTTCGCGCAGCAGCTTTTCAGCATCGGCCAGAGTGCCTTTCTTTGGGTCCACGTCACCAAAGACGCGACGATAACTCTCTGTCGGCCATGATTCCGGAAATGGACCTTCAACTTCGATCCAGTGGATTTTCAGGCCTGGTCCGGGATACTCGGCCATAGTCTCCTGCTTCAGGTAGACGAACGGCAGAGCAATGGGAGTGATCTTGATGGTGTCATTTTTCGCCAGCAGCCGCTCTTCGAATTCAGCAACCGCAGGCTTGCCCGGTGGAGCGTCGAAGTAACCCATGTGCCGAGTCGGATTGCCACTCACTACGAAATTGCCGAGCAGAACGGCCATGGCTAACGGCGTCTCGGAATTGTGTGCCGACGCGGAGATTCGAAATCGGTAGCGTCCGGGAGCCGGTGCACGAAACTGTCGCAGATCGCTGGCGGAATCGCCGCTGGAACGAAAGAGGATCACTCCATCATCGCGCTTCCAAACTCCCGCCACGAACCATTTGGGGAGCGAGTCATAGAGATCAAACCGCTCGGTCTTGCTCTCCAGCTTGTGAACAGGGGTAATGGCCGCATTGATGACAGCATCAGCAGCTTCGAGGTAACGCTCCATCAACACGGGTGAGACATTTAACGCCGCACCAATGTTGTCAAAACCTTGAGCAACAGCGTCGTCCGGCAACATCTCCTTTACGGATACGTTCACGTCGAAGAGGTCGCGAACGGTGTTCTCGTACTCGACGCGATTGAGCCGTCTGAGCACGACGCGCCCTTCGGTCTGTTGTTTTGCTGCCGCTTCTTCCAGACGCCCGGACAGGCCTTTTACGAACTCATCCACTTGCTGCGGGGCAGGGCGAGGTTCGCCGTCAGGAGGCATCTCGGCGGATTTCACACGCGCCATAATCTCACGCCACCTCTCGAAGACTGTCGGTTTCGAAAAGTCCGCGTCTAACTGATCCAGGCGTAGACCACCCTCAACCTTGTCCGCTCCGTGACAGCGCACGCAATGCTTCTGAAAGAACCCCAGATCGATCTTGGTGACGGCCCCCTGGTCGGCCGCGAACGATGAACGCTCGGCCTTAAGGACGAGAGTTATCACCAGCAGCACTGCGGCTACCCATTTCGCGCGGACTGACGTCATCGCTGCCTCATCGTCAAAACGTGCTTACTTTGCGAGCTCCCCCTCCGCCCGCCGAGCGAGCCGGTAACAGCACGATAAGACAACACCATCTTCCCGTCATTGCTTTGGCGGTCGAAGTCGGTTGTTCTGTGCACTAGTTGAGGCTCGGGAGGTAAAGACCTGAAGCCGGTGGCGATCGTCTCGGCATCAAGGCGCCGACAGTAACGAATCCACTTCAAAAGATGCCTCCATTTGCTCGAATGCGGCCACTCGGTTCAATTTGGATACAATTGGATCGTCGATACGAGTGGCCTGAAACTCTGTTAACACGATTACACCAATTCGAGGGGAAGGCGGGCAGCAATTCATGTCCTCGAATCAAGCGGAAGCGTGCATCGAAGCAGCTAGACTTGGGCCTGTGCATTTTCCTGCGCTGGCGATGGCTGAGACGGCATCAAAGGCCAATTTGGCTGATGATGTGGAAGATCTTTATGTAGATCTGTTGGGCAAGCTGAGCCACGCGGGGTTGTGCATCGAAACTGACCCCGAGGGCATCTATTGGATCCTGCGTTTCGGTTCGAGATTTGTAGCGATCAGACGGTCGTTACCCCCGAGTGAGCGAGAAGCATTCTTTTACACAGCCGAATCTCTGTCAGATGCCAGGCTCGCAGGCGTTCCGAGCGAATTCAACACGTCCACTGTTCGTCGCCTGATGTGGATTTGTGCCGTCAAGAACCCTGCTGGTTTGGGGTGGCAGACTTACTCGGGTCAGGAAGGAACGCTCAATAGCCGCAGTGTTGTGAATCAGTTCCTTGAGCGCCTGTCAGACTTGGACGACTAGAGCTTGCGGCGGCAATGACGGAGCGCTCCGGCAAATTTGCGGCAAGCGGCAGAAGTTTACGGGGCTGGCCTACAAATCTGCACTCAATCGGAGTGATGCAGCTTCTACCCAGAAGAAGGTGCTGTAGTAGAGCCGCGAGTAATCGTAGCGGGTAATGACCTGCTGAATCTCTGCTGCGTACTGGTGCGTGATTTCCCGGTCCGGGCAGAGCGTCACGATCCAGGCTGCGGAAGTGGGTTCGCGAATGAACGCGGTCTCTTTCTGGCGGCGCGGTGAGGTCTTGATGAACTCGCGCAGTTGCTGCTCGGCCAGCGTTGAGGCTTCCAGTTCCGTGCGTTGCGGCTTCCAGAGTGGCAGCATGGATACTCGCCAGTCCAGCTTGAAGATGCTGGTGTCCGCGGGATCAAACTGCATCGCGAGCGGCAAACTCTCTGCGGCGAGTTTCGCGCTGGCGGTCAGCCCGTGGGCATAGGCCGCTTTAAGAGTCGGATCGGTTTCGAGTTCCCACAAGCCGCGCAATGCACTGACTGCGGTGCATGACGTCCAGTTATGGGTCTTCGCGTAGAAGAACGCCATTCCGGCTTCGCATATCTCCAGCTTCGTGCGGTTCTTGTCCCCGCCACGAGCCGTCAGCTCCTGTTGGTACATCGCCAGCCACTTCTCATTGCCCGTGACGACGTGCATTAGTTTGAGCGTGAACAGCATCCGCGCGGCTTCTTCAAAATGAAAACCATTGAACGAACCGCGCGTGCCAAAGGGTGCTTCAGCAGGCATCTTCCAACCGAATCGGACGATCTCTTCCACGGTTTCCACAAGGTGCTTCGCAATGCGGGTCTTCTCGGTGTCCGTTGCAAGGCCTGATTGCCAATACCGCCACAGACCGACCAGCCAGGGCAGCGTCTGGTCATTCGAGCCCATCGCATAGTGCGATTTCCCATCCGTGCTGACGCCGCGTCCGACGAAGCCTTTCACATCGCTGATAGAATTCAGTTTCAGCAGTCCCTCCATCAGCTTCCGTGCCTTCATCGCATCGACGTCAGACCGTGATCGCTCCCAGCGCAAGATCGCGGCATCCATATAGAGCCCATTGAACATGGCTCCATTTTCAATCGGTGACCACCAGCCCAGCGCGTTCGGTTTGCCATCGCGGCACTCATCCGGCGTGGGATAGCTCACTGTGCCATCAAGGTCCGTGAAGTCCAACATGATGCCGTGCTCATCAATGAACCGGCGCCAGATTTCCGAGTGTGCTTGCTCAGCTTTCTTGATCGCAGTGGCTTGAGCAGATGAAGCATCGTCACGCGATGCGACGACTGCTTTGTGAGCGACTTCCTGAAGAAATTTGGCGTAGGACTGGTCCAGTCCGGTCGCAACGTACGGGTTTCCTACGGCGCTTTCATTGAACAGGATCTCGTACCACACGCACGCACCGAGATACTCACCAGCCGAGTTCGCATGATGGCCGTCCATGCTGAGTTTTTGAGTGCCATCTTTCTGCTTCGCCAGCTTCCAGCCCACGTGCAGCGAATGTGTTTGGTCTGGCAGCGCCTCGGGATTCTTCTGTTGAAAGTTGTACTTGGAATCCGGTTGGTAACCCCATTGTGAATCGGTATCTGCCAGATAGAACGCATCGCCCACCGGAATACGTCGCACACCCAACTCTGCGGCGATCGTTTTGTAAGCGGCAGTTAGTTGCCGATACATGTCGGCTTGTTTGGCCGGTTCGCCGGGCTTCGGCTTAGTGACCGAAAAACGCGGATCATCAACGCGATAAGCCCAAGTCTGATGAATCAGTATCTCAGTCTTGGGCGCATGCTGCTTGATATAGTCGTGGAGTTGCCTCGCGAAGGGACGATAAGTCGCGACATCATGGCTCTTGATGCTGGCCTGCTGGATCGTCACGAAGTCCCACTGTTGATCGGCTAAATGCTCCTTCAGGCTACGCTTCCCGTACAGCCCTGCAGGGTCCTGCGGATCTTTCTCATGCAGGGCGGCTCTTCCCCAGTGGAGCTCCAGCGACGCACCACCCACGACAATCGGCTGATGAATCAACGTGTGCCCACCAGCTTTGACCAGCGCACCGAGATGCCGTGTGGCGTTCTGGGAGAAACTATTGCCGACGGTGAGCAGCTTAACCGTTTTTGTTTCTTTCCCGGTCGTCGCAGAATTGTCGGCTGCTGGCGCGATGGAAGTTACCATCAGCCAACTTGTGCTGAGCCATAGCGCCGCGCAGCAGTGGAACAAAAAGCGTCGTCGATTTGGGATCATGGGTAGGTATCCGAGGCTGATAATGCGCCGTCGACCGGGTCGATTCAGGGGCCGCAGTGTATCGCAGAGCTTGGCTGTTCGGGCACGCTCTATGCTTGGCTGAGTTCGCCTTCGCCAAAAGCGAGAGCTTCGACGTGGTACTCGGCTTGGAAGAGATCCTTCCAAGTCACAGCGTCGGCGGACTGCAGAATGCGGCCGCGCCAGTTGCTGCCGATGAACTGCTTTTGGCCGTAGACCGCGATCAGCGGAGCATTCGTATTAGGAACGCGTTCCCACTTCAGTCCGTCGGGCGAGATGTAGGTTGCTCCTTGACCGACAGCAACGAACCGGTCGCCGGTCCAAAGGACTGAGTTGATGTGCTCGCCTTCTTCACCCACCAGTCGTTCGGACCACTTCACGCCGTCTTCGCTGCTCATTCGCAAACCGTGCAGGCCGACTCCCACGAAGACACCGTTGCCAAACGTCACATCAATCAGCGTGTCGATGGCTTTGACGTTCGGCGCGTCGATCCATTCCTTTCCGTCCGGCGATGCCGCACGACGACCACGATCACCAACTGCCACGAAGCGGTCGTTCCCAAAGCAGACGCGACGCAGCATGTTCTTGCCGGAGATGGGAGTCAGATCGCTCCACTTCTGCCCGTCTTCCGATGTCATGATGAAGGGGCTTGAAGCCCCGACAGCACCCGGATCGCCTCCCAATCCCAGGAACATCCCTTTGCCAAAACCCAGCCCGCGCAGATAGCTGACATAGCGAGCGTCGCGCGAACTGGTCTGCCACGTCATGCCATCGGTCGTCGAGGCGATGATGTTCGCGCCACCAAACGATCCTACTCCCACGAAGCGGCCATTCCCGAAGCTCACCGCGCGATAGGTTTCACCTTCCTTACCCGTCTGCAGATGGGTCCATTCCTTCCCATCGACAGAAATCGTTCGCAAACCGCGATGACCGACCGCAACAAAGAGAGATGATGGCACGTTGCTACTCATGACAGGATCAACCCGGGCAACCGGCTATTCAGACTTCCCGAAAATCGCGACGTCTCACTGTCACCGAACGAGGTTGTTGGGATGCCAAAGAGATTTAGCATTTCGACATATAGGTTGGACATCGGAGCCTTCTTGTCGAACTCCAGATGCCGTCCTGCCTTCAGTGCACCGCCAGCCTTACCAGCAAGGACCACCGGATAGTCATCTCGGCCATGACCGCCGTCGGCCATGTAAGACGTAAACATCAACAGCGTGTTGTCGAGCAACGAACTGCCGCCTTCGTCGATGTCACGCAGCTTCCGGACGGTCTCGGCGAAGAGCTGCGTGTACCAGGCATGAATCTGGCGGCAAGCTTCGCGGGCGATGGGATCAGCATCCTCGGGGCGTGAGGCGTTGCCTTGATGTTCCAGCGTGTGGCAGTGTCGTTCGTAGCCGACTGTCACCACGCCGGGGAACATGCTTTCGTCGCTACCGGCCGCAACGGTGACGACGCGCGTGGTATCCGTCTGAAACGCCAGCACCTGCATGTCCGCCAGCAGCCGAATGTAATCCGCATGTCGCGATGGGTCCTGATCGATCGGCCGGGTGATCTCCCAGATCGGAGTGCCCAGCTTCGGCAATGACTCGGGTAGCTTCAGAGTCGACAACCCGGGACCGACGGAATCGAGAGCATCCTGCCGCTGCCGAGCTTCAATAAACGCAATCCGCTTTTCGACGGATCGTACGGAATCCAGATACTGATCGAGTTTGTGCTGGTCGCTGCGCCCTAAGCCTCGCCGCAGATCGTTGGCCTGACCGAGCACTAGATCCAGCACGCTGCGGTCGAGCGACTCGTTGTTCAACGGCGTTGAACTATCGGCAGCTCCTGACTCAGCGCGACGTTTCCAATTAGGTACCACAGGCTGGCGACCGCGGAACATGCGATCGAAGATCAATCGCGGATTGCCTTCATACGGTACGACGGAGTCTCGCGACCGGAACGAGTAGTTCTTCTCGCCGCCATTCAGCCCGATCTCCAGCGACGGCAGCAATGTTTCTTTACCCAGCACTCGCGCGGCAGCCTGATCCACCGAGATGTCAGCGAACAGTTTGCCGCCTTCCTTCTTGACGGAACTCGCCCCAGTCAAATGCAGTAGCGAGCAATGCTCGTGCGCATTCAGGTTGTCCGACCGCCCGGAATGGCACAGGCCCGAGACCACCGTGATGTCGTCCTTGGCGAACTCCAGCGATCGCAAGATTGACGGCAGTTTCGTGAGCGGCCCGGCTTCCTTGGGCTTCCATGATTCGAGGACCGTGCCCCCTGTGACGCTGAAGATGCCCAACCGCACCGGCGGCTTCACCGCAGCGCCCGCAGCCGAAGCAACCCTCGCCGGGAACAACGATTCGAAGCACGGCAGAGACAACAAAGCTCCGGTACCACGCAACATGCTACGGCGAGAAATACGAGAAGGCTGCACGCTATCTCCAATTCGTCTTGGTTCTGCTCATGTTTAACAGTCCAATAGTTGCGTTAAGAGCCTGCAGGCTCCTCTGGGTAGGGCTTCAGGATGAAGCTGGAGCGTTTGTCTCTCTGCGCAACATGCTTCAGCCCCTCTCGGTCGCAAGCTCCGATAGCTTCAAAGTTTGCCCGAGCTTCACGCAGAGTCAGCTTATTGCAGAGCGAACGCTCGTCCAAACGGTTACCGACGAACGCATCATCCTCCCAGAAGCAGACCGGGCAGATCAGGCTCATCCCACGCTCGGGAAGCGTGACGTAGCCACAGCAGGGGCACTGCTCGCGCGGAGTCGGGTCTCTCGGTGAATACCAGGACATGATCTACCCAACAATAAGCGTCACTTCGTCGGATTCGTCTCACGGATGCGTCGGTATTGAAACGGATAAGTCTTCACAATCTCCATGACCAGAATTGAAAAGCGGTAATCATCGGTCTTGAGTTGAGTGGCGATCTGGCGAACTGGGCAATCGTCGAAGTCTTCCAGTTCGCGACCGAGGGCGTAGGTCAGCAGCTGCTCAGTGAGATTTGTGACGAACTCATCTTTCCTACTCAGAATGATTCGCTTCAGGTCGGCGGCGCCGCTCAGCTTTTCGCCGGTTGGCAGTTCACCGCTGACGTCCAAATCGCGGTCACCAATCTTGTCGCGCCAGCGGCCGACGGCGTTGTAGTTGTCGAGAGCGAACCCCAACGGGTCCATCTTGCGATGACAGCCGGCGCACGATGCATCTTGAGCGTGTTGGGCCAGTTTCTCTCGAAATGTCTGCGCGTCTTGTTTCTTCTTGCCGGGCTCTTCCTTGATCTGGCTGACGTTGGCCGGTGGTGGCGGAGGCGGTGTGCCGAACATGACCTCCAGGATCCACTTGCCACGCATGGTCGGACTGGTGCGTGACGTGTGCGATGTGACCGCCAATACGCTCCCCATGCCGAGTAACCCGCCTCGTCGATCTTCCGGCTTCAGGCCAACTCGTCGCAGTTCTTTGCCCTTTACGTCGGGCAGACCGTAGTACTTCGCCAGCTCTTCATTGACGTAAATGTAGTCGGCGTCGAGTAACTCCAGCACGCTGCGGTCTTGGCGGCGCAGCGTGTCGAAGAATAGGGTCGTCTCGTCGAACATCGCCTGTCGGATGTTCGCATTGAACTCAGGAAAGAATTCAGTGCTGGGTCGCGCAACCGGCAGCTTGTGAATCTGCAGCCAGTGAACTGCGAAGTTGTCGGTAAGCGATCTCGCGCGAGGATCAGCCAGCATCCGTCGGACCTGTTGTTCAAGTATCGTTCCCGAACCAGAGCCTCGCACTTCGATCTCGGCGATGTTGCCGAACGAATTCTTCGGTGGCACGTAGCGGACATAGCGCCGCTCAACGGCATGATCGAAGTCGTGAGTCACCCACCCCCGTGCCGGTGCTTGTTTCACTTCCAGCAAGTCGACGACATCGCTGCTAAAGTCGGGCGAGTTCGATGCCTGAAACTTGCCGCCGACCAGGCGCTGTTCGTAAGCCACTCGACCCGCGAAACGGATACGACTGATCGGTTTGGCTTCACCCAAGTCGAGCCCGATCCAATGACTATTGCCGTCCGGCCCGTCGAGTTGCGTCAGCAGATCACCGTCAAACACCTTGTCGCGGTTATTGCCCTGAAACGATTCTGATCCGGGGGCAGAGATGGTCTTGCCGCTGAACTTAACCGATTCAGTTGAGGCACCAGTTGCTGTCAGTCGCCCACGATCTGCCAAGTCCAGCAGCTCGTCGTCCGGCATGCTCGACCAGAGGAAGTACGACAACCGCACCGCCAGTTCGTGATCGCCGACACGCTGGGAGGGCGAAGCTCCCGCTGGGCCGTTCTTGATGCCATCTGCACTTTTCTGGACCTCGGCTCGGCCGGAGCCTTGCCCTCCCAGCAGTGCGTTCTGCTCGATGCGATACAAAAACTTGGGAGAGACTAGCACCGCCTTCAACATCACGCGGATTGAATCGGCGTAACTCTTCTTCAACGCGGTGGCGCGATCAAAGATCGCCATCAGGCGCTCCACGTCAGCGGGCGAACTCTGTCCACGATACGCCCGTCGCGCGAACGACGTAATCAATGCTTGAGCGGCATCCCGTGCGGCCATGCCTTGCGGCGGCGCGACTTCGTAGTCCGCCTTTCGCCACTCGCCGGGCTTGAGCAGGAACATCTGCTCGCGACTGTTCCGAGCTTGCTCCTGAATGCGACCATCGACTGTGGAACTCAGTTCGGTTCCAAAGAACCGGTCGAGAATCTGATCAGCCGCCGCGAAGTATTTTTCCAGCAGGGTCGGCGGCATCTCGAGCGCGGCTGCTAAATTCCCGAAGCTGTTCCCTTCGCCCGTGTCGCTGGTCATACCGACCGTCGCCGCGGCATCAAATTCAAACCCTAGCAGATCGCGAATCGTGCGATTGTACTCCGACAAGCTGAGTCGCCGGATCATTGTCGGACCGGGATCGCGATTCGCCGAGTCGGTGCAATCGACCTCTTCGACGGAGCGTTTCATCCAAGCCAGCAACCGTTGCTTTTCCTCAGCGGTGAGTTGCGGCGCGTCCTTCGGCGGCATCGCTTCTGCTTCAAGTTGAGCAAGGACTTTCCGCCAGAGCTTGCGCTGTCCTGCCGCCGCCCGGTCGTCGGTGATTGCTGTGAAGTCGATGTTGCCGGACTTCTCATCGGGACCGTGACATTTCACGCACCGCGCCTGCACGATGGGTCGAATATCAGCCTGAAATGTGGGCTCGGCAGCTGGCAACAATTCAATGAGCAATAAAGAAACTACGCACGAGATCACCGCCCGCGCGGTATCAATCGAACAATCGGAGGCACGGAATCGCACGCGAGGTCTCTCTGGCGGCTGCAATGGAGGGAAAGACGGGGATCGATGGTAGCCAATGAAAGAACCCGAGACGAATGGATACTTCCCAGCGGCGTTGAGTTCCGGTTGGCGCGGCTGACGGCGTATCTTCTCGCCGACCGTGGCCCGTCTCCTTTGAGAGGACGAATCGATGTCGCGACTCCTGGCGATTGCTGCTGCTCAGTTGGGACCAATTCCTCGTACGAGTTCGCGAGGGGAAGTCCTATCACGCCTGATCGAACTCCTGCGTCAGGCAGCCAATCGCAACTGTCAGCTGGTCGTCTTTCCGGAGTGTGCTCTTACGCCGTTCTTTCCGCATTGGTGGATCGAAGATCAAGCGGAGATCGACTCGTATTTCGAAAGACCGCTACCGAACCCTGAAACGCAACCGCTCTTTGACGAAGCCGCACGGCTGCAAGTGGGTTTCTGCCTGGGCTACGCGGAACTGGTTCGCGATGGCGAACAGACTCGACGGTTCAACTCGACCGTACTCGTTGAGCGCGACGGGCGAATCGTCGGCCACTATCGCAAGGTTCATCTGCCGGGTCATTGCGAACATCGCCCCGGCAATCCGTTTCAAAATCTGGAGCGGCGTTATTTCGAACCGGGCGACCTTGGCTTCCGAGTCTTTTCAGCTTTCGGCGCGAAAGTTGGAATGCTCATCTGCAATGACCGGCGTTGGCCTGAGTCCTATCGGATGCTCGGTCTGCAAGGCTGTGAACTAGTGCTGATGGGTTACAACACACCTCGTCATTATCCCGAGTATCCAGAAACCGATCGTTTGGCAGACTTCCATCATCGACTCAGTCTGCAGGCGGGTGCCTATCAAAACGGCATGTGGGTCGTTGCCGCCGCCAAGGCCGGCGATGAAGAGGATGTTGATCAAATCGGCGGAAGTATGATTGTCGCACCGTCCGGCGAAGTAGTCGCCGAATCAACCACCCTGCGGGACGAGTTGGTCGTGCATCAATGCGATCTGGATGCCTGCCAGACCTACAAGCAAGGCGTCTTCAATCCTCGCAGCCGACATCCCGAACACTACGGGATGATCACGCAAAACATCGAACAATGAAGTTCATGGAGTCGCGGCTAACGACGCACAGATAATCTCCTGGTCATTCCGTGCGAACACGCACTGATTGGCGTAGGCGGGATGGCTCCACACAACATTCCGTCCGAGGCCTACGCCAACTGGATCCAGTAACTTGGTGCGGCTGACCTCTTCGTAGCCCGCTGGCGACAGTCGCGCAATCGCCAAATCTCCATTCTCTCCGAAGATGAAGAATCGGTCCGCATTCTTGGTTACGAAAGTAGCTCCTTCAACCGCCCCTCGCCGCTCATTGTCCTGGCCATTGACGGGTTTGGAGGTGGCCCAGAGGCGCTCTCCCGTGGCCATGCGAATGGCTCGAAACAGGCCGCTGCCATCAATCCCGTAGGCAATTCCATTCTCAACGAACGGCGTACCACTCACCGGTGCCAAGCCCGAATTGCGTGAACCTTGCCACGCTTTGGTGACAGCCGGCTTATCAGGATCGAGTTTCCACCCCACGGAAACGCCACTGTGCCCACCGGCGAAGAGGAATTCACCGTCGGTGCAGGGAGACATGATGGCCATCGAGAACGCGGTGCGGAGGGGTTCAGACCAGTAGAGCGTGCCGTTCTCAGGATTCAGGCTGCTCACTCCGTCTCCGTTGAAGATCAGTAGCTGCGTAATGCCAGCCGCTTTAATCAGAGTGGGAGGGCTATAGCCAATCTCGTTGGCGCTGAGTGCCTTCCACTGCTCTTGCCCCGTCAGCTTGTCAAACGCAACAACAGCACTGCCCTTATTTCCGACGGTGCAGATCAGGGACCCACCATAGACCAGAGGGTGTCCCGCATAACCCCACAGCGGCACTGGTGCCCGATACGCTTGAGGCAGATTCTTCGACCAGACAACGCGCCCCGACCGAGCATCAAGACAGAACAAATCCCCCATCGCTCCCAGCGTGTAGACGAGCCCTCCGTCGATCGTCGGAGTGCAGCGCGGGCCAGCCGGATAGCTGACGGTGTAGGGGCATTCGTACTCGTGCTTCCAGAGTTGCTCACCCGTGACCGCGTCGAGGCACAGCACGCGTTCTTTGCCCTGCAGTTCGTTGCGTTTGGTCGGGGCAGGTTTGTTGTCGCCAGCTGTCCTCTCGTAGTCTGTGACGTAAACCTTGCCGCCAGCGACCGCCGGACCTGCAAATCCGCCTTGAATGGGTCGACGCCACAGGAATTCTGGACCGCCTGAGGGAAACTCAGCAACGATGCCCGCTTCAGACCACACATCGTCTCTGTGGGGCCCCATCCATTGCGGCCAGTCGGCTGCGGAGCTCATCAAAGGTAGGAGTAGTGCTACAGCGAACAATACGTAGCGACGCATGCGCAATGCCTCTCGCCCGAAGGTCAGATGCGGAACCTGTCTTGAGAAATGAGTTATTGCTGCGGAGCTTCGCTGCGTAAACCAGCGGGAGCGGATGGGAATCGAACCCACCTCGTCCTCTTTCGAGGACGACACCGGATTTGAAGTCCGGGGCGGTCACCAGAGCCGCGTACGCTCCCGAGACTAGACGGGCTGACTCAATTGCAAGCTGCCAGTACGGAGCGCCGATCAAGCGAAAGCTTTGGCCACGGACTCACGCATCTTGCGGATGCCTGTTTCGACAACGAGCTTGGCGTCTTGAGCCCAGTAGGTCGGATTGAAAAGTTCCAGCGATAGCATGCCTTCGAAGCCCGCCTGAGCGAGCGTGTGATAGACCTGCTTCAATGGTGCGATGCCGTCGCCCGGATAGACGCGATGCTTATCGGCGATAGACGCTCGCGGCGGATCGGCCGGATAGTCATTCACGTGGAAGCAGTGCATCGCGTGAGACGACAACAGCTTCACGCCTTCAAAGTCGGATCCGCCTTTGTAGAGGTGGTAGACGTCCGGCAGGATGCAGGCTCGCGGATGCTGAGCCTCCGTGGCGACGAGTGCGGTTTCACCCAGTCGCGAGAGTGACTTCGAGAAGCCCCAAACTTCGACCTGCGGAATAATTCCGATGGCGTCACCGACTTCCAGCAACGCTCGATAACGCTCGGCGGCTTTCATCAGATTGAGGTCAGTTTGATTGGTCGCTCCGGCAGGCGGGGCGGCGATGTGCGTGCCACCGATCTGCAACACCAGATCCATGTCGCGTTTGGCTTGCTCGAGACCGGCTTTGCGTTTCTCGTCGTCATCGACAACCCAGTTCGCGAAGCCGATGGCGCTGTAGACCTTCAGGCCGGAATCGCTGATGCGTTTGCGCAGGTCCTTAAGATCACCCCCATCACGAACGTACTGTTCCAACTGGTTGATCCAAGGTTCAATGCCGTCGAAACCGGCCTGCGAAGCCAGTTCCACTTCCTTCACAATGCCGAGCTTCTGCTCGCGAATCGTGCTCGTGTTCAGGCCATACTTGAACTTCGCTCCAGACGGTTTGGGCTCCACTGCAGAAGTGGTGTTTGGCAAGCTGGCGGCTGCCGCGCCGGTGGCGGTTGTCAGTAGAAACGCACGACGATGAATGGCTGACGTCATGAATACGATCCAGAGGGGATGAGGTCTTCTCTGCCGATTTGTACTGAGCGAATGCGTCCGACAAAACCGTCAGCGATTTTGACGGCGCCACCGAATCTGTACGCTTCTGATCGCGGCAATCAGGAGCGTCGACCTGCGGCGCGAGATCAATTCCTCTGAGTGGCTTCCATGAGCAGACTAAGTTTTTGGATCGCAGCGATGGCGACACTGTGGACGGCGGTGGCGGTGGCTCAGGTTCCGCAAACGGTGCGGTTCAATGAGCACGTGCGGCCGATCCTCGCGAACCACTGCTGGAGTTGTCACGGTCCCGACGAGGCGTCCCGGCAAGGTGGTCTGAGGCTGGACCTGAGAAGCTCGGCGATTGCGAAGGCTGATAGCGGTCGTGTGGCGCTCGATCCCGGTCGGCCGGACGCCAGCGAATTAGTCGCGCGCATCAATGCGCACGACGAAGACTGCGTGATGCCGCCGCCAGCAGCGAAGAAGCCGCTGACCGAAGTCCAAAAGAACATCCTGAAACGCTGGATTGAACAAGGTGCCGAGTACGCCGGGCATTGGGCCTTCAATCCGCCGAATCGTCCTGCAGTTCCCACAGTGAAACATCAGAGTTGGGTGCGTCATCCGCTCGATGCGTTCATTCTTCAGAAGCTGGAAGACTCGAAGCTGAGGCCATCACCCGAAGCCTCTGCTGGGACCTGGCTACGTCGAGTAACGCTGGATCTCACTGGCTTGCCGCCGTCCATTCAGGAATTGGATGAGTTTCTGGCGGAATGCGGTGATGGGAAAAGCGTTCAACAGATCGAACGTGCCTACGAGCAGGTTGTTGATCGGCTGCTGAAGTCGCCGCGTTATGCCGAGCGCATGGCCATGCTCTGGCTGGACGCGGCCCGTTTCGCGGATACCAACGGCTACAACAACGACGAGATGCGGACGATGTGGCCGTGGCGGGACTGGGTCATCGACGCTTTCGCGCGCGGGATGCCGTACGACCAGTTTCTGACGGAACAGCTTGCGGGAGATCTGCTGCCCGACGCTTCGCTCAGTCAGAAGGTCGCTACGGGCTTCAATCGCAACCACGTGCTGACAACCGAAGGCGGCATCATCGAAGAAGAGTATCACGTGGAGTATGTCGCGGATCGCGTGCACACGACGGCTACGGTGTTTCTGGCGATGTCGCTGCAGTGTGCACGCTGCCACGACCACAAGTACGACCCGGTCACTCAGCGGGACTACTACCGCTTCTCGGCGTTCTTCAACAACGTGCCTGACCGAGTTGTGCCGTACTCGCAAGGCCGCATGGCTGAGCCGCTGCTGAAGGTGCCTACTCGTGAGCAACAGCAAGAGCTGGCGCGTCTGGATGCGCGTCGAACAGAGCTGGAGTCCGCACTGCAGCAGCGTGCCAAGTCAATCGACGACGATCTGGAGAAGTGGGAACAGTCGCTGACCGCAGAGACAATCGGGAAGCTCGGACCGGCCGGTTTGGTCAGTCGCTTCTCGTTGGACGAAACGGAAGGCGAGCAGGTCGCCGATTCCGTTGATGCAACTCGACGCGGCACCATCAAAGGCAAGGCAACTCGCGGAACCGGGAAAGCCGGAGGCTCATTGAGTTTTGACGGCAACACCTTCGTGGACGCTGGCCAGATCGGTGTGTTTGACAACACGGACGCGTTCTCGTTCGCGGTCTGGATCCAGCCGACATCGAATGAAGCGACGGCCGTGCTGTCCAAGATCGACGAAGCGAATGCGTTTCGCGGTTACGACGTAATCATGGAAAGTGGCAAGGTCGCCACGCACTTCGTACATCAATGGCCCGGAGCGGCGTTCAAGCTGCAGACCAAGCAGCCTGTTTCGCTGAACGAGTGGCATCACGTGACGGTGACCTATGACGGCTCCAAGAAGGCGACCGGCGTGAAGATCTACGTCGATGGGGAAGCCAAAGCGACTGACGTCACGACGAACAATCAGCTCACGGGCACTCTGAAAACGGACAAGCCGTTTCACATCGGCAAGCGTCAAAACTCGGCGCCATTCAAAGGCCAGATTGATGACCTGCAGATCTATTCGGTTGCGCTGTCGGCGGATGACGTAGGCCAACTTGCGAAGGGTCAGGTGCTCGGTTCGCTCAAGGACGTCCTTGCGGTGAAATCGGCTGATCGCACTGACGCTCAGCGGAATCAACTGCGGCAGTTCTATCTCGATCGAATTGATGCGGCAGCGAAAGAATTGAAAGCGGAACTGGCGGAACTACCAAAGAAGCGTGAGGCCATCGATAAGGCCATTCCCGTGACGATGGTGATGGCCGAGCAGCCGACGCCGCGGCAGACGTTCATTCTGAAGCGCGGCCAGTACGACCAGCGCGGCGAAGTCGTGACGTCCGGCTTGCCGTTCTTCGGCAGCACAGTGCCTACGACGAAAGATGCATCTTCTTTGACTCGCCTGGACCTCGCGAAGTGGCTGACGAGTCCTAACCATCCGTTGACAGCTCGCGTCGCCGTGAACCGCTGGTGGGAGATGTTCTTCGGTGTGGGGCTCGTCGAGACCAGCGAGGATTTTGGCATTCAGGGGGCCTTGCCGAGTCATCCCGAACTGCTGGACTGGCTGGCGACGGAGTTGGTTCGTTCGGGCTGGGACCAGCGAGCGATGCTGAGGAGCATCGTGCTTTCAGCGACGTATCGACAAAGCTCCGACTTTGGACCGCGTGCGAAGAGTTCGAACACAGCAGATCAACCGGATCCGCACGTTGTCGACCCGCGCAATCGATTGTTGTGGCGCGGGCCGCGCTACCGCTTGTCTGCCGAGACGATGCGTGACGCCGCTCTGGCGATGAGCGGACTGCTGAAGGAAAAGATCGGCGGTCCCAGCGTGAAGCCCTATCAGCCGGAAGGGTTGTGGGAGGACGTGTCGGTCGAGCGGCGCGAGAAGTACGTACCTGATTTTGGAGATGGTCTCTATCGCCGCAGCATGTACACGTTCTGGAAACGGACGAGTCCACCGCCCAGCATGTCGACCTTCGACGCTCCAGACCGGGAAACCTGCGTGGTGCGCCGATCACGCACGAATACGCCGCTGCAGGCACTCGTGTTACTGAATGACCCGACCTACGTTGAAGCCGCACGCAAGCTCGCGGAGAAGACGCTGCAGGCGGCGAAGAACGATGACGAGCGGATGACGTTCGTTTTCAAGCTGCTGTTGAGCCGCAGTCCGGCGCAGGAAGAGCGAACTGTGATAAAGAGCCTGCTGCAGCAGGCTCGAGCAAGGTTCGGCACCAACGCCGAGGCCGCTCAAAAGCTGCTGTCCGTTGGCCATTCGAAGAGCGATACGAGCTTGGCTCCCACAGAACACGCCTCATGGACGGCACTTGTCAGCACGTTGATGAACCTAGACGAAGTGATCTCCAAGAATTGAGCAAGCTACTTCTTCGGCGGGTGTTGATTGAGTTCATCGAGCCAGGCTTGGACGTCACTCGCCCAGGCGAGCCACTCGTTGACATCTGCGGAGAGCACTTTGACCGCGTTCTTCTTCGAAGTCTGTTGAGGACGCTTTGCTGTTGCTGGCGCCTGAATGGCGGGCTTCGGTGAAACGGTCGCCGCAGGAGCAGGATGCGACTTTGTCGGGGCCGGTTTGCGGGCGGATAACGAAACGGCTTCTTGAGCGGCGATTGCCGAAATAGAAACGTCGCCAAAGACGCGCAGCCAGAGATTGAGTTCGCTGGCGTCAGTCACCGCTTGCGGCTTCTCCGACAGGTTTAAACCGGTGACAACATCGGACTGACGGCACTGGCATTCCTGCAGTGAATCGAAGAACTCGACACTGGAAACGTAGTGGCAGTGTTGCGCGTCAGCGGCGAGTTGCAGGCGGCGATCACCGGAAACCAGCGTGACGCTGCGCGGATTCTCCGCGCTCTCCAGCATCTCTTCGATCGTTCGATCTGCGTCACCATGCGGTGACGCGAACAGGACTCGCACCAATCCGTGCGTGATGAATCTTGGTGCGGCAATCGGCGGATGCCGGGCATCGAAGACGACTGTCGTGCGGATGGCTTCGAGTTCCGACAGCTGCTCGTTGAGAAATCTCAGTAACCTCGTCCGGCAGGCTTCGAGTTCGCCCGGACGATAGCTTGGCTGAGCCCATCCGGCCGCATGCAGCAGGTTGTAGCCGTCAATGATGAGAAGCTTCGCCGCCATGCCGACTCATCCTTTGAATCGCGTTTGAGTCGCCTTTTGGCGGCTCAATCAGGCAAAGAGATCCATCACCGGTCGGCCGGTGGCGATTGGTAACGGGCGATTGAGTACGTCGTTGACGTGAGTTCCCGGATCGATGCCCAGCGCCTGGAACATCGTCGCAGCCAAATCGCCAATGTGAACGGGATCACGATCGGGATACGCACCGTTCTTATCGGAACGTCCATAGACGAAGCCGCGTTTCATGCCCCCACCCGCCAGCAACGTGGTGTAGCAGCTTGGCCAGTGGTCACGGCTGATGTTCGCGTTGATGCGCGGCGTCCGGCCGAACTCGCCCATCCACACCACGAGTGTGTCATCTAGCAGGCCTCGTTCGCTGAGATCGTTCAGAAACACGGGCAGTGTTTGCTCGGTGAGCGGTAGCTGCCACGACTTCAAGATGGGATACATGCGGGTGTTGTCGAAGCCGTGCGTGTCCCAGCCGCCCGCTGCCGTGCGACCTCCGATGCTGTTCGCAAAGTACACGTTGACGAATTTTACGCCCGCTTCGACCAGACGCCGCGCCAGCAGACAACCCTGCCCGTAGGTCGACGATCCGTATTTGCGACGCACGCTCTCCGGCTCCTGCGAGAGATCGAACGCCTGCCGCACGCGCGTCGAATTGAGCATCGACAACGCACGCTCGTAGTAGGCATTCAGGCCACGAGCCTCGGCGGTTGCATCCAGGACTTTGGCCTGCTGGTTGATAAGCCGCTGCATCTCGCGGCGGTTCTGTAAACGGTCGGCAGTGAGATTCGATGGCAGGCTCAGTTGCGGCAGTTTGAAGTTTGGGTCGGCGGGGTCCTCGGTGATCAGGAGCGGATCATTTCCCTTCCCCAGGAAGCTGGCGTGCTGTCCGGGAGTAATCTCGCCGTCACGCATCACGTACGGGTAGGCGACGAACGAAGGCATGCCATTCGTGTTAGGCGCGAGTCGATCGACCACCGAGCCATACGCCGGGAAGAGTTCCAATGTGTCGCGCAGGCGGATGTCATCCACCAGCGGCGCGTGCCCGGTTAGCGCGTGATAAGCCGCCGAGTTGTGATTCTTCATGGTGTGATGCACGGTTCGCACGAGCGTCACCTGGTGCATCACTTTTGCCGTTTCACGCAACTGATCGCAGATCTGAATGTCGGGGCAAGACGTCGCGATCGGATCGAAGTGGCTCTTCACTCCATCCGGCGCGTCTGGCTTCATATCGAAGGTGTCGCCGTGAGATGGACCGCCGAATTGATAGAGGAAGACTACGGACTTGGCCGTCGGCTTGATCGCTGATTTCGTCGCTTCCGCCGCCTGCAGCAAACGCGGCATCGTGAGCCCCAGCATCCCCAGTCCACCGATGCGCAGAGCATCTCTGCGTGCAAGCGGGGAAGTGCGAAAGTCAGGGCACGCAAACGGTCTCATAGGTTCTTCCGGTAGATAGATCCGATCTCGACACTCACGTGAGCGTCTTCTCTCTTCGGCCAACTTTGAGCCACGAATGAGCGAAGAACAAGCGCCAATGTGGTGCTCGAGGGGATTCGTCACGGAGCCGAAGCAGCTATGAACGAGAGCGGTTTAGGGCGGCAGCGGGTTGGGTCTTCTCTTTGGCCGGACGCTGCTGCCGAGGGAGGCGGACGACGAACGTGCTGCCCGTGCCGGGACCGTTGCTATGGACTTCGATGCGGCCGCCGTGATCGGTGACGATGCGATGGCTGATCGACAGGCCCAGGCCAGTGCCCTGACCCGTGGGCTTGGTGGTGAAGAAGGGCTCGAACAGATTGTCCATGACTTCGCTGGTCATGCCACAGCCGTTGTCCCTGAACCGCAGTTCTACCGTGTCCACGTTCTCAACAATGTCGACATGCAGACTGCCGGTGCCTTCCGTAGCGTCGAGACCGTTAGCCACCAGATTAAGAATCACCTGCTTGATCTCGTGCGGGTTGATCTCGATGAGACACGGCTCCGGATGATCGAAGCTCAGGCGGCCCGACCGGTATTTCTTCATATGGACGATCAGTGTCAGCACTTCACGGATGATCGAAGAAACATCATTGAGGGACCGCTCGGTTTCGTGATTGCGCGAGAAGTCCAGCAACTTGCGGGTGATTTCCTGGCAGCGCTCGGATTCTGACTGAATCATTCGCACGTAAGTTTGCACGATCGAAGCGTCATCGCGAGGAGCGTCCTTCAGGAGTTCCGAAAGACGCGACTCCAGCGACTCGCCAGTCCAGCGAATCGCCGTGAGCGGATTGTTGATCTCGTGTGCGACACCGGCGGCAAGGAAGCCCACGCTGGCCAGTCGCTCCGAGCGGACGAGTTGCTGACTGCGCGCTTTAACCTGACCATCAAGATCGGCAGCGATCTCCTGAAATCGTTCGGCCATCAGATTGAAGGCTTCAGCCAGTTCGCCGACTTCATCATCGGATGATTGATGGACGCGGTAATCGAAATCGCCCTGAGCGACTCGCCGCGCACCTTGATGAAGTTCGTGAATCGGTTGGAACACGTGTTTGAAGCCGAATCGCACCAACCACGCGAGCAACACGACGACCAGCACGCTGCTGGCGGTCAGGAACGCGATGCTCGATCGATAGGTGTCGCGCGCTTCGTGGACTCGCTGCCGCAGTTCGTCGGGCAACTCGGGCAGTGCAACGGCCAGTTGCTGAAGCTGTTCGATCTGCTCGTTCAAATGACGCATGTCGTTCACGGACAGCGACCGCAGCATCAGCTCGATGTTGCCGGAGAGTTGCTCTGCCGGATGCGGATGATTCTGAGGTTGCGCAAACCCATGCAGGTTCTTTAACAGACGACGGTAGCTGGAATTGACGACGCGCGCCTCCTGCCGTCGCGCTTCGAACTCTTCGACATCAAAACCGCGCACCTCGTTTTCACTGGCTCGGGGCAGGGTGTCTCGCAGTCGCGCGATTGCCGTAATGACGTGCGCGTGAGTGCTCGTTTCCTGTTGATTGACTGCGGGGTCGTTGACCAGAGCACGGAAAGAGAGGAGTCCCCACGCTCCGCTGCTCGCCAGTACGGCGAGCATCACGCAGACGGCTCCCAGCACGGAGATCATCTTGCGGCGAATTGAGCGGGTCAGGAACACGGCACCATCCTTGGTAGTAGTCAGCTCGTCAGGTGTGAGCGGGCTAGCGAATAGCAGGTAGAGCGTAGGTATCCGCCCGCGGATCAACAAGACGCAGTCACTCCGCAGGCTTGCTGGCTTCTGGCGGTTCGGCAGCTTTCAGCTTCTTGCGATGAGCGTGCAAACCCCCCATCAGCAGATCGACGGCCTTTCCGAGTTCGCTCAAAACTTTCCCGGAAGCCTTTTTGTCCATCGCTTGCCGAGCTGCTGAAACCGCGCGGGCGTGTTGCTCCCAGTCAAGCTGCCAGTTTTCGTCATTGGCCATTTTCCGCAACTCGCCTTCCATCTGACTCAGTGTGTTGAGGAAGTCTTTTGAAGTACGGGCGCTGGCGAGACGATAAGGCCGATGATCGACGGTCGAATCACTTTCGTAGTGGCGATGAGGTATTGCCGGTGGACGATTGCGAGCAGCAAGTAAACCGATAACGCCCAACAGCCCACCGCCCAGCACCAGACCGCCGATAACGTACATCTGGAGCGTCATCATCCAACTGCCCACAGCCAGCACGATGATGAGCGCCAACCAAAGGGCCAGCTTCGACTGCGGTCGATGCGGCGCCGCCAAAGTCGTCGGGCTGTCGGCGTGAACGTCTTCGGTCGGCGAATTCACCCAGTCACCGCACTGCACCACAATGACCGTGATGTTGTCAGAGCCACCTCGCATTTTGGCGAGATTCACCAGGAGTCGAGCAGATTCTTCGATGGGCAACTCGCGGATGATCATGCCGATCTCGGGATCGGTGACGTACCCCGTCAGGCCATCCGAGCAGAGCAGGTATCTATCGTTGGGGAGAACCGGCATCGGGCCGTCGATCTCGACTTCGACGCTGGGTTCCGGTCCCAGCGAGCGCGTGATGACGTGCCGCACCTCGGACATGAGCGCGTCGTCCTTCTTCAAACGCCCCTGACGTTCCAACTCCCATTGAAGGCTGTGGTCGAACGTCAGTTGTTCGATGCGGTCGCCCCGCACTCGATAAGCGCGGCTGTCGCCGACGTGACCCAGCACAGCACCGTTGGCAGAGAGTACGAGGCAGACGCAGGTGGTGCCCATGCGGTTGAAATCGACATTTGTCGAACCGCGTTCATGGATCGCACGGTTGGCGTGCTCGATGGCTTCCGTCAACGCGCCACCGTTCTTTTCAGCGCGGCTCTTGAAGAACGTCAGCGGGATCGCGTCGACGGCCATCTTGCTGGCCAGTTCGCCGACCGCGTGTCCTCCCATGCCGTCAGCGACGACGAACAGATGACCGAACTTGGAGAAGGTCTCTTCGTCGGAGGCCAACTGGATCGTGAACGAGTCCTGGTTGTTCTTTCTCCGTAAGCCAATATCGCTGAGCGTGGCGTATTGGACTTTCTGTTCCCAGCGCATTGGGACGCCTTCGGAGGACAAGGTTTATTAAGATGAATTGAAGATCTCGCGAGTCTAATGGCCACCCAGACGCGCTGCGAAGCGATCCACTTTGGCGGATAACCGGCGAATTTACGATTACCGATTAGAGAGGCAGCGTCCTGATGCGACCAGTCCCACATTATGCTTACGTCACGGAATCGCGTGATTGCGTGCGGTGAGTTTTCGGCGTTTTTCGACTTTCGGGCTTCCGAAGCTGGTTCTGCTTAGGGCGATTCGAGCTTGTTTCCTGCTGAAGTCGTCGTCACTGGCCTCCTCAAACTGTCGCGTTCGCAGGATTGTTGCCGAACGCGATGATCTTGAAAATTCATTAGAGAACAGCGGCTCAGGAGACGAACTCGAGGTGCGTTTCTTGCTCGAATTCGGCGAGTTCTTCGGCCAGTTTAGCCTGGATGGAGGCTTGAGCGGACTCGGAGTTGATCTTTCGACCGGCGTTGTCAGTGACGTAGAAGACGTCGACCACTTGATCGAAGTGGGTGGCGATTTTGGCGAGGTCAACCGACAGCCCGAGTTGGAACAGTGTCCGGGCGATGGTGTAAAGCAGGCCAGGGCGGTCGTGAGCAAACGCGGACACGACCGTGCAACGGTCGGACGTGTCGTTGTCGATCAGCACGCGTGTTTCGAGGTGCATGATCGGTGCCTTCGCGCCGGGCATGACAAAACGCTTGTGACGTCGAAACAACTGCTCAACCGTAATCCGCTTTGTCAGCACTTCGCGGATGGCGTTGCCGACTTCCTGAATGCGATGCGGCGGAACTTCATTTGAGTAGTCGTTGTCGATCACATGAAAGACGTCGACGACGATGCCACCGCGTGTGGTGGTGATCTCGGCGCCCAGAATGTTGAGGTGCTTGGCGGTCAACACGCCCGCAATCATGTGGAAGCAGCCGGCCGAATGCTGGCCATCCAGCATGATGCGGTACTCAACGCTGCGCGAGGTTGGGTCGTAGTGCCCATGCACGAGGATTTCACCCGGCTTCAGGTTGCGGATGATGTCGATGTCCGCCGCGATGCGGGCTGGTGGTGTGGTCGTGAGGTAGTAAGACGGGAAGGCGTGCAGTTGCTCATCAACCCACGTCTGGGTGTTGTCGGAATGGTCGGGCGATTCGAGCGGGACGATCGATTTGAAGACGTGCTCGCTTACCTGCCGCAACCGTTCTTCCTCGTGGAACTTCGGATGGTGGCCGCTGAGGATGTAGTTCAGGCCCGTGTGGAATTCGCTGAGCAGATCAGATTTCCATTGCGTCCAGACTCCCGGACCAACGCCGCTGACGTCTGCCGCCGTCAGCAGGTACAGCAAGTTGAGTCGCTCGGGAGTGCCCAGCTTGTGGCTGAACGTCACCAGGATACGCGGGTCGGTGATGTCATGCCGGAAGGCGAGGTCTGCCATTTCCAGATGGCGATGAATCAGAAAGCTGACGGTATCCGCCTGAGACTGTGACAGACGCAGCCGTCCGCAAACGTCGAACGCCAGCCGCCGGCCGACTTCGCAATGGTCTTCCTTGTGTCCCTTGCCGACATCGTGCAGCAGCAGCGTCAGGTGCAGCAGGGGCTTAATCTTAATCTCTCGGTAGACTGCACCCATCGGGGTGTCGTCGTTCGCGAAGCTCTCGCAGATGGCGAGGCAGCGCAGCGTGTGCTCATCCACCGTGAAGTGGTGATACTGATTGAATTGCAGCAGGCAGCGGACGTGCTGCCATTCCGGGATGATGAGTTCCAGCACGTTAGTGTCGTGCATGCTGCGGATGATCTCGGCCATCTTGCCGCTGGCGCCGAGGATCTCCATGAAGAGTCGAGCGGCTTCGGGCGAAGGGCCGGGCCGCAAAGTGAGGGCTCGCGCCTTGATGGCATCCAGCAACCGAGATGAAAGATTCACCCGGTACATCGCAGCCGAATGATAGATGCGTACGATGTCGTCGAGCGTCGCACAAGACCGGCTCAAGTGGCTGGCCCGGATGTCCAGTTCATCACCTGACAGCAGAAAGTGACCGTTGACTCGCCGTGTGAGCATCAATCGCTCAAGCCATTCTCCGAGAGAACGTCTGCGATGCCGCGCGACGAAGCGACCGGAGATCTCCGCGATGGCACTGGCATGAATGAAATAGTCCTGCATCAAACGTTCGACAGGACGTTGCGCTTCATTGCCTTCGATGCCTCGTGCGGTTGCGATACGCAACTGCTCATCTTTCGACAGCAGGTCATTCGCCTTGTTGGCATGAAAGTGCATGTCGATGCGCATTTTAGTCAGGAACTCGATCGCGGCTTTGAGGCGTTGCGCGTCGTCGGGAGTCAACGCTTCCTGATCTCGCAGATTGCTGACGGAAGTGGATTCGTAGAAGGCATATCCCAGCCAAGAGATGAGATGCACGTCGCGCAGGCCGCCGAGTGACTTCTTGACGTCCGGTTCGAGTTGCTGTCCGGACGCACCGATCTCCTGACGTTCTTCTATACGTCCACTGACGCAATCCTTGGTGAACTGCCGCAGCCGTCGACGAACGACGCGCTGCTTGAACCGAGATGTCAGTTGCCTTGTGAGTGTTTCATCGCCCCACAGCCAGCGGCAAGTGACAAGGGCAGAGGCCAGGTGCGGATCGCCGATAGCCTGCGTGAGAGTTTCCTCAACGGTGTGCACTCGCTGCCCAAGTTTGATGCCGGCGTCCCACAGATCGGGCACGATGCGCCGCGAGAAGCGATTCATCAGGTCGCTGATCTGGGGCCGATACACAAACAGCAGGTCAAGGTCCGAGTATGGGGCAACCTCGCCACGGCCGGACCCACCCACGGCGATCATCGCCGCGTGCTGTTCAATCGCCTGCTGCTCTGCTGGGGGTAGTTCGCTGAGAATCTCCTTGATGATACGAACCACGAATTCGTCCATTTCCTCGGAGAGCTTCGAGGCGACCTGCGTTCCGAGCACTCCCGGCTGCGCGAACAGCCTGCGGGCTTGTTCGCGGATGTCTTGCAACATGCCGCGCCGCCGCTGGATCCGTTCGGCTGGAGTTTCGGAAGCAGTTAATTCTGGCATGAAACGCTCGCTGCTAGTCGCGGTGTGTGCACCGTGCTGCTCTCAAAACGCAAAAACGCAGGCGAGGTTATGTTCGCCTGCGAATTCAATGGATTGTTTGTCGGTTCGAGACGGCACGCACTTGAGGGTGTTGCCCCGCGCGTGCCGCTCGCACCAATCCCGTCAACTAGATCGCTTCCGAACCGGTTTCACCCGTACGGATGCGGATCACTTCTGACAGTGAGCTGACAAAGATCTTACCGTCGCCGATGTTTCCAGTGCGGGCGAGTTCCGTGATCTTTTCGATCGCCTTCGGAGCGTCCGTATCGGAGACCACCAGTTCCAGTTTCACCTTCGGCAGAAAGTCCACAGTGTACTCAGCCCCGCGATAAACTTCCTTGTGACCGCGCTGGCGTCCGAAGCCGCGAACTTCCGTGACTGTCATGCCCTGGATTCCGATCCCGGACAGGCCGTTCTTCACTTCCTCAAGTTTGTAATGGCGAATAATCGCCTCAACCTTCTTCATCGATTTACGTCCTCGGCGTTCTGATTTGCAGGTGAAAGCAGTCTGCGATGCGACTGCTTCTCCACTTCCTAAATGGCTGCCTCACCAGCTTCGCCCGTACGAATGCGGACGACACTGTCGAGATCCGAAACGAAGATCTTTCCGTCGCCGATATTGCCAGTGCGGGCTGCGGATAGAATCGCATTAATCGCGTTTTGAGCCTGACCGTTGTCCACGACAACTTCGATCTTCACTTTGGGCAGGAAGTCCACGGTGTACTCGGCACCGCGATAGACTTCCTTATGGCCTTTCTGTCGGCCGAATCCGCGAACTTCGGTGACCGTCATACCGGCGATTCCGGCTGCCGTAAGCGCACCTTTCACTTCTTCCAACTTGAAGTGCCGAATAATTGCTTCGATCTTTTTCATGGGGAACTTCCTTCCGTTTCACAAGCCGGACTCGCCGTTCTGTTGCCGAGGCAAGCGATGCAGAACGTCGGGCGCGCGTGCGCTTCTCGAGCCAGATGCGGCGAGAATAGTTGTCAGGGCTTGAATCGTCGAGACGCTGGAAAAAGCCGCACGCTGGAGCGAGCTCTGAGGCGAGGTTTGCTCCGCGCCTCAGAATCAGTTCCAGCATGTCAGGCTTACAAGAAGATATAACCCTCTTCGCCGTGCTGGGTGACGTCCAGCCCTTGAACTTCTTCCTCCTGGCTGACTCGCAGACCGACGAGTGCGTCGACCACTTTCAGCAGAATAAAGGTTCCAACAAGTGCCAAGCCGAGAGCTGCAGCGCCCACAACCAACTGGTTAATCAACTGCGTTGCATTGCCCTCAATCAATCCAGCCTTGTGCGGATCACCGAGAATCGCGCCGGACGAGAAGACGCCCGTCAGGATCGCGCCCAGTGTTCCCCCGACACCGTGAACGCCAAAGGCGTCCAATGAGTCGTCATAGCCAAACTTGTTCTTAAGAGTCGTGCAGGCCAGGTAGCAGACGATGCCTGCTGCCAGGCCAAGAATCATGGCAGAGCCGGGGGTTACGAAGCCCGCCGCTGGAGTGATGCACACGAGGCCGGCTACGCATCCTGAGCAAGCGCCCAGAATGCTGGGCTTGCCACGGTTGACCCATTCGATGCCGGCCCATGCCAGTGTTCCAACCGCTGCGGCGATGTGCGTGGCGACAAACGCGGATACCGCTTGCGCATTTGCTGCGCCGGCGGAACCAGCATTGAAGCCAAACCAGCCGACCCACAGCATCGTGGCGCCGATGAAAGTAAAGGTCAGATTGTGTGGAGGCATCGGCTCACGACCAAAGCCAACTCGCTTGCCGATCACGATGCAGCAGAGCAGAGCGGATGCACCGGAAATCAGATGCACGACCGTGCCACCCGCAAAGTCGAGTGACTTGTAAGGGGCATCCACATTCGCATGGTTGGCCCAGCCGTCAGTTGCCCAGACCCAGTGTGCTACTGGGCAATAAATGAAAATTCCCCACAGCGCGCTGAAGATCACCATCGCACTGAACTTCATGCGTTCGGCGAAAGCACCGCAGATCAGGCCGGGGGTGATGATGAAGAACATCATCTGGAAGATCATCCACAGCAAGTCCGGAATCGTCAGACCGTGGAAGCTGTTGAGGCCTTCTCCGCTGACGTTGAGTCCGTTCAGCATGACCTTGCCAAAACCGCCGACGAATCCCCCGGCGATACTCTTGTCAAAGGCGAGGCTGTAGCCGATCACGACCCAGATGGTCGACATCAAGCCCATCAGGATGATGCACTGCATCATGACGCCGAGGATGTTCTTCTTGCGCACCAGACCGCCGTAAAACAGGGCCAGTCCGGGAGCGGTCATCATGAGAACCAGAGCTGAAGAGATCAGCATCCAGGCAGTGTCGCCGGAATTGATGGCAACAGCAGGGGCCGCGTGTGTTTGTTCGGGCTTGGCGTCCGGAGCCTTCTCCGTGGCTACGGGCTGAGCGGCCTCTTTGGAGGCTTCTTCTTGTGCGAGAGCGAATGCGGGCATGAGGCCGAAGCCTGCCCAGAGAGCGAGTGTAACAATCAGATGCTTGAGCGTGGGCATCGCGGGTCCTTAAACGCGGATGAATGAAATCAACGACAAACGAGGGACAACTTCAGAACGGAGCAGTTGAGCGGTGCTGCTGAGTTCTGCGAACTGGGGCTCCTTGTGCTTGTTAGGCTGAAAAAGCACTGAAACTCAACGACCCGGAAGTGAGGCCGAACATTCGCCGGTATCACTTCCGAGCGCGCCGAGTTTCAGAAGTCAAATCAATAGTCGAGACTTAGAGTGCTGCGTCGTCGACTTCACCGGTGCGGATGCGGACCGACTTGGTGACTTCCGTCACGAAGATCTTTCCGTCGCCCACATTGCCGGTCTTGGCGGCCGCAACAATTGACTCGATCACGGAGTCGACCTGGCTGTCTCCGACAACCACTTCGACCTTGACCTTGGGCAGGAAGTCGACGGTGTATTCAGCGCCACGGAACATTTCTTTATGTCCCTTCTGGCGTCCGAAGCCCCGTACTTCGCTGACGGTCATACCTTGCACACCTTTGCCATTCACGGCGTTCTTCACTTCTTCCAGTTTGAAGTGCCGAATGATGGCTTCGATCTTCTTCATGGAGCTTGCTCCTTTGCGTTAGCGCCTAAAGTTGAATGGTTGGGATCAGCTCTGCTCGACCACGAAGCCATGGTAAGCCGTGTTTCCGTGCTCGCCATGATCGAGACCACCAATTTGCTCTTCGTCAGAAACTCGCAGGCCCATGATGGCCTTGATAGCAATCCAGCAGATCGAAGAGACGACCACACAGTAGACGGCAGTGGCGCCGATGCCAGTCAACTGGCGAATCAGTTGTTCCATGCCGCCATAGATGAGACCTGGCTTACAGACAGCGTCCGTGAGCGCGTGTTTGGCAATGACTTCCGGGCTGGCAAACAAGCCCACGCAGAGCGTTCCGAAGACACCGCACACCAGATGCACCGAAGTGGCACCCACTGGATCGTCGATTTTCATCTTGTCGAAGAACATGACGGCGAAGACCACGATCACGCCGGCAATCGTTCCGATGACCGCAGCCATTGCCGGGGTCACGACGAAGCAGCTCGAAGTGATACCGACCAAACCGGCCAGACACCCGTTAAGCGTCATGCCAATGTCGGGCTTGCCCAGGAAAATCCAGGCCGTGGCAGTCGCGGACAAGGTGGCCATCGCAGCGGCCAGATTGGTGGTCAGGGCGATGTCAGCGATACCTGTTGGATCGGCTGCCATCGTTGAACCGGGATTGAAGCCGAACCATCCGAGCCACAGCACCAGGCAGCCGATGAACGCCGCCATCATGCTATGACCTGGAATTGCGTTGACCTTGCCGTCTGCCGAGTACTTACCAATACGTGGGCCGAGGAAAATGATGCCCGTGAGAGCGCACCAGCCGCCGATGGAATGCACTTGGGTGCAACCAGCGAAGTCATGGAAGCCCATCGCCTGCAACCAGCCGCCGCCCCATATCCAGTGACCAACGACTGGATAGATGAAGATCGAGATCAGCAAGCTGAACACGATGAAGGACAAGTACTTGATGCGTTCAGCGACCGCACCGGAAACGATCGTCGCTGCGGTTCCAGCGAACACGAGCTGGAAGAAGAACTTGGCAGCCAGGGGAACTCCGGTCCAGTTCAAGGCACCATAGGCTCCCTTGTAAGCTTCCAATGTCGCAGGGCTATTGTCTTCACCACCAGCGAAGAACAAGCCTTCGGTACCGAAGTACGCAGAGCCGTTGCCGAACATGATGCCGAAGCCAAGTAGCCAGTAACCCAGAGTGGATACTGCGAAGACCACGAAGTTCTTCGAAAGAATGTTGACGCAGTTCTTCTGGCGACACATGCCAGCTTCGACGCAGCCGAAGCCGAGGTTCATGAAGAACACCAGGAAGCCAGCGACCATCACCCACATGGTGTCGAGGGCGATCTTCAGGTCCGCCGTCGAAGGACCTGCGGGTGCGGCAGCGGCTGCTGTTGGCGGAGCAGCCTCGGCAGCGGCTGCTGCGGGCGCAGCGGCTTCGGGCGGTGCCGCCTCTTGAGCGAACGCGAAGTCGCTCAAAAATGCAATCGACGCGAGAGCCATCAGCAGCACGAGAGCGCGCCATGGCCTGAGATGACTAAGCATTGTTTCCTCCTCTAGGAAGCGTTGGTGAGGGACTTGCGGAACTCACGGCTGCAAGGAGAGGCATTGAGACCTGCCGGCGCCGACCTGTCTCAGTACCACTGCTGGTGCCGAGTAGCGCGAGCTTGGCAACCCTCAATGGGGCCAAGATTTCGCCGTTGCACTAAAAGGCAAAGTGTGTGCCAGCATGCGCTGCCGAAAGGCGTGGCAGATCCGTTGCATCACTCCGGATGGATGTCATTCGCCGAGTGTTTTCCGAAAAACTAGCGGAAACTTGATGAAACCCTGATTTCCGGATGGCTCTCTGCAAAACACAGTTTGGAAGTTGGACTGCCTGCTTAATCAACGTGCATGCCGCGCAGGTAAGCAGCAGTCGCCTGCGGAGCGATTTGGCATCGATTTCTGCTTGATTGTTTTCAAGTCTGCCAGAAATTGTTGATATTGACCGGAGCGCTCATCCGGGAAACGCGTACCGCTCGCCTTGTCGACCAGCATTGAAGCCCATGTCTCGCTGCCTATCCCGTCAAGAGGGGAAGTCTCGTAATGTGGGATGCGGAGCCTCGTCGCGGTTGATCGCCGTGGTTTACGACGCTCCGAAAACTCATCTGTCAACGCGCTGTTCGTTAACAATTTCTTGACAGCGGTCTGCGGCTGCCGGGTGTGTCGGCGACGCCGATGCGAGCGGCTGTTCCTGAGTTTCACACGACTTGCGACGAGACGGGAAAACCATCCCGAGGAATGCCTGCGAATTGGTTTGACGGCAGGTTGGGCAGGGCTAAATTGCCGCCCGCTGAGTAAGTGACGCCAGTCGGTAAGTGGTGGGCTAAACCCCGATCGTAGCGCGGGCATTTGAGCGGGTCATCGGTGGTTGATCTGCAGGAATTTTCGTGTTTTCGATGTGCTGCGAGCCGGCGTCGTCTTGGATATTTCCTCGACGTTTCGCATCTTTTCAACCTACGCTGCTCTCACCGGTAACGGAGTACCTTTCCGTCGCAACCGTGTCGCTGTTGGACTCGTGATTCGTGGTGGTTTCACGCTGTCGACAGTGTCGCGCTGCCGGGTGAGTTGAGCGCCAGAAGGGACAGTCCTCGGGCGAATGGATGGTAGGGAAGGTGTGCGCATAAGGGGCGCAAGATGCAACCCGGGACAACGGCGGTGGTGCAGCCTGAATCCTGCGCGGATCATCGAGATTGCTTTACGAACCAGTTACGCGATGTGATTGGTTTGAAGAGCTTTCAACATTGGTTTCAGGGCCGGACTTCGATCTCCATCGAGCGGGATGTGGTCCGCATTTCGGTCGCCAGCCAATTCCAGTTAGCCTGGATGCAGCGGCGTTTCGTGCGTGAGCTGACGTCTTGTGCGCAAGCCGTTCTCGGCAGCGGCGCGTCCCTCGCCTGGGACGTGGCTGAGACCGACGCTGAGCCTGCCGCGAGCGCCAGTCCGGCTGTATTGAAAGCCGCCGCTGCGCCCGCAGTGATTGCTGCCGAGTCGCCGCATGCTGCGGTTGTATCCGCAACCGTCATTTCGGAGCGGAGTCAAACCGCACCGCGTGAGGGGCGTCGCTTCGCCACGCTGGACGAGTTTGTCGTCGGGCGCTGCAACGAACTGGCCGTTACGGCTGCGCGGCATGTTTGCGAAGCTCCGGGTGCCGTCGCGTGCAACCCGTTGTATCTGCATGGCTCGGTCGGCACAGGCAAGACACATTTGGCTGAAGGCGTCTACAAGGGCATTCGGCGGCTCTATGCCGATC
The DNA here is from genome assembly GCA_964386705.1 of uncultured Planctomycetaceae bacterium. Taxonomy (GTDB): domain Bacteria; phylum Planctomycetota; class Planctomycetia; order Planctomycetales; family Planctomycetaceae; genus AM-0621. The sequence goes on from CAYLTY010000047.1 coordinate 39,822, forward strand.
GCCAAGTGCTGTTCATGACCGCGGAATCCTTCGCGAATCAGTTCACTCACGCGCTCAGGACTCACGCGCTGCCCGGTTTCCGTCAACGTTTCCGTCATGTTGATGTGCTCATTATTGACGACGTTGACTTTCTGGACGGCAAACGCGGCATTCAGGAAGAGTTCCTGCACACGTTTCAGCAACTGGTCAGTCACGGCAAGCAGGTTGTGCTGACGGCGAATTCACATCCGCGTTTGCTCAGCCAGATGAGCCATGAACTCACCAGCCGGTTCTTGTCCGGCATGGTTTGCCGCGTAGAAGCTCCGGACCTGGAGACTCGTCGCAAGATTGCTCTGGCGAAAAGTCAGGAGTTGGGAACCGCAGTCGTCGACGAGGTTCTGGATCTGGTGGCCCGTCGTTTCACGAACAACGTGCGGGAGATCGAAGGGGCTCTGAACTCGATCCACACCTGGTATCGGATGACCAACAAACGGGTGTCTTTGGCGACAGCCAAACACGTTTTGTCGGATCTGGAACGTGACTGTGTGTGTGTGGTCAAGCTGACGGACGTGGAATCTGTCGTGGCCGAGTTGTTCGGACTGCCCGCTGAGGAGCTGCGATCGGATTGCCGCACTCGGACGATCAGCCAGCCGCGCATGCTGGCGATGTACCTGGCCCGCAAGCACACTCAGGCTGCTTACAAGGAAATCGGCGAACACTTTGGCGGCCGCAATCACAGCACCGTGATGTCAGCCGAGCGAAAGATCGAATCTTGGCTGCGATCGGACCCGGACCTGCGCATCGGCGGGAAGGCTTGGCGCTTGAGTGATGTTCTCGAGCAGCTCGAGCGGCAGTTGCAGGCCAGTTGAGCCACATTCCGAGACTTCCGAAGCCATGAGGGACTTCGGAAGTCTGTTGCCTCCAGAGGTCAGAATCGGCGCTTACTGCTTATTCCGGATGGCCCACAGCCCATCGTAGGAACGCAGGTAGATTGTGCCATTGGAGATCGCGGGCGATGACGAGATCGCGTCGCCAACCTCGTTCTCTGCAACGACGGCGAACTCTTTGCCTGCTTTCAGAACCGTGACCTTGCCGTCGCGAGCGGTGAGGTAGATGTGGCCATCAGCATAGATTGGCGAAGCGCGGTGGCGTTGCCGGTGCGTGCGCTGGAAGTAGTGCTGCTCGCCGGACTGCTTATCGAGGCAGTAGATGTTGCCGTCCTGCATGCACAGATAGACGAAGTCGCCGACTACTAGAGGTGAAGGCACATCGGGCGTTTTGGCATGAGTCCAGACCCGGGCGTCATTCGGGATGTCGCCCTTTCCGTCAGGTCGGATCGCGACGCAGGGGCCACCCTTCGCGGTCGGCACGATGATGAGGCCGTCCGTGCAAGCCGGGGATGCGACGAAACGCAAAGTATTGTCGTACTTCTCTTTAACGTTCAGATTCCCGAGCCGCCAGATCTCGCTGCCGTTCGCCGGGTCGTGGGCGATGGTGTAGTCCGCTCCGTGAGTCAGGAGCAGCTTGCGTCCGCCGTAATCGTACATCATCGGAGATGCGTACGAGTGCTTGTTCTCGTCGACCGCGTCGGTAGCGCGGACTTGCTTCCAGAGTTCCTTGCCCGTGGCAGCGTCCAAGCACACAACGAGGCCGCGGCTAGGCTCCTTACCCCACTTGCCGTGAATCAACTGCAGGTAGAGCTTGTCTTCATCCAAAATCGGGGTCGAAGTCATGCCGAACTGGATGTCGAACTTGCCGTAGCGATCCTCAAGGTTCAGCTTCCAAATCTCTTTGCCTGCGACCGTGTGGCACGTCAGTTGCCCGTTGGCCAACATGGCCCACACGAACTTGCCGTCAGTGACCGGTGAGTTCGAGGCCGAGTTGCCCTCGTCGCCCCGGACATCCTTGTTGCCGGAACCAATCACTTCTCGCCAGCGCTGCTTGCCGTCCGTTCCGTAGCACAGCAGTACCAGTTCTGCGCCGTCGGCAGAGGTCAGGAAAATGTTGTCTCCCCAGACGACGGGAGAAGCTCCCGCCGGTCCAGGTAGCTTGGTATGCCAAGCCACGTTCTCTGTGGCACTCCACTTCACCGGAACGCTCTTCTCGCCGCTGATGCCGTAGAGTCGCGGGCCACGCCAGAACGGC
>CAYLTY010000048.1:0-41450 GCA_964386705.1 uncultured Planctomycetaceae bacterium
CGATGCAGTTGCAGGCGCAGGTGGAAAACATCGTCACATCACTGACGAATAATGCGGCGTTCAATTGCATCGCGACGCGAGTCATTGTGACGTGGAAGCAGTGGCCGGAGCGCGAGCGCTTCCTGCAGCGGATCGAATCTGAGCTATCCCGAATCCCGCAGCGCAAAGCCTACTATCCGGGCGCTTTTGAACGTTACGAACGTTTTGTGGGGCAAAGCGTTGCGGAAAGTCAAAAGCTCCTACGGTCGAGTGGTAAGTCTCTTACCAGCGCGACCGGGAGCAAGAGTCGTGGCGATGGCTCCCTGCTATTTGTGGCCGGTACGGAAGCCCGCGACGATTCCATTCCTTGGACGATCGTTCGCAATGTCAACCCGCAGGAACCCGCGCTACTGTTGAAGGAAGAGTCGTTCGTCAACGTGTGTGCCGAAGTGCCGATTGATGCGACAAGTCCCGAAGATTTTCTCATCAAAGCTGCTGCATTTGCCAATGAGAAGCTGTGGGGAACGCTCGCGGCATCAATCACGCTGCCGAGCGACTTCCGGCGGCGAGCCACCGGCCGTGATTGTCTGCGGCACGTGATCGATGAATTGAATTATGGCATTGTCGGATTGAATCACTGGTCTGGCATTGCTTTCGCTCTGATGAGCATCCCGTGGGGAGGAGCCCCGGGCGCCACGTTGAGTAACCCTCAAAGTGGTACCGGCTGGGTTCATAACTCACTGATGTTGACCGGCATTCAGAAGACCGTGTTGGATGGCCCGTTGGTTGTCCTGCCAAAGCCTGTCTGGGTGCCTTCACATCAGCGACCTGCATCCGTGGCGTGGGCTCTTTTCGACGTATTTAAAGCACCGAATTACTGGAACGCGAATCGACTGACTTTTGCTGCCATACGAGGCGCCCTCGCACGCAGCCCATAAGGAAGTCGATGGAGTTGACCTCTCAGAAGTCACACTTTTGAGAAGTCGGGGCCAACACTCACACGAGTGCTACTGAAACATTCCCGTCCTTACGAACCTCGCATTACGAGGAGCGTTGTGATGAAAACGATCGCAAAAAAACGAGTCCTGATCACGGGGGCCGGACACGGCCTCGGTTATGAAACCGCGAAGGCTTTCGCTCGCGAAGGCGCGCTGGTCATTCTGACGGATCGTGACCAGGTACGAGTACACGAAGCTGTCTTCCGTCTGACGGCACTCGGGTACACCGCAGCCGGTTACGTGATGGACGTGACTGACGCGGCCGATGTGCGCTCGATTCGCGATCGCATTCATCAGGAGCACGGCTCGATTGATATCCTGATCAACAATGCTGGCATTGTCACTGGCGGCCAGTTCCTGGACGTGCCGCTGGAGAAGCATCTGGCGACGTACGACGTGAATACCACCGGGCCGGTGATCGTGACGCATTTCTTCCTGCCGGACCTGCTGGCTCAGGAGGAAGGTCACCTTGTCAACATCTGCAGTGCGTCGGCTGTGATTCCACTGCCGAATGCTGCAACTTACGCCTCGAGCAAGTGGGCCGTGCTGGGCTTTACGGAGTCCATGCGGGAAGAACTGCGACTGGCCAACCACAACAACGTGCGCGTGACGGCGATCTGCCCGAGCTACATCAACACGGGCATGTTCAACGGAGTCAAGCCGCCGCTGCTGGCCGGTATGCTGACGCCAGACTGGCTCGCCGGACGAATCTTGCGTGCGGTGCGTAAGGAGCAAGCGACAGTGTTCGCTCCGTTCATTGTCTCGCTGCTGCCGCTGGCGCGAGCGACCTGGCCACGTTGGCTGTTTGTCGCGCTGCTGAAGCTGCTGGGAGTAACCACTAGCATGGATCACTGGCGCGGACACGCTGGCACTACGCCGCTGCCGCCTGCCACTGCTCCGGCGGAGCAACCTCCGCAGAAACCTGCTTCAGCCGTTCGCCCCTGACCTTTAGGGGTCGAGTTCTACTGCTGACAACTTTACGATCAGGTCCGAAGTCATCGACTGGATGGCTTCGGACCTTTTGTTTTCACCCCTGTTCTGTTCAACGCCTGGCCGCGCGGCGACTTCGTCCGAGGTGATATTCAGTCTGATGGTGCTGCTGATCGACAACTACGACAGCTTTGTGTTCAACCTCGCGCGGTACTTGCGCGAGCTGGGTTGCGACACACGCGTCGTGCGAAACGACGAACTGACGATCAGTCAGGTCGAAGAACTGCACCCGCAAGCCATCGTGATCTCGCCGGGGCCGTGCTCGCCGACAGAGGCCGGCATCAGCATCGAGCTCATTCGCCAACTGCACTCACGGATTCCGATGCTCGGAGTCTGCCTGGGGCATCAGGCGATCGGCGCGGCCTTTGGAGCCGTTGTCCGCCGAGCCCCCGAACCGGTGCATGGCCGCACCTCGCCCATTCGTCATTGTGAGTCAGGTGTCTTCAATCAGATACCAAATCCCTTCATTGCGACGCGCTACCATTCGCTGATCGTCGAAGAAAACACGCTGCCGCCCGACCTGCTGGTCACGGCTCGCACCGTCGATCATCTGGTGATGGGCCTGCAGCACCGCACCTCACCGCTGTTCGGAGTGCAGTTCCATCCGGAATCCGTACTGACCGAAGGCGGCCATCAACTACTCGCCAACTTCCTGACCCTCGCCGGAATCACCCCCGGCCCGTTGCCCGCAGGTGATGCCCTCGGTGCCAGCAACTCCGATCTACTGGAACTGGAAGACCTCGAAGACGCCATCGATTCGCGCTGGGTAGAACAGCAGGCCCACTCGCCCCTGCATTGGTGAGCCTGCCACAACACCATCGATTGGATCAGGTGGTCGCGGTTACTTGTCGTCCGTCAGCGGGGCCGAGATCTCCAGCAGATCCACGGCGGGGCGATGGTTGCAGAAGATGGTCGCCATGCGACCGTAGGTGGTCTGCCCGACGGGCATCTGCAGGTAGTTGGCCAGGCTGGGGCCGGCTGTGACTTTGAGAATTGCTCCCAAGTCGATGTGTCGCAGGACGTTGTGGTTGATCAAGACCCGGCCCAGCGGAGTCTGGCCAGAGAGGATCTCGTTGCGGACTTCGACCGTCACGAAGTTCAAATTGAAACGGACGATTCCGAACTGCACCACCTGGTTGGTGCCGGACTTCAGCAGCAGGATCTTGCGCGCGTACGTGTCGCCTTCGAGGCGTCGTTGCAGGACTCGAACATCAACGGCGCAATGGTGGTAAGACTCCATGGCCACCGTCATGTGGTGGTCATGAACCAGCATCTGTTTGTAAGGCTCAGGGGTCAGAGCAGACGGAATATGGTCCGCCTGCAGAAGCAGCGGCTCAGTATCCGGAAACAGATTTGTCAGTGCATTGAGTTCATCGTGCGGATTCACAGCACAGCCTTGAATTCTCTCTTCAACCGTTGGCAGAACCTCAACGATAGGAGATTTGGCCGGGCGATGGAATGCGGTCCGACCAGCCAGTTTACGCGTGTTGTCTGAATACAAAAATACCCGGAAGCAGCGGGTCCCAGGGGGGCAGAGGACTCCAGCCACTTCCGGGCGGCGATTGGCTCGGTTGAAGCGGCGGGAGACTAAGTCGACCCCTGAAAAAGGGTCAACATGAATTTGTAACCCGGGGATCACGCGGAAGCCACGGATGAAGTCTGGTTCAAACACGGATAACGAGTTCTGAACGCTAACTCGTTACGGTTTGGTCTACGGCGGCGGCAGGATGTGGCCCATCTTGTCGCGTTTGGTGGCCATGTAGTTCGCTCGCTGCTGAACGGGGGGAGCGATGATCGGAACCTGCTCAACAACCTTCAGGTCCCACGCTTGTTCGAAGGAGTGTGTCTTCTTGGGGTTGTTGGTCAGCAGGCGGATCTTGGACAGGCCGAGGTCCTTCAGGATCTGCAGGCCGATCATGTAGTCGCGCTGATCGGCTTTGAAGCCCAGCTTGTGATTGGCCTCAACAGTGTCGTAACCCTGATCCTGCAACTGATAAGCCTTGAGCTTCGCCGTCAGCCCGATGCCGCGACCTTCTTGCGGCAGATAGACGACCGCACCGGCGCCTTCGCTGTGAATCATCTGCATGGCCATATGCAGTTGCTCGCCGCAATCGCAGCGCAATGAGCCCAGGATGTCCCCCGTGAAGCAGGACGAGTGCATCCGAACCAGGGGTGCTTCGACGGCAGTCAGGTCGCCCCAGACCATCGCCAGTGGTTCCTGCTCCTCGTGCTCGACTTTGTAAGCGACGAACCTCGGCGAGCCGTACTCGGCCGTGTCGATCACAACATCGGCCTCGCGCTTTACCAGCCGTTCGCGCAGTCGCCGGTACTTCGTCAGCGATTCAATGGTGATCATCGGCAACTGGAACTGTCGCGAGAGCTGCCGCAGTTCATCCCGATCTGCCATACCGGAGGTGGTCTGGCTCAGAATCTCGATGAGCACGCCCACTGGCTGCAGGCCGGCCATCCGCATGAGGTCGACCGTTGCTTCCGTGTGGCCCGCGCGACGCAACACTCCGCCGTCTTTGCCTAACAATGGGCAAATGTGGCCGGGCTTTACGAAGTCGGAATGCAGAGCTCGTTGATCAGCCAGCGCGCGGATGGTGCGAGCGCGGTTCTCGGCACTCACGCCAGAACCGGCTTCAATGTGATCGACCGGAGTCAGGAAGTGAGTGCGGTTCGGTGCGTTGTTGGCGCTGGAATCCACAATTGGAGCGAGCCGCAGACGCTCGGCGGTTTCGTTCGGCAGGGGTACGCACAACACGCCCGCTCCGTAACGGAGCATGAACGTCACTTGTTCCGGCGTCATCGTTTCGGCGGCACAAATCAGGTCGCCTTCGTTCTCCCGATCCGCGGCGTCGACCACGATGATCATCTTCCCGGCTCGCAAGGCCGCGAGCGCCGAGTCGATGGAGTCGTATTCAAATTCGGGAGTTTCATGTTCCGTCATGGCAAGCTCGTGTACGTCAAAGGTGCGAAGGGCCGGCGGCCCACAACGGAGACTTTAGAGCAGTCACCCGGTTTGACGAAGCGGAGCGACACTTCCAGACCTTGCCCATCTTATGGGTCAGATCATCATAAGTGTTAGAAGAAACGCTATTTGGCGTTGCCCTCTGATTTATGCCTTAGCTAACTTTCCGCCGCCGTCGCGACTTTGAATGCCGAGATTGTGCAGTGATGTTCTGCAGGCACTTTCAGGGTTGGACGGGCACGGCGCTAGAGACGCCCCAAGGAGAGAGAACAGTGGCCAAAGATCAGACTGAAGAAACCACACCAGCCGAAGCCGCACCACAGCAGCAACAACTGCAGCAGACGCTCATTGTCGAAGACAGCAACGCAACTGCTGGCTACGCCAATTTCTGCCGCGTGTCGAGCACTCCCGAAGAGTTGCTGCTCGACCTGGGTCTGAACCCGAACCCCTATGCTCAGGGTGAAGTTCGCGTGCCAGTGACCCAACGGATCATCATGAATCACTTCACCGCGAAGCGATTGCTGCAAGCGCTGTCGATGGCTCTGCAGCGTCATGAGCAAGCGTTCGGTGTGCTCGAGACCGACGTTCGTCGTCGCGTCCGTCGCACCTAATTCGCCTGCGGACTACGTACACGAAAACCGCGTCTCGCTGGGACGCGGTTTTTTGTTTGGATGGATCCAGAATGAAGATCGCCATCAACATCGAAAAGCTGGGTCGACGGCGCGGGGGTGCCGAGAAGTATGCGGCGACCGTCACGCGCTGGTTGATCGATGCCGGTCACGAGGTGCATGTCTTCGCGACCGAAGCTGATGTCGATGAGTTGCCGCCCGGCACTCCGGTGCGCTGGGTACGACCATTCTGCCCGCCGGGCTTCGGCTGGCTGCGCGCGTATCTCTTCGCCCGTGCTTCCGAAGCCGCTCTGAAACCGGACAGCTTCGACTTGATCATCGGGTTCAACAAAGTCTGGTACGTGCATGCGTACCTCGCCGTCGGCGGAGCACATCCCGCGACGCTGGCCTGCAACAGCCAACGCTTTCGATCGCCTCTGATCCGCGCCGGATGGTGGCTGACCAAGTGGCTCAGCCCGAAGCAGTGGGTCTTTCGCTGGATCGCACACAAGCAGTTCGCGGGCGCGCAGCGGGCACACATCGTTGCTCCGGCCAATGTCGTAGCCGAACACTTCGTCCAATATCACGGCGTGCCGCGCGACGAGATGTCGGTCGTCTATAACGCGCTCGACAGCCTCGCGACGCTGCCAGATGCAGCGTTAGCGAGAACAGCCTTTCGCGAACGTCACGGATTCGGACCGAACGACGTCGTGCTGCTGTTCGTCGCGCGCAACTACGAACTCAAAGGCCTTGAGCCGCTGCTGGAAGCGTTCGCCAAGGTCGCCGATCAGGCGTCCAACGCGCGATTGATCGTCTGCGGCAGTCGTCGCGATCGCCGATTTCGACGACAGGCCGCACGGTTAGGACTTCAGGATCGAGTGCTGTTCCTCGGCTTCGTCGACGAGATCCGCGAATGTTTCGCAGGCTGCGACGTCTTCACGTTCCCGACGTTCTACGACCCCTGCAGTCTGGTTGTTCTCGAGGCGATGAATTCGGGCCTGCCCGTCATCACCACCAAACAAAACGGAGCGGGCGAACTGCTGACCGAAGGTGAAAATGGCTACGTCATCGACAGCCCCTGGGCGATTGATGATCTCGCTGACCGTATCACGCGGCTAGTGAATGATCCCGATTTGAGACGCCGCTGCGGTGAACGCGCCCGTCAGAACGTGCTGAGCTGCACGACCGAAGCCCGCGAACAGGAACTACTCGCCGCGTTGACGAAAGGGGCCGCGGCCCCGATTCCGCCTAGGCCGCTCGTGTCGTAAATACTCAGACGCGGCAGTATTACTTGCTGATGTTCCTTTTGTTGTTTAACCCCTACGGCAACGGCGTGGGCGCGCACGCCGTTGCCGTGGCGGTTAAACATGTGCTGCCATCCCAGTGGTTGATCTGTGCAATTGCGGAGACATCAGACAGAGTGATTCCATCCCATACGCGGCAGCGGCTGCAGAGTGCTGTCAGCCGTGCGGAGCAGGCACTGTTGCTCGGCGATGATTTCTCCGACGCGGCTGAGCCGCACGTTCAATGGAGATTGCGCGAGCAGTCGCTGGCCGTCTTCTGGTGACACCGTGAAGAGCAGCTCAAAATCTTCTCCGTCGCTCAGGGCGTGTTCCAGCGGCGAGCGCGCGTCGGGCATCCTGTGAACTGCGGGACTGATGGGGATCGCGGCTGCGTCAAGAATTGCGCCGACACGGCTCTCCTCCAGAATATGGAATAGATCGCCCACCAGGCCGTCGCTGATGTCCATCATGGCGTGCAGATCGACGAGTTCGTGCAGGCGCTGTGCTTCGAGAACTCGCGGCTGAAACGAAAACTGGCGACCCAGAATGCTGCCGCCAAGTTCACCAGTGACCATGATCCAGTCACCGATCTGAGCTCCCGAACGCAGCACTGGTCCACGCGGATGCGGGTCGCCTGTCAGCGTGACATTAATCACGAGGGGGCCATCCCAACTGTTCGTGTCTCCCCCGATGATCATCGCGCCGAACTCGGCGGCGATCTCTTTCATCCCGGCGAAGAGTTCGACGGCCAGTTGCGGATCGTGCCGTTTCGACAGCCCCAGGCTGACGATGGCGAATTTCGGCTGACCGGCCATGGCCGCAATGTCGCTCAGGTTCACGCCCATCGCCTTGCGTCCGACTTCTCGGGGAGTTGCCGGTGGAATCGTGAAATGCACTCCTTCCAGCAGCATGTCAGCCGTCATCAGCCCCTGGCGCGATGCGGGCCAGCGGACCACGGCTGCGTCGTCCCCGATTCCGCGGAGCACGTCAGCGTGCTGTACTGCATGCGTCCGAAAATGCTCAATCAGTTCAAATTCGGATTTACGGGGAGGCAGCATGGACGTTCATCAACTCAAAGTGAGGCAGGTGCAGGCGTGCCGGGGCGGTTCGGACGGTTTTGTAGGAATTCAGCGTTATCCGGCAGAACGATGCTGAATCCGGCCGCATCTAGAGCCAATCTTAAGGGTGTAGTAGTATGATTGATATTGGTCCGCAGTAGTCTGAATGGCACACGTTCCTCCTTTGCCACGTGAAGGAGATGATGGACCGGCGATTCAGATTGACGGCTTGGATGCCACGTGAGCGCAGAGAGGAGTTTTGCCCATGTCGAGTGGGTTTCTTGAATCCGAATTTGCGAATGCGATCGCGCATCGGATCCTCGTGGTCGAAGATGACGCCGAGCAGGCGCTGGCGCTGCGTGATCTGCTGCAAGAACACGGCTATCAGGTGCAGATTGCGAAGGATGGTGGGCAGACTCACTCAGCGCTCACCATGAACCGTCCGGACTTCGTGCTGCTGGACCTGATCCTGTCGGGTGAGAGTGGTTTCGAGATCTGCGAGCGGATCAAGTCGCGCGATGAGCGGATGCCGGTGATGATTCTTTCGGCGATCTCCATGGATGATGCCAAAGACCTCGCCAAGCGAGTCGGTGCGGACGGCTACATGACCAAGCCCTACGACCCGCGCGTGCTGCTCTCCATGATTCAGGAAGTGGCCCAGCAGGTTTGGAACCGCACTCATCTCAAGCGCAGCGCGGAGGAAGAGCGTCGAATTCGATTCAATTGCCGGTGTGGTAAGCGATTCAAGATGAGCCCGTCGCATGGTGGTCGTCGGATGACCTGTCCTGACTGCGGTGAACCCCTGATTGTGCCGCACCACGTTTAAGAGCCTGTCGCCTTGCTAGATCCACTTTTCGAAAGACCGATTGAGGGCCATTGCCATGCCAAAGCTCGTGATCCTCACTGGCAAGCACCAGGGACAGCGCATGAACTTGCCCGAGCGCGAATTGACCGCCGGGCGCGACGAGGGTTGCGAATTGCGTCTCTCAGGCACTGAGGTGAGTCGTCGGCATACGAAACTGCGGGTGGTGGGTGAGAGTGTCTACGTTTCGGACCTCGGTAGCCGCAACGGGACGCTGGTGAATGACGTCTTGATCGTGGGGGAAACGCTGCTGCAGCCCGGTGATGTCTTGCGCATTGGCAGCATGGCGTTTCAGCTGGAACAACCCAAACCGAAGCCCGCTCCGAAGCCGATTGTCAAACCGCGGATTCCGGCGGATGGAATCGTGGACGTGAAGCTGGCGACGGAAGACAGCATTGCCAGTTGGCTGACCGATGACGAACCAGAAGGCGGCAGCGGAGACACGACCATTGTTTCCGGCAAAGGGTCTTCAGCCGATACCGCCGTTCGACCGGTGATGCCCGGTTCGAATCCCACTCCGAAGAAGCACTTTGCGACCGTTAAGGAAGAGGCTGCAGACATCATCCGACGTCATCGTGAGTCGCTGAAGAGCCGCTGATCTGGTGAGCCGAACCGCACTTCGGGAAAACAAACGGGAAAACAAAAAGGACGGACTCGCAAGTCCGTCCTTTTCTTATTTGACCGCCTCGACCGCCCAATGATCGCTACTGAGCGACGTTCTGTGTGCGGAAGGGGTAAGTAGCCAGCGGAGCCAGCGGAACTGGTGGCTGCGGGATTTGTGTCACTTTGAACGGAATCGCGTACGCGGCCACTTTGCCCGAATTCATCTCGGCAACGTAGATCGCACTGTTGCCCCATTGCAGACCACCCTTGGCCTGAATTTCAGCGAAGCCGCCCGTGATGGCGTAGTTCGCTTCGCCGCCTGTGACTTCAAAGTCTTCTGCGACATTGCGAGCGTAAAAGTTGGTGAACTCGGTGCCGTTGCGCGTGCGACCGAGCACTGCTCCAGTGAGACGTCCGGTGAGGAAGTCCAGAATGAAGATACCTTCGTAGCCGCCACCGACGGGCGTGGTGATCATCGCGAACTTCTGGTTGCGATCGGTCGCCGAGGCTTGCACGGGTTCATGAGGCCACACGGACGCAATCGCCAAACCCGCCAGCAGGCCCAGCACCAGCCACACAAACCGATCGTTCGAACGTGGTTCTTTCACCGTGAAGTCTCCTTACGCGAGAGGCAGGTCAGCTGCGCCGAGCATCAGCGCCGTCGGAACTGGAATCTACCGGCTGCTCAGTGGCGGGGCTAGTGGTGGTCGGAATGGATCGGCCATGCGGGTCGGCGCCGGGACGATCGAGTTCACGATCCAGTTCCGCCAGCAGGTTCTCGTCCAGGAAGTGTTCCACGCGCGCCGCCGGTGCGTGCAGATGATCGCCCGGCAGCGAAAAGTGGCGAGCCATGTAAGACTCCCACAGCCGGTGCGATCTCACGATGCGTTCGGCGGTTTCATGACCGCTTGGCGTCAATTTGCAGGTGGCGCCTTCGGTGGCGACAAGTCCCAGCTTGGTGAGCCGCCAGAACGCCAGGCGACGGAACACCGGCGCCAGCCACGCGTGATGATCGTGCAAGGCCAGTTCAGACTTCTTGACGGCCTGTGCGGCTTCTTCAGAACGATACATCAGGCCGAGCAGGTCTTCGCAGGCAATACGAAAGCTGAGCTTCCAGTTTCGCAGCACCGAAGTCACCAGACCGCGGCGGCGACCAAACAGGAAGGCCAGCGCGAAGAAGACTCCGCAGACCAGAGCGGCCATGCCGGCCGTGCTGGAATCAGACACTGTCGTGAAGCCCAACGGCCGGAACACCAGCGACGGGATCATGATCGACGACGCATGGCCAACGAACCCCGCGAGCCCTGCGATCACGACCGACGAGACCAGCACGACACTGAGTCGATCCGAGAGTAACAGTGCGGTTGAAGCCGGCGTCACGAGCACGGTCACCACAAGAATCAATCCAACCGACTCAAATGCGGCGACCAGTGTCAACGACGTCATGGCCATCAGTCCGTAGGTGACCAGTGCCGGACGGATGCCGAGACTGGCTCCCAGCGCGGGGTCAAATGCTGTCAGCCGCAGCTCCTTGAGGCAGAGCAAGACGAGCAACCCGTTGAGAATCAGCAAGCCACCGTTGAGCAGCATGGCGGACGGAATGTCTGTGTCTCCCCAAGTCTCGAGCACTGCCGTTTCCACAGCTCCGAACAGCACACATTCGGCGTCCAGATGCACGCTGTCGGCGAACAAGCGGATGAGCAGCAACCCGAAGGCAAACATGGACGTGTAGACAATTCCCAGCGCCGCCGAGTCTTCAACTCCGCCGAGCTTCCGAACGGTTTCCGACAGGAATGTCGTCACCAGACCGGATGCAACCGCTCCCACCAGCAAGAGGGAATGGCTTGTGGGACTATTCGAATCGCCGCCGAATGCTCCCGCGAACAGGAACGCAGCCACAATACCCGGCAACACGGTGTGGCTGAGGGCATCGCCCAGCATGCTTTGCTTGCGCAGGACCAGAAACGTGCCCGGAATTGCGCAGGACATCGCTGCCAGCGCCGCTGTGCAGGCAATCCAGGTGTCCAGACTTGTCCAGCCAAACATGGCACTGCCTTTTTGAGCGAACATTGATTCCGGCCAAGTCGGCCGAAAAAACCGAATCCTGGGAATAACCGGTAAAGTTTACCTAATCCGAACGCCGATTCAGCTAACGGTGGACGGTGTCCAGGGACGGCACCCGAGCCCCCAGTCGTCGGTGACGACGATCTTACCGGACTTGTTTGTCCCTGCCATGAGGACGGCTATGAGGCTTCTGCTGTCGTGCTTCACCATGTTGCTCACGCTTTCGTTCGTCGTGGGCTGCTCAAGTACCCAATGCTGCCAGTATGACGAACCAGCCTGGCAGAACCACGACCATCAGGGTTGCGGTTGCCACAAATCCTCGTGGCCCAAGCTGAGCCTGAAGAAGAAGTGCAAGCACAAGCAGGACAATTGCCCGCTGTGCGCTGCTCCCAAGGGCCACAGCTGTGCCGGTTGCGGCGCTCCAGTGAACTACGGCGCTCCGGCGAATTGCAGTTGCGGCGGTGGTGCTCCGACATCTTGCGGATGCGGCAGCCCCGGCTTCACCAACTATATGCCGTCCACCTGCGGTTCCTGCTCAGCTCCCCAGATGTCGTCCTGCGGATGTGGCAGCCCGATGCCAGCCAGTTGCTCGGCTTGTGGCGGTGCTCCCTTCGTAAGTCCACAAGGTCCACTTTACGAAGGTGAAGTGATTCCCGGCCAGAACCCCATGCACAACGGCTCTCCAACGCCAGCTCCGCCAGCGGAAGATAAGAGATCAGAACCGGCGCCAATGCCAGTGGGTTCGACCCTGATCCCGATCCTGCCGCCATCGTCAGGCCCGCGTCAGGTGAACTGGGTTCCGACTCCGGTGAAATAGCTTCACGCTCAATCCGAACTACGCTCAACAGCTCGCTGCCTACAAAGCAGACGAGCTGTTTTGCTTTTTGAGGGAGCGTGCCGATCACTTTGCTGTGACGGGCTGCACGTGTGCCAGCAGTTTCTCGATGATCTGCTCGGTGGTGATTCCATCAGCCTCTGCGCGGTAGTTGATCAGAATGCGGTGTCGCAGGACGGGACGGGCGACCGCACGGATATCGTCCAGACTGACGTGCGAATGGCCATTGAGCAGAGCTCTCGCCTTCGCGCCGAGAACAAGGAACTGGCCTGCTCGCAGCCCGGCTCCCCAGCTCACCCATTGATTGACGAAGTCCGGAGTTCCCGCCTGATGCGGTCGCGAAACAGCGGCCAGTCGAACGGAATAGCGGACAACGTCCTCAGCGATAGGCACCGACCGTACGAGCTCACGGAATCGCAACAGGTCCTCACCCGAGTACAGCGCGTTGATGGCTTCCGGCACAACGGACGTTGTCCGCGTCACAACGGCAACTTCGTCGTCTTCGGGCAGGTAGTCGATGACCACATTGAACATGAACCGGTCGAGCTGAGCTTCCGGCAGCGGATACGTGCCTTCCATTTCAATCGGGTTCTGAGTGGCCAGCACGAAGAACGGCTCATCCAGCTTGCAACGTTTACCCGCCGCCGTGACTTGATGCTCCTGCATCGCTTCCAGCATGGCCGCCTGCGTCTTGGGCGGCGTGCGGTTGATCTCGTCTGCCAGAATCACGTTCGCGAAAATTGGCCCGGGGACGAACACCATGCGGCGCTTTCCGTCGTCGTCTGTTTCCAAAATCTCTGTGCCCGTGATGTCGGCGGGCATCAGATCGGGCGTGAACTGGATGCGCTGAAACTTCAGATGGAACAGATCTGCGACGGACTTCACCAGCAAGGTCTTGGCGAGTCCTGGCGCGCCCGTGATTAAGCAGTGACCACCTGCGAACAGCGCCAGCAGCAATTGCTCGATCGCTTCATTCTGGCCGACGATGGCTTTGCTGAGCTCGGCCATGATGGCGCTGCGAGCGGAGCGAATCTGTTGAATCAGGCGCAGTTCATCGTCGACTTCAGTGTTCTCAAGCATGTGCGGTCCTTCTCGGAAGTGTCACAGCCGGTACGTCACGAGCGATTTCAGCGTTCATACGTTAGGGACGACATCATCGCCAGCAAGTGCAGATGCAGGCGCCGCGATCAAATCGCCTCACTGTGTCGTCACATCGCCAGTCAGTCGGAGTACTCGCTTATCAAACGGGCTCTCATCCATCAGAACTCCTCGGCCCTGAATCTGTCGCTCGAAAGCAGGTTGCCGTCATGAGTAAAGCTTCGAACTCGAAGTTTCGTTTCGCGATTGTTGGTTGCGGACGCATGGGGATTGTTCATGCCACGCGGTTGAAAGCCGATCCGCGCGCGGAAGTGGTCGCTCTGTTCGATCCCGTCGGTTCTGCTTCGGCCTACATTCAGCAGGAACTGGCTCCGCAGGCGACCATCTACGAGAGCTTCGACGATCTGGTGCGTTCGGCAGAAGTCGACGCCATCGTGATCTGCACGCCGACGACATCGCATTTCGAGCAAGTCACTGCAGCGGCTGAACGCGGTTGGCATGTGCTCTGTGAAAAGCCGCTGGCGGAAAGTCGGTCGCACATCCTGCACCTTATTGAACTGGCGAACTCGCGGCCCGCGCAGCACTTCGAGATTGCTTATCAGCGTCGGCATTCGCCGGTGTTTCATCGGCTGCGAGATGAAGTTCGCTCGGGACGCTGGGGTCACATCAAGGCCGTGAGCCTGGTCGCAACGGAACGCTGGCAGCAGACGATTGGCGGGACGTGGCGCGATGAGCCCACCATCAACATCGGCGGCTTCATGGGCGATGCCGGCAGCCACAAGATCGACATGCTGTTGTTTGTGACCGGACTGCATCCGACTCAAGTGCTGGCCGTTTCAGACCGCGCGGGCAGCCAGGTGGAGATTGTCACCGGAGTGATCGGTCGATTGAGCGGTCATGTTCCGTTCACGATCAGCTTCGTGGGCCATGCGAACTCGTTCGTGGAAGAGTTCTTCATTCACTGCGAGCAGGCCGACTTGATAATTCGCGACGGTCATCTTTCCATCGGGCAGAACAACCAGACGACAGCCATTGATGTGCCTGGCAGCGAGCCGGGTTTCGAGAAGTTTCACAACCCCATCAACGGATTCCTCGACCTGCTCGATGGCCGTGCTGAGAACATCGCGCCGTTTACTGCCGCGTTGCCCGTCTGGGACTTTACGCAGTCCATTCTGGAAGGTGCGACACTCACAGCGCGGTGATGTCCGCTGAACGCGGATCATTAACAACGCAGCCGCTGTGCAGTTGGCCGGACATCGCCGCAGATCTCCACAGTCCCGGCGCGTCGAAGAACTTCGGATTCAGTTCAAAGTCCGTGATCAAAGCCCCGGGCTTGTGCAGCTTGAGTTCTCCTACAATCGCACCATCGGGCCGCACCGCGAAGCTTGGCCAGCAGGACGGCTTCGTGGTGCTGTTGTTGGCACTGATCCAGAAGTGATTCTCCGCCGCGCGGCAAGCCATGGTCGCAGGCACGATCGTCTTCCAGATGTTGTACGAGTCATCCGAGACGACGGTCTTGCGAGCGTTGTGGAACGACTGAAACACAACCTGTACGTCTTGTCGCTTGAGGTCTCGATAGAGTTCCGGAAAGCGATAGTCGTAGCAGATCAGCGAGCTGCAGGTGATGCCCTTGATTTTGAAGATGCACGCTCGATTGCCAGGCGAATAATGAGCCATGTCGAGCGTGCGCTTCGCACCGTCCTTACCCGTGCAAAACCGTTTGTCGTAACGGTTCACGATCTTGCCGCGCGAGTCGATCACGTAGACGCAGTTATGCGGCCGATTGCCTTCCGAAAGACGATGAGTCGAGCCCAGCAGCACCCACAGCTTCAGTTCCTTCGCTCGTTGCTGAATGTCCCGAGTCGCCGCGACGAGTTGTTCCCAATCGATCGCGGCCACGTTCGGAATGTCCACTCCGGCGTAGCCCGAAAGTGCCGTCTCTGAAAAGTGCGCCACGTCCGCCTGCTGCCCGGCGACCTCGTCCATCAACCGCAGGACTTCATCGCGGTTGTGAGAGATGTCGGCTTCCACAGAAAACTGGCACGTGGCGACTCGCAGAGACTTCATGAGCTGCACCTGCTGCAGAGGATGATTCAACGCGACTTCAAATGAAGTTGGAGAACGCTTCCATTGGCACGGCAACCACGCCGTTCTCGGTGATCGTCAAGCCGTTCGCGAGGTCACGATCGCGGTCGTAGCCGATCTCCATGCCCTCGGGGATGCGGACGTTCTTGTCGATGATCGCGTTCTTGATTTTGGCTCGACGACCCACCTGCACGCCTTGCAGCAGGATCGAATCGCGGACTTCAGACCAACTGTTAACGCGCACGTTCGAGCTAATGATACAGCGATCGACCTTACCGCCAGACACAATCGCGCCCGGGCACATGATGCTGCCCAATGCCTGGCCAACACGCGGAATCGGCTTGTCGAAATCAGAGAACACCGTCTTGGCTGGAGGCAGCGGCGGTGAGTACGTGTGAATCGGCCAAGACCGGTCGTAGAGATCCAGCACCGGCTGAATCGTGACGAGATCCATGTTGGCTTCGTAGTACGCATCGAGCGTGCCCACATCGCGCCAGTAATTGGTCTGTCCCGTGTTGCGATCGCGGAACGGATAAGCGTGCACATGCTCTGTTTTGATGAGGCTCGGAATCAGGTCCTTACCGAAGTCATGCGAGCTGTTGCGATTGGTCGCGTCAGTGCAGAGCAAGTCGAGCAAAAAATCGCGGTTGAAGACATAGATACCCATCGATGCCAGGAATCGCGTTGAGTCATCCGGCATCGGGTCGGCCACCGGCGGTTTTTCCTTGAAGCCGGTGATGCGCATCTGACTGTCGACCTCAATGGCTCCGAACTGGTCAGAGTACTTCAGCTCGGCTGGCAGGCAGCCGATCGTGGCGACAGCCTTCTGTTCGATGTGCGTGCGGATCATGTCGGAGTAATCCATCTTGTAGATGTGATCACCCGCCAGAATCAGGACATAGTCGGCCGCGTGTTGCTCGATGGTGTAGATGTTCTGATACACGGCATCGGCGGTGCCGCGATACCACTGCTCGTCGATGCGTTGCTGCGGAGGCAGGACTTCAATGAATTCATCCAGCAGACGGGACAAGAAACTCCAGCCCAGGCGAATGTGGCGATCGAGGCTGGCGGCGCGGTACTGGGTCAGCACGAGGATGCGTCGCAGGTCGCTGTTGAGGCAGTTCGACAACGTGAAGTCGATGATGCGGTAGCCACCGCCAAAGGGACCCGCAGGTTTCGCTCGCTCGCGGGTCAGAGGGTCTAACCGCGTGCCTTTGCCGCCTGCCAGAATCAACGTGAGAACATTCTTCATCCTGAAACTCTCGTAGTAAGCACTCGTGAATCAATCTCTTGAGCTGACGTCGCCAGCAAGACCGTCTTGTAGATGAGAAAGTCTGAGGCATTCAAATGCAGACCGGCTGCGGCAAGGCGCGTTCTCAGTCATGTCTCACTGTTAGAATGCAGCTTCTAATCCAATCGCTGTGGCCGTGGCGAACGTCTTGCAATGCGAGATCGAGACCATCACGGCCGTGATGTCTAACTCGGCGGCACGCTGTTTAGCACCTCCATGCAGGATGCAGACAGGCTTGCCGCTAAGCTCGTTGAGGATCTCGATGTCGATGAACCCGATGCCTTTGATGAAGCCGGTTCCCAAAACCTTCATCACCGCTTCCTTCGCCGCCCAACGTCCAGCAAACGCCTCATGGTTCTGCTTGCGACGCTGGCAATACTTGATCTCTTCCTCGGTGTAGACACGGCGCAAAAAGTTTTCGCCGTGCCGCTCGATCATCTGGGCGATGCGTGGAATTTCGACAATGTCAGTCCCTAAGCCAACAATCACGTTCCTTCACTCCTCACTCGATCTCGGCGGAAGACGCAGCTCCAAACAACGCCCAGCGTAGTTCTTGCCGCCGACTTGCGACACTGCCAGCCACGTGATTGATTGGTATCCGCGATGACCGATTTGAAACCGCAATCGTTTGCAACAGCCCTCTCCGAACGCGATTGTTTACCGCGAGTCTGCGTCGATTCGACGCCGGAAGCCCCGCCTTGAGAGGTCCCTCCCCATGCGATTCATTGCCTCGCTGTTCTTGATCAGTCTGTGCGCAGTCAGCGTTGCAGATGATGCCTACTGGAATCAGTTCCGTGGCCCGCGCGGCGATGGCATTTCGGACGCCAAAGGCTTGCCGGTGCAATTCGCAGAAGGTTCGCCTGAGATCGTATGGAAAACCCCAGTGGCGGGACGTGCCTGGTCTTCCCCTGTGGTCTGGGGTAATCAGGTCTGGATGACAAATGCTCCCGAGTTGCACAAGCCCGCTGACGTGATGCACAAGCTGGAGCAGCCGATTCCGCTGTCTGCCGTGTGCCTGGATCTGACGACCGGAAAGGTGCTGCACGACATCAAAGTGTTCGATGTCGAGGTTGTGCAGATTACTCATGTCACCAACAGCTACGCTTCACCAACCCCATGTATCGAAGCTGGTCGGGTTTACCTGCACTTCGGCAGCTACGGTACTGCGTGCCTGGACACAGCGACTGGAAAGAAGCTCTGGGAGCGACGTGACCTCGAGTGCGACCACTTCCGTGGTGCTGGATCGTCGCCCGTTGTGTACGGCGACTTGCTCTACCTTTGTTTTGACGGATACGACAAGCAATACATCGTCGCCCTCAACAAGAAGACCGGCGAGACGATCTGGAAGAAGGATCGTGATATCGACTACGGCACCGACAACGGCGATGCCAAGAAAGCCTATGGAACTCCGCAGCTCATTAAGGTGGATGGTCGCGAGCTTCTGGTCAGCCCTTTCGCCGCGGCCACCATTGCCTACGACCCGAAAACTGGCGAACGCATTTGGATGGTGAAGCACGGTGGCATGAACGCCGCTGCGCGTCCGCTCTATGGCAATGGCCTCGTCTACATCAATGCGGGAGACGCTTCGAATGCACTGGTCGCCGTGAAGCCCAACGGAACCGGTGATATCACCAGCGACATCGTCTGGAAGACCAGTAAGCAGACGCCCAAGCGTTCGTCGCAGATCCTGCTGGGCGATCTCTTCTTCATGATGAACGATGGTGGAGTGGCAACCTGCCTGGATGCGAAAGACGGCAAAGTCATTTGGACCGAGCGGCTGGAAGGCGCCTACTGGTCATCACCAATCTACGCGGATGGTTTGATTTACTGCTTCTCTCAAGAGGGGCACGTACTGGTCTTCAAAGCCGACCGCACGTTTGAGATGGTCGCCAAGAACAAGCTGGACGACGGTTCGAATGCATCGCCAGCCGTGGCAGGAAACTCTCTCATCGTACGCTCGAAGTCACACGTCTACCGGATTGCGAAAAAGAACTGATTGTTGCGATCGCAGTTAGCAGCAGCGTGAGACTCTGCGGCCCTGAGCCTCACCCCGGATGGTCTTGTTGGGATTCCCTCATGCGACATCACATCGGCATTTTCCTGCAGGTCTGTGCGATGACGTTTCTGCCGCTGATCGTGCTGTATCAGCTCAACTTCGGCTTTCAGCTGATCATCATGCCGGTCTGCCTGACGATCGGCGTCATCGTGTTCACGATCGGTACCAAGCTGCGCGAAGGGGCTTCGTAGAGTTCACCACTTGTGAAACACGACGAACACTGCCGCGAAGATCAGCAGGAATCCAATCAAATAATTCCACTTGAATTCCTCACGCAGATACAACGTTGAGAACAACGCGAAGACCACCAGCGTGATGGCTTCCTGCATCGTCTTCAGTTGAGCTGCCGAATACTTCTCGTTGTGCCCGATGCGATTGGCGGGGACCTGCAGGCAGTATTCAAAGAAGGCGATCAGCCAACTCACCAGGATCACTTTCCAGAGTGAGTGCTCTTTGAACTTCAGATGCCCATACCAGGCAAACGTCATGAAAATGTTGGACAGGACGAGCAAGACGAAAGTTTGCATAAGCGTCTCAGCGGCGAAAAGAAGCCTTCGGGAAATCGACCAGCACAACGAACGCCGATTTGTCGTTGATTGTCCAAGTTTCGGCAGCGCGGACTTCGCATCCAGCGGCGAATCCGTTTTGATCTGACGCACGCTCGCCTCATTGACGTTCTCGGACTGATCTATGGAACCGCTTGTCTTTCAGAATGGCCGCCTGATTCCCGCTTCGCAGGCCCATCTGGCGATCTATGACGCCGGAATCGTGCAGGGCGTCACCGTCACCGACATGACGCGCACTTTTCATCACAAGCTCTTCCGCCTGTCCGACCATATCGATCGCTTCTATCGCTCGCTGAAGTACATCCGCGTCGATCTAGGGCTCTCGAAAGCCGAGTTCGCCGAAGCCTCAGAACAACTAGTCGCGCATAATTCGCAACTGCTGCACCCCGATGACGAACTGGGGCTGATCTGCTTCGCGACTCCCGGTGAGTACCGCATGTATGCCGGAACGGGACCGAGTGGAGCACCCTCGTCGCCCACACTGGTCATGCACACCTTCCCGCTGCCTTGGGAGTTGTGGGCGTCGAAGCTGCAAAACGGAGTGCACGTCATCACGCCGTCCATCAGGCACGTGCCGCCGCAGTGCATCGACCCTAAGATCAAGTACCGCAGCCGCATGCACTACTACCTTGCTGACAAGGAAGCGACGCTGGCTGATCCGCAGGCTGTTGCGTTGCTGCTGGACCTTGATGGCAACGTCACCGAAACCGCCGCTGCGAATTTCTTGATCGTCGAACGCGGCACGATCGTTTCGCCGACGCAGAGGAACTCACTGCCGGGTGTCAGCCGGCAAGTGGTGATTGAACTGGCTGCGGAACTCGGCATTCCGTTCGTCGAACGCGATATTCAGGTCTTCAACGTGATCAACGCCGATGAAGCATTTCTGACCGGCACGACAAGCTGCCTGATGCCTGTCACGAAGATCAACGGTCTTTCGATTGGCAGTGGGCAGCCGGGTCCGATCCTTGAGCGATTGCGTGCCGCCTGGAACAGGCAGGTCGGGCTCGACATCCAGCAGCAGATCTTGGACGGCGCCGCTCGCCGACTTGGCTTGTAGGCCGGACAAGATGTCCGGCTTACTCATACTCAATCGACGAGGATCCCGGCCACGCAGGCGGTCATGAAGCACGCCAGCATCCCGCCGATCATCGCTTTCAAGCCCAGCTTCGCGAGCACGGGCTGCTTCTCTGGAACCAGACCACCGATGCCGCCAATCTGAATGCCGATCGATGCGAAATTGGCGAACCCGCAGAGCGCGTAAGACAGCAGCATGATCGTTCGCTGACCGAGCTTCACCGACGACTCAGGCTTCAGCCATTCACTCATCTGATTATAGGCTACGAACTCATTCGTCACCGTGCGAATACCCAGCAGTTCACCGGCTCGCACGCAGTCTTCACTGGGAACTCCCATCACCCAGGCGAACGGCGCGAAGACATAACCCAGCAGTTGCCCCAACGTGAATGTGACGCCGAAGGACCCTAAAATCGACTGAAACAACGCATCCAGCAGGGCGATGAGAGCGGTGAACGCAATCAGCATGGCGCCGACGTTGAGTGCCAGCTTCAGCCCGTCCACCGTTCCGATTGTCGCGGCCTCGATCACGTTCTCGCCGACGCGAGTGTGCTCGGTAATGGTCACACCGGCGGTGACCGGAGTCTCGGTCTCAGGCACCATGATCTTCGCAATCAGCAGCGAAGCCGGGGCGGAAATCACCGATGCCGTCATCAGATGCTCGGCCGGAATTCCCATCCGCACATAAGCCGCCATCACGCTGCCCGCGATGGTCGCGAAACCACCAATCATGACGGCCATGATCTCCGATTCCGTCATCTTGGCGACATACGGCTTGATCAGCAGCGGCGCCTCGGTCTGTCCCACAAAGATGTTGGCGGCGGCGGACAGAGTCTCGGCCCCGGACGTGCGCAGCGTGATTTGCATCAATCGGGACAGGGCTTGCACAACCAACTGCATGAAGCCGATGTAATAGAGCACGCTCATCAGCGCCGAAAAGAAGATCACGCTCGGCAACACTCCAAACGCGATCGGAATCGTCTTCACCAGATCAGGACCGAAGACAAAGTTCGCTCCCGCATCCGAAAACTTCTGCAGCGAACTGAATCCATCTCCCAGCCACTTGAAGAATCGCTGCCCGTAATCCGTGCGCAGGATGAGCAAGGCGAAGCTGAACTGCAGAATCAACCCGCCCGCGACCACTCGTCGACTGATCGCGCGACGATTGGAACTCATCAGCCAGGCGACGCCCAGCATCGTCAATAAGCCGATCCCGCTAATGACGCGATCCATACAGCCCTTTCGACAGTCAGGTCCGGTGACGAGCGAGGCAATGTCTATCGGCCCTCGTCCTACATTGCGAGGTCAGCGACTTCGGGGACCGCGGTCGCGGCATACATGTTGGGGACAGGCGGCGCAAATAATCCCACGTAATTGAACGGACGAAGTGCCTCCTCGCAGGCTCGTTCGAATTCTGCGTCGGTGGACGTTTCGATGAGCGAATGCAGCGACACCAACGCGTCACGGAAGCCGGGATCGTCAGCGAGATACAACGCCGTAGTCCCGTCGAGTGACAGAGTCCGGCGGCGTTCCCAGGTGGTCACGGCGGCGAAGTAGGTCATCGTGAATGCCGTGAATTTGCGGAAGCTGCTTTGAGCAATTGCTCGGAACGCACCGCTGACGATCAGGTCAACGGTCTGCAGTTCCGCGATCAGCAGTGATTCGTAGTTCTTCAACAAACGCTGCCGCTCTGAGATGTTACCCCGGCACAGAAGGGCGGTGGTGATGCGATTGACTCCTGCTAATGAAAGGGCGATACCGGTGCTGTGCAACGGGTCGATGAACCCGGCCGTATGAGGCAACAAGGCCCAGTTGGAGCCCACCACCTGCTTCGTCAGGCGTTGCAGTCGAGAGCTGCGTTTGAGTCCGACGGAACTCAACCGTTCCGCTCGACCAATCGCCGCGTTCAACGGCGGGTACTTGGCCAACAGCCTTGACCATTCAGCCTCGGCAGATTCATCGGTGAGAGGAAAACGCTGAGAATCCAGCACAATTCCGACACTGGTGACGTCGTTGCGGAAACGGATCCACCACATCCAGCCTTCATCAAGGATGTGATGCAGTGTCGCGTCATCACAGGGAAACGGGTGATCGGCGCATGCCATCGGCTGCGATTGTTCCAGCACATCCTGCCAACGGGGCAAGCCAGCGAAATGTCCGAAGATCGCCCGCGAATGAGTCTGCAACGGGACAGCGTCTTCCGTGGTTCCCAAGTGAAGGTGTTTGACCAGCAACTCGGACGAACCAGTTCCATCGACTACAAACGTCGCGTTGATCTGCAGAGCACCAGCTGGCGACCGAGCGTATGCGGTCCAGCCTGTGTGCTCTGTCAGTGATTCGATGATCGTGTTTTCAAAGCAGGCGACGCCCACTCTTGCAGCCTGGCCGAACAGGAACGCATCAATGTCGCTGCGCAGCCATTGCGTGTCTGAGGCGTCATCGCTGGAACTGGCGGCGACGAGCAGTTCATTGGCGTGATCGCTTGATGGCACGAACCACTTGCCAGCTTCCTGCTGGACATAGCCGAAGCCTCGCTTCAATCCGCAGACGATCTGCGGGTACTGCCGGACCCAGGTGCCGAACTTGCAGAACGGCAGCAACCAGTCGAGCTGATGTTTCTGAGCGAGGTCGCGCAGCAACAGATTCGAGGTTGGCGTTGATGATTCTCCAACCGCGAAACGCGGATGTTGAGTGCGGTCGATCAACGCCGTTTTTAGGCCATGTTTCCGCAGGATCGTTGCTGTCAGGCTGCCCGAAAAGCCGCTTCCCACCACCAGCACGTCGACATCAAGTACGGTTGGGTGAGAGTTCACAGGCACTACGGCATTCTGGAAACGGGATCGACTGACGACGGGCGTGAGCGGCGACGCCTACTTCTTCTTTTTTTGCTTCTGCCGTTTGGCAAAGGCTTCGCGAAAGCTTTGCTTCGGGAACTGCGGTA
Organism: uncultured Planctomycetaceae bacterium; assembly: GCA_964386705.1. GTDB lineage: Bacteria > Planctomycetota > Planctomycetia > Planctomycetales > Planctomycetaceae > AM-0621. The sequence goes on from CAYLTY010000048.1 coordinate 23,363, forward strand.
GCTCGCGCTGTCGTCCCCAGGCGTTGAGCGGATTGTAGAGCATGAACCTCGGCATCCAGGGCACAACAGTGCGGGCGATCTTCCCGGCCAGCCGATAGAGCCACGGCGTCTGAAATACCAACGAGCCGGCAATCATCGACAGCCGCTTGGTCGTTGGCACCAGTCCGCGCACCGCGATTTCTTTGCGCCACGTGAGCAACTGATGGTGCAGGTCAATCTTCACCGGACAGACGTCGGTGCAGGAACCGCACAGGCTGCAGGCATAAGGCAAGCTGTGGAACTGCTCCGCGTTGCGGGAGGGAGCCAGGATCGAGCCAATCGGTCCGGGAATGGTTGTCTGATAGCTGTGGCCGCCGCTGCGCCGATAAACCGGGCAAGTATTCATGCACGCGCCGCAACGGATGCAGTTCAGTGAGCGGCGAAAGTCGTCGTTACCCAAGATATCCGTGCGGCCGTTGTCGACCAGCACAATGTGCAGTTCGCCGCCATCGGGTCGAGGTCCATGAAAGTGCGAGCTGTATGTGGTGATGGGCTGACCAGTCGCAGACCGAGCCAGAAGCCGCAGGAATACGCCGAGATGTTCGGCTTTCGGAATCAGCTTTTCGATGCCCATACAGGCGATGTGCAGCTTTGGCAGCGAGACCCCTAAGTCTGCATTGCCTTCATTCGTGCACACCACAAAGCCGCCCGTTTCCGCGATCGCGAAGTTGACTCCGGTGATGCCGGCATCTGCTTCCAGAAACTTTTGTCGGAGAGCGTGCCGCGCAGCTTCGGCCAGATACGTCGGATCGGTTGCTCCCTTCTGAGTACCCAGCACGTTGTGAAACAGCTCGCCGACTTCTTCTTTCTTGATGTGAATGGCGGGCATCACGATGTGGCTCGGCGGCTCATTGCGCAACTGCACCAGCCACTCGCCGAGGTCAGTGTCCGTGACTTCAATCCCGTGCCGCTCCAGATACGGATTGAGATGGCATTCCTCGGTCAGCATCGACTTGCTCTTCACGAGTTTTTTTACATCGTGTTTCTGCAAGAGGCCAAGGACAATCTCATTGTGTTCGGCGGCATTGCGAGCCCAATGCACTGTGGCTCCGAGCTTCGTCGCGTTGGCTTCAAACTGCTCCAGTAGGTCGGCCAGATGAGACACCGTGAAGGCTTTGATGGCCCCTGCGGTTTCGCGGAGCGTCTCCCACTCCGGCAAACTGCGAGCTTGCCGATCCCGTTTCTCGCGTACAAACCACAGAGCCTTGTCGTGCCAGTGGGCTCGTTCGTCGTTAGCAACAAACTCGGCAGCAGTAACGGGGTGATCGGCAGTGGTTTGCACAGTGAAGCTCAATATCGAGACGAAGTTGCGGACAGCGGTGTGCCCGCAGAACGCTCGCGCCAATCGCGCGGCTTACTACATGTTGGCTGATGCGAAAGGTCTGCTCAATGCATGCCAAGGCCCAGGGCAGAAAAGGGCAAGAACTTTGAAACAGAAGGTCGCAAAGAACGCGAAGAAGGAAAGGCAACTGGAAAATCCTTCAGGTCCCTTACGTCCTTCTGTTCAAAGTCAGAAATAGACCGCAGCTTTAGTCAGCCACAGATTCGCTCAGCACTTTCTCATACAGTGCTCTTGCCTGGTCGTAGGCTGCCTTGGCCGCTGCTCGTTCGGATTCGCGGATGGCTGGAGACTTCTTCTTCCAGCATTGATCCACGGCCTTCATGCACCATTCAGCACTTCGGCGACTCGCGCGGACGGGTTTGCCGCCAACTTGCACGTAGATCGGGTTGGTGTGCACCGAGGGCAGAATGCGAACCGCGATCCAGCTTGAATGCGGAATGTCGAGATCAAACGACAGCGTCTGGACCTTTCCGTCTGCGACGATTTCCTGACGCGCGGCTGGGTAGCCATTCACGATTACTTCGACTGGCACCTTGCGCGTTGCTCCGATACGCGTACGCTCGATATGCCAGTAAGGTTTCTGATCGAGACGTCGCGAGCGAATGGCTTCTGTTTCGGGCGTGGGATTCGCTTCGAGTAACGCCGCAGTATCAAAGCTGACCTTCACTTTACCTGGCGCATCGATGTTGACTTGGCTCAACGTGCCACCAGCCCCCGGTGTTCCCATCACGGTGCCGTTGACTTTGAAGTCGAAGACGTGACTACGACCGTCGCCGCAGTAGGTTCGTCCATCTTTCACGCCGAGAATCCAGTTGTCGAAGGTGAGCTCAGCTTTTGGATCGAGTTGCACGTACACCCGACCGAGTCCCACCTTGTCGCCATAGATGCAGGGAAAATCGGTTTCGCCGCTGATGACCGCGCGCCGACCGCAGTTCAGTGTGTGATACCAGATGTTGAGTTCCCAGATAGAAGGCGTGTCGACCGACGAGATGAAGTCGCACACATCATGCGCGGCGGTGACGATGTACTCGTTCGCGCCAATACCATCGAACGGCGGCATGGCGTAGTCCGGCAGCTTGTCTGCGGCACGGCCAGTTGGTGAGCCCGGCTTCGGCGGATAGCTGATTTCCAGACGCTCACCGTTTGGACCGTAGTCGGGCAGGGCGATACCCCAACCGCTGTGGCTGTAGCCGACGACTCCGCCTTGTTCCTTACCCCACTTCAAAACGGGCAAAGTCCAGCTGGGCCACTGCTCGATTTCGGTTGTGTTGGGATAGTCGTCTTCCTTCAGCCGCAACAGGCAAAGATGTCCCGCGTGCGATGACGGGAAGCCCGAGACTTCAATGTCGTAGCGCATCAGATAGCTCGGACGTGACAAAGCGGATGTCTTACCCTCGAAATATTGCTTCTGGTGATACCAGCATGGCCCCCAAGTCAGCACGCAGCCGACGTTGAGATCTTCGCCGAGGATGTGCTTCATCATGTCGGCGGGAGAAACGCCTTCGGTGGGGCTGTCGTAGTGAGCACAGCCGGCGGCGTGCACGTGATGGTCGCCCGAGAACCAGCCGCGAGTCGCCGGCTTGATCCAGCGTGCGAGCTTGTAGTCCGCTTTCTGACTGGTCACTCCCTCTTTGACTGTCAGTTTGTGAGTTGTCGTGAGGTATTCAGGACCTCGTGACACTTCAATGCTGTAGTCGCCTGGCGGCAGATGCACAGACTCACCATCAGCACGGTAAACCTGATTGTGGAAGAAGAAATCGGGGGCCAGCCGCCGCGCAGGATTGGGATAAATTCTGCCCTGTTGATCCTTGATCACGAAGGCCGCCGTTGTGGGCTGGTCATCAATGTCATGAACACCCAGCACGACTTCGACCGCAGGCACGCATTTGAAGAGAATCGGAACAGTGTTGCGAAAGCCGATGTCTTGAGTACCCTGACCGACATTGAAGCCCAGCTTGGCTTCACGCATACCGACGTCGCGGCTGTAGAGCTGCACGATGCGATATTCGACCTGCAGCCCGGAGAGTTCCTTCTTCAGCGGTTGGCCGTTGTAGACGACCGCATCGAGAAACCTTCCCGGCACGTCCTCTGGCTTCACGAGCGTCTTGTTGGTGGGCAGTTTCTGCCGAGCACCTGGACCGCGTTCGTAAACCGGCGCGACGTTGGGGCTCTCAACCTGCAGCGGAGCGGTGACGCCCGCCTCGTTCTCAACTTTCACAAGGAAGGTGCGCCAGCCTTGTTGCATCAGTTCCTTTTTGACGGGGCCCTCGGCGACTTTCACGCGGCTTTCGGGGTTGATGTTCACCACCAGCAGGCAGTGGCCATCTAGAATTTTCTGGATGGCGATAACCGCGTCGCGATCATTCGGCAGAGCGATCGCCGCCTTGATGGCCTGCTGATCTTCCTTGCCCAGCGGCGAGCCGACATACGTCAATGCTTCCTGCAGGCGTTCGGTTGCCGAGACCAGTGGCTGCTTTTCGACCAGCACCGGTTCAAAGGCGCTGACCGAATTGACCAGCGACGTCACACCCCACACAAGCCAGCACAGCAGCGCGACGCGGATTCTCATCACGATGTCTCCTGACAAGCGGCACAGGACTGCAGAGAACGCGAACTGATCTGCGAACTCTGCCGACTTCGTGAGAAACTTTCGAGCGTCTCTAGGCGGCCTGACTGCCGGGCGGGGCTTTGAATTCGCCGTTTTCGCCCACATCCTCGAAGCGCACGGCCATGCGTTTGGATACGCCTGACTGTTCCATCGTCACGCCGTAGATAACGTCCGCGACGACCATCGTGCGTTTGCGGTGACTGATCATGATGAACTGAGTTGTGTCGCGGAATTCGCGCACGACGGATGCGTAACGCTCGACATTGGCGTCATCGAGTGCCGCGTCCACTTCGTCCAGAATGCAGAACGGACTGGGGCGGCTCTTGAAGATGGCCAGCAGCAAGGCCACTGCCGTGAGTGTCTTCTCGCCACCGCTCAGCAGGCTGATGCTGCGCAGTTCTTTGCCGGGCGGACGAGCGACGATGTCGATGCCGCAATCCAGCACGTCGTCCGGGTCTTCCAGAATGACCTCGCCGTCGCCACCACCGAACAGCTTGCGGAAGAGTTCACGAAACTCCTTACGAATTGATTCGTAGGACTCCAGAAACAGCCGCTTACTTTCGGCGTTCACCTTCTTGATGATCTCTTCGAGCGTGTTCTTGGCTTCAGTCAGGTCCATTAACTGCGCGTGGAAGTGCTGATACTTGTTTTCGAGTTCTTCAATCTCTTTCAGCGCGTCGATGTTCACTGAGCCCATCGACTTCAGCTTGCGTCGCAGGCGGTTGACCTCTTCCTCAATCTCCGCGCGGATATCCACGAACCGCACCGTGCCTTGCGCACCCTCAAAGCTCAGCGAGCTGGTTTCATCTGGTTCTGCGACGGTGGCGCCCGACGTTTCATCAAGGATCAACTCGTCGCCCTGCGCCAGCAGTTCATCACCATCGAGAGCTGCTTCGGGTTCAGTTGCCTCTGCGGCAAAGTCTTCACTCGTTTCGTCCACAAGCCCCTTGGACTTGAGATAATCGTGAAAGGCAGACGCGCCGGAATCAATGACCTGCGTGAGCGTCAGCCCGTACTCTTCCTCAATGCGCTGACCGCAGGTTGTCAGTTGATGCTGAATCTCGCGGGCGCGTAGCTCATCCTCGTGTTGTTTGTCAGAGATTGCACGACGACTCTGACGAACACGATTCTCTTCTTCGCTGAGTTCGGCTCGAACCGTGCGCATCTGTAACTTCTCGTGAGTCAGTGCGTAGACGTGTTTTTGAACTCGTTCGGCGACGATGGCCAGCTCTGACAACTGCTGCGACGCGCTCTCTAATGTCGCCTGTGACTGCTCACGTTGTTCGGTGAGTTCCTGAAATCGACGCGCCGCTTCTTCGGCTTGCTCGCTCTGCGAATGGGCTTCATTCCGCAGGCGTTGCACCGATTTGGTGAGGTTGGAGCGACGCTCTTCTCTTTGAGCGAACTTCAACTTCTCCTCTGTGTGCTGCTGCACGAGCTTCTGGCGTGTTTCGTCGAGCTCCTTCACCTGCTGTTCCAGCGTGGCGATCAGTTCGGTTGTCTGCTGCTGCGTTTCGTCGAGCTGCATCAAGTCTGCGACGCAGCGCTGTAGACCGATCTCGCACTCACCGGCTTGTTTGGCGCCATCAAGGAGTTGTGCCTCTTGCGCCGCACGATCTCGCTCGAGGCGCTCAACCACTTGCTGCTGGACGTCGAACTCGGAGCGCGCTTGCGTCAGTTTCTCGTTCACCTGGTCGCGTGCGGACGCGACTGACGTCAGTTCGCCTTCGATGGCGGACAACTGGTCGCTCAATGCCATCAACTGGCGTTCGCTGGATTCGACGCTCTGGTCGAGCCGGATGATGTCGTTCTTCAGACGGCGCAATTCGCTCTTACGAGAAAGAATCGCCGATTCACCGCGCAGGCTACCGGCGTGCAGGGTGCTGTCACCGTCCAGCAGTTCGCCCTGCAGAGTGACAAAGCGGCAGCCAGCTTGATGCTGTTGCGCCAGTCGAAAAGCCGCGTCCAGTGACGTCACGATCCAGGTTGTTGAGAGCAGTCTGCTCGCGAGGTCGCGGAACGGGCTGGTGGATGCGATCAGATCATCGGCCCGATTGATGACATCAGGGTCGGTGTGAAGATCGATCGTTGACGCCGCCTGCAACTGGTGATTGGTTCGAATGAAGCCAACACGCCCGTCGATCCGTGTGCCGCCGCGATTGAGATAGTCGATCAGCGGCTCAAACTCATCGATCACAATCAACTGTGCCCGATCGCCCAACGCGACTTCGAGCAGCGCGGCGTTGTCGAGGTCCACGTCCAACAGGTCGGCGACGCTACCGCGGATGAGGTTCCACGGCGACATGTCTGTTGATCGCGCGCGCGCCAGAATCTCTTTGACGCCGATAGCGACGCCTTCCTGACGCTGTTCGAGATCTTCGAGGACGTGCAGGCGCGCTTGAGTGCCGCTGCGTTTTTCTCTGAGTTCTGAGAGTTTTTGCTGCGTTGCTTCCTGCTCCTTGAGCAGCTTCTTCTGCTTTGAACGCACAGACTGGACGGATTCCGAGATCGCCGACGAGCGGCTGAGAACTTCGTTCACGGCAGCTTGCCGCCGACTCAGCTCCATCTTGCCCGCGTCGATCTCACCCAAGAGAGAATCGCGACGTTCTTCGTGCAGCTTGCGAGACTGCTGCAGCGACTCGATCTGCGCCTGAAAGAACGCCATGCGCTGATTGATCTCAGTGCCTTGTTTGGCCAGTTCTGTGCGTTTCTTGTGGTGTTGCTCCAGTTGGCGACGCAGTTCTGCGAGTGATTCTACGGTCGCGCTGATGCGCTCGTCGTGTTGCCGCAACGCCGACTGCTGTGCCGTGTAGGTGTCGTCGAACGTCGCCAGCTCCTGCTCAGTTGCAGCTAACTCGGTGGCGGCGTCCTTGAGTCGCTGTTCGGTGCTACCGCGCTGGCGATTGAGTCGTTCCAGATCGGCGTCGAGTTCACGCAAGCGATCCGTCGTGTGATGCACCGCAACTTCCTGGGCGACGATGGCTTCGCGATTGGTTGAAGCCTCACGTTCCGCTTCGCGGAGTTTGTCTTCGACGCCATTCAGATCCTGGTCGAACGAAGCCAGTCGCTGCTCGATCTGCGACTGCTGTCCCGCGAGGGCATCCAGCTCACCCTGACTTGTCCCCAGTCGGGCGTTGATTCGCTGCAGCTCGACGGAAAAGTGCTTGTGGTCATCAGCCACCAGTCCGAACCAGGCGCGTTTCAGTTCTTCCGAGACCTCGCGGTACTTCGTGGCTTTCGCGGCGTGGCTGCGAGTCGAGTTTAGCTGCGACTCCAACTGCTGGACGATGTCCGTCAGACGCAGCAGGTTCTGCTGGACGCGCTCAAGCTTCTTAAGAGCGTCAACCTTGCGCGTCTTGAACTTGCTAATGCCGGCGGCTTCTTCAAACACCAGCCGCCGAGCAGCCGGGTTGGAATGCAGGATCTGATCGACTCGGCCCTGCTCGATGATGCTGTAGGCTGAAGTTGCCGCGCCTGTGCCACTGAAGACATCCTTGATGTCTTTGAGTCGTGAAACTGCGCCGTTGATCAGGTATTCCGAATCGCCATTACGCCACAGCCGACGGCCGATGACGACTTCATCCGTGTCGAGGGGCAGAAAGCGGGTGCGGTTGTCAAACGTGAGCATCGCTTCAGCGAAGGCACTCGGCTTGCGACCGGTCGAACCGTTGAAGATGACGTCGGTCATCTCTTTGCCACGCAGACTTTTGGGGCTCTGGTCGCCGAGAATCCACTTGATGGAGTCGACGACGTTGCTCTTCCCGCTGCCGTTGGGCCCGACAACGACCGTGATCCCGAGCGCGAAGTCGAATCGCGTTCGATCGGCAAAGCTCTTAAAGCCGAATAGGTCGAGCGACTTCAGCATTGAAAAAAAGCCTGGGGCCAATGCCTAGGTCTGGAAGGACCTAGGACTGAGCAACAACGAGAACAGCCGGCAACAAGGTTATGAGCGACGAGATTGAATGGATGAGGAACGGATTGGATCTAAAAATGAGTGCTCCCCTCGCCCCGGTTTTCCGGAGAGAGAGGAGTGAACTTCGAACAAGACGGAAGGCAACTTGCTACCACGGCCAAAGCGACCACTTCTTCTTGTCAGCCTTGGTTTCTGAGCGTGCATCAACCAGCGACGCGGTGCCTTCCTTTTCTTCTAGCTGAGCGGATTGCTCTTCCTCTTCGCCCGGTTCGCCGTCGGTATTGCGTTGGTACAGGTTCGGAGTGAAGGTCGGCTTGCCTGCGCGAGTACCTCCACTTTCTTCTTCGGCGTCTCGATAGTAGATCCGACCGGCTTGTGGCAGTGCGTCGATTTCGAAGCGTCCTGGCAGATTGCCCTGACGATCGGCCTGCACCAACAACTGAGCAACGTCGGGATAACTGGCGCCGAGCTTCGCCGTCGTGCGAAGGACATCTTCAACTCTGCGGGAACATTCCAGACGATGGTCGTTACGCATTCCGAAGCGAGTCACGCTGACCCGATCTGAACCGGGGCGGCAGGTCACCATGATGTGATTGCCGGCTCGCAGTGCCATCGGCGTGATGAATTCCTGGTTCTTATTAAACAGCACGATCTCCGATCGCTTGCGATGGGTGATATGCACCATCGGTTCGCCGCTGCTGTCGAGTGGGTGCAGGTGGAATTCTTGATTGATGTAGTCGCCCGCGATGTACGGGTCGCTCTCGTCCAGAGTCCACAACGCACGAAAAGCTCCGTAACGGGTTTCAGCGCTGTCCAGAACCTTGCCCTTGTCGTCAGCCTGCGCACTCATCAGTTCACGCAGAACGATGTGGGACTTCGGATCAGGCAACGTCGACAACGCCGCAAATGAGAACACTCGGAACGCACGCTCTTTGAGAGCTGCTTGTTTCAGTACTTCGATACCATCAGGTATTTCCAGATAAGCCAAGGCGGTGGCCGAGTGGAACTGACATTCGAGTGAGGGGCTCTTCAGGCCCGACTTTAAAACTGGAATGGCCTCATTTCCGATGGCTTCCAGCTGCAACGACGCACGCTCGGAGTTCTCCGGAACCAGCAGCTCTTTCTCCAGTCGCTGCAGGCGCACACGCTGCTCAACTGCAGTTTCGCGGAACGCAATGCTCTGGATAACTCGTTGGTAACGTGGCCAGTTTTCTTTGTAACGCGGGTGTATCTTCAGCACGATGCGCTGGTCGGTTTGAGCCTTTGCCAACGGTTCGCGAACGCCGTGTTCGTTGTAGGCGTAGAACCGCTGTCCAACACATTCGGCCACGCGTGTCACGTTACGGTAGTTGCGGAAGTCGCTCTTCAGGTAGATCGCCATGTCGCGATCAATCATCGACGTACCGCCACCCAGCACCCAGCCGCGGCGTAGGACGCCAGCCATGTTTTCTTCTTTGCCTTCGCCGGTAGAGATCAGCACGGGCCCCTGGGCCTTGGCGACCATGTGGCCTTTCATCTGGCCTTTGCCAGCGACAATCGCCGTTTCGCTGAGAATGGTTTCCATCAGGCGGCCACCATTCAGGCTGGTTCCTGCGTCGCCTTCGATGCGCACTTCAATATCAAACTTCTCACCCTTGCGGACCAGCGGTGGCAAATAGGCACGCACTACGACGAGCGCGGTATCAGGTGATGCGATCAGGCGATTGGGCTCATCCACCTCGCGACGGCGCAAGTCATCCAGCAGCGCTTCGCGTTTGGGGCTGGGGGGAGGGTCGCCGCCGGTGCCGTTCAGCCCGACCACCAGCCCCACACCTTCCAGCACGACCGGCTGCAAGCCCGAGAACGTCGTGTATTCCCCAATCAGACGCGTCGTGAGCTTGGTGCCGTCGACGAATTCGTCGTCTTTCTCTTTGTCCTTCTCATCTGGACTCTGCGAACGCGGGCTGAACGACTTGGTGAGCTTGCTGAAGTTTAGCTTCTGGCAGCCCGTAGCCGTGATCGACACCAGCGCGAGTGCCGCCAGCCAACTGGCGAGAACCATGCCGCGTTGACGGCCAGGCCGTGACGAGCGATGTCCAAGTGCTTGAAGAAGCATGGCAAAGCTTCCGTGCGATGAGGTGGGATGATTTGAAAGGACGTGTGAGCGAACGCTCGGCGAGACGAATCATTCCGGCTCTGCGCGAAGGAAGGATGAGCGTGTACCGAAGCACAAACTCACAGCGCAGCCCGGCTCATTGAGAGAAGAGGAGCGGGAACATACGCCCGCGTCGAAAAGAGGGTCAATGTGACTTCGGAGTTCTCGTCCGAGCTGATGGCCTCCGGGCGCTCTGGAGGCGACTCAAACAAAACGGGCCAACCTGATGCATCTGCTGTAAGTTGCCCAGTATTCCAGTCTGCTCTTGAGGGATGTGATCAGATTTGTCAGGTCTGATTTATCTCAATTGGTTTAGTTGCGAGTCACCGTTTCGTCGAGATTCAGGAGCAGATTGGCCAGCAGGGTCCAGGCGGCGGTCTCGGCGGGAGCGGCGACGTCCTTCGGTTTCGATTCGCCCGTCTGCACGGCGCGGCGGGCGGCAGTGGCGTCCTTGGCGAACAGGTCCTGCTGAGTGGCTAGAGCTTGCAGCAGCAACTTGATTTCGGTCGCGTCCGGGCGGCGAGAGAGCACGGTGCGGTAGAGGAACGTGATGCGGTCTTCGGCGGTCGCGCCGCCTTCGCGAATGGTTCGCTCAGCCAGACCGCGAGCGGCCTCGAAGTGTTGCACGTCGTTCATCAACTGCAGGGCTTGCAGAGGCGTGTTGCTGCGGTCTCTTCGGGCACAGAACTGCTCGCGGTTTGGGCCGTCGAAATTGCTCATGAACGGTGGCGGGGCGGTCCGCTTTAAGAAGCAGTACAGGCTGCGGCGATATAAGGCCGGGCCATGATCCTGCATGTAAAAGCGGGTGTTGCTGTTCTGGTAGCCGACCGGCTCCCACAGATTCGGCGGCTGATACGGCATGACGCCGCGACCACCAACCTGCAGGTTGATCAGGCCGCTGACGTACAACGCGTTGTCACGGAGTTGCTCAGCATCCAGCCGGAAGCGCGGTCCGCGAGCGTACAACCGGTTCTCGGGGTCGAGCGCATGCAACCGCTGCAACGCGGTTTTCGTGGCGGCGATTTCGGCTGCGGGTTGGCCGACTTCAAGTCCCGAGCGTTGCCGGAACGTGGCCGACATGAGCAGCAGTTTGAGCAGGCCCTTTTGATCCCAGGGGTGACTCGGTGCCACTCCCTTCTCATTGGCCGAGACTCCCTCGCGGAAGCTGACCGACAGCCAATCGAGCAGCTCCGGATGGCTGGGCACTTCGCCCTGAGATCCGAAGTCGTCGCTTGTTTTGACCAGTCCAGTTCCGAACAACTGCTGCCAGATGCGGTTCACCTGCACACGCGCGGTCAGAGGATGATCGGCGGCGAGCAGCCAGTTCGCGAGATCCAAGCGGTTTGCTCGTGAGGTTTCCGGTGTGCTGGCCGCAGCTCGCTTGCCGGGCAGGGCGGGGAAGACAGCTGGCACGTTTGGTTCAACTTTTTCACCGGGCTTGTCGTATTGCCCGCGGAGCATCACGAATGCCTCACGCGGCTTCGGCAGATCACGGAAGATGAACGTGCCGGGAATCTGTGCATCGAGCGACGTCTTGGCGATCTCAGCGCGAGCGACTTCCGCTCGCAGGTCGGCGAAGGTGGACTCGGCGGGCCGCTGGATGTGTTGCAGGAAGAAGCTCAACAGGGCGTCGCGCTGTTCGGGAGTTGGTGCCTTGTCCGGTCCCGCGACCAGCACGGCACTCAGGTCGCCGCTGATGCCGTTGGGATTTCCGCCCTTGCTGGCTTTCCAGAAGCTCAGGAAGGAAGAACGCGGATCGTTCGCTGGTTCGATTTCACCGACGACGCGAACGCGGTCGATCCAGACGCGACCGCCTTTCTGCAGGAACACCAGTGTCTTGAGCCGTGCTCCAGCGGCGGTGCCGGTCTTCTCAAACGGCACGACGAGTCGATGCCACTCACCCGCTGCGGGAACTTGCCCCATGTCGACAGGCTGAACGCGACCCGACAGTTGAGCCTCATCACCCCAGGCGGCCCGACGAACGGCCTTGCCGTCATCAAACTGCACGGCGAACGCGGCGGGCGAATAATGCGGGTCAACTCGCAACCAGAACTCGAGCTGCCCTTGTTGTGGCGCGATCACGGGGATCAACGACAACTGCGTCGTCACGTCGTATTCACCGGAGCTGGCGAGTTCCAGCACGCGATGACCGGATTTTGCTCCGAACTCGGGATCAGTCAGCCATTCCGCTGCGTTGCGTGACGTGTTGGTCACTCGCGAACCGAACGGGAAATCATCGTCCAGAATGTCATCGGCGATCGCGCGACGTTCAGCAGCAGGTTTTGCTTCCGCAGGATCGACGTAGCGCACGGAGTCCGCGTTCTCCGTTGCGTCACCACCGAGACGAGTTCTCGCGACGAGCGCCTTTGCCACCGTATCGAGTTTCTGCTTCAGCGCCGCTTCATCCGCTTCCAGCTTCTGCAACTGAGCGGCCTGTTCCGGTGTGGGCACCTTCTGGAACGGATTCGTGTTCCGGATGTTGCCGTCCAGCCCGGGATCAGCGGCTGAATAGAAGAACGCATAGAGTGAGTAAAACTCTTTCGCCGACAGCGGGTCGTACTTGTGATCGTGACAGACTGCACAGCCGCCGGTCAGGCCCATCCAGGTTTGAATCATGGTGCTGGTGCGATCGACCGCGTTGCGGAAGACCCATTCCGGCTCGATCGATCCGCCTTCCGCCGTGCTGACGTTGCAGCGGTTGAAGCCCGTTGCGACCAGTTGATCCAGCGTCGCGTTCGGTAAGAGGTCTCCCGCCAGCTGCCAGCGGGTGAATTCGTCGAACGAGAGATTCTGATTGAAAGCCTTCACAACCCAATCGCGGTACGCCCACATCTGCCGCTCGTTGTCGAGGTGCAGGCCGTGAGTGTCTGCATACCGCGCGGCATCCAGCCAGTGCCGAGCCTGCTCTTCGCCGAATCGCGGCGAAGCCAGGAAGTGATCGACCATCTTTTCGTACGCATTCGGTGCCTTGTCATTCAGATAGGCATCAACTTCCCCAATCGTGGGCGGCAGACCGGTGAGGGCGAAGGCCACTCGTCGAATCAACGTCTCTTTGCCAGCTTCGGGCTGAGGCTGCAGCCCCTGTTGCTCCAGTCGCGCGAGCACGAAGCGATCAACAGGTGTACGAGCCCATGCAGCATTTTTGACTTCCGGGACCGTTGCCTTGGTCGGAGCTTCGAATGCCCAGTGCTTTTGATACTGAGCACCTTGCTCGATCCACTTCCGAACGAGTTGCTTCTGTGCGGGAGTTAGCGATCTCTTCGTCGCTGGGGGCGGCATCACCGCATCGGCGTCATCCGAGATGATTCGCTTCCAGACTTCACTGTGATCCGCATCACCCGGCTTGATTGCGAAGACTTTCCCTTCGCGTTCTGCGAAGGCGCCCTCGGCCGTATCGAGCCGCAAGTCAGCCTTCCGCTGCTTGGCGTCGAAGCCGTGACACGCAAAGCAGTTCGCCGACAGAATCGGCCGGATGTCCCGATTGAACTGCACCCGATCATCTGCCGCGCGAATTTCTGATTCCGCCTGCCAACCAATCGTTGCCAGGCAGAACGCGATGAAGAGGATTCGTTTCATGCTCGTATCCGTAAGTGCCAAGACCGGCGAAGCTATTGAAGTTCGTAGAATCGCAACGCGCGTCCAACCTTAATCTTTAATCCAGTCGCGGGGCACGTCGAGAGACCAGACTTCGCTGCTCAGAGGTTGCGCGTGACCGCCAGCGATCCAAAGTTTGTCCTGAAAGACGTACGCAGACAGTTCATGCCGCTCTTTCCACGACACGTCTGACTTGAGCTGCTTCCAGTCCTTGCCGTCTTTAGAGTGCCACACATCGCCCCAGTTCCGGGCGGGGTTGTTCGACCAGCCGCCCAGTACCCAGATGCGGTCTCGATGGACGACCGACGAGAACCACAAGCGAGGCGACCAGCCGGCGTGCTCGGTGACCTGAGTCCAATGCTCGCCATCTTCGGACGACCAGACGTCGTTCACGGCGTGATACTTCGGCGTGTAGTTGCCACCTCCGAAGACGTACATCTTGCCGTTCAAGACTGCCGCCTGATGGTAGGCGCGCGGCGACCAGCCAGCGTTCGCGGTGTGTTGTTGCCAGTCTTTGCCGTTGTCCGATGACCACACGTCGTTCTTGAGGCTTTTGTCGTCCCCGAAGTAATAGTTCTCGATACCGCCCAGCATCCACATGCGGCCTTTGAACTCAACGACGGCGGCCGCGATGCGCGGAGTCCAACCCGCTGCCGCTGTGACTTGATCCCACTTCGTTCCGTCAGTCGATGACCAGACTTCATTGCTGGCCGAGTGACCGGGCAGGCGTCCGTTGTACCACCCGCCCATGAACCACATCTTGTCTTTGAAGACGAGCGTCATCGGCAGGTCGCTGTGTTTCCACGGAGCGTCCTGAGTCACCAGCTTCCATGTCTTGCCGTCGGCGGAACTCCAGACGTCACGCGGCGGTGCCTGAAACGAATCGAACCAGCCGCCGAAGATCCATAACTGGTCCTTGTAGACCAGTTCACCCTGCGAATCGCGCGGCCGCCAGCCTGCGGCGTCGGTCACTTTGACCCAATTCAGCACAGTTTCCTGAGCACTTGCCACCAGCGAACTGCTCAGCACCACGATCCAGCACAGCAGGTATTTCATCGACGGATTCCTCACGAGTGACCGCGTTCGAGCACGTCGTCATCGGTTCGAGAACAACGTCTTAGGTGTTGCTGCGGCGACAGGCCAGCGAACGGAACTTTTGTCGCCAAGGCCGAGGTCGCAGACCGGTCTTTTGGGAATTGGGCTTCCTGCGTACGCTGCCGCCCGGATTCCCAACTTCGTGCGCGGATTCAAGCTTCCATGTGGTTTACGAGCCTCTTCCAACTTCAACGCCGCAGCGTCATTGCTCTCAGTGCAACGGCGATTGCGCTCATTGCCGGAGTCGTCGTGTTCTCCGCGCGTTTGTCGCAGGGGCAGGCCCTGGCGTCGCGTGCGAACGATCCAGCTCCGATGCTGGATGTCTCGACTCACAACCCGCTCGTGCGAGTGAACCTCACGCCAGAACCGCAGAAGCAGTTGGAACTGGCGATCGACGGCCCGTATCGCGTCGTCGCTCCGGGGACCAATCGCATCCTGGCCCATGGCGAGCGACTCGCTGAGTCGGCCATCAAAACCACAAACAACTCCATTCGCATCGGCAACGCCGACTTGCGGATCAATCAGGTCGAGATTGTGCCTGTCAATTCGCCCAGCATCTGGGTCGGCGACAACTTATTTCGCGGCACCATTCGGATTGCTCGGGCTCCAGGCGAGAAGCTGATCGCGATCAATCACGTGCCGCTGGAGGATTATCTGGCGAGCGTCGTGAACAGCGAGATGCCCGCCAGCTTTGCGGATTCAGCGCGGGAAGCTCAGGCCATCATCGCGCGAACGTATGTGCTGGCCAAGATGACTGGCCATCCGCAGTTTGACGTCTATGCGAGCACTCGCAGCCAGAAATACAACGGATATCAGTATCGCGATGCGGCGGGCAAACGTCTGGCGGGCGAGTCCACCAAAAGCCGCGAGCATGTTCGCGCTACCGCTGGCATTGTCTGCACTTACCAGGGCAAGCTGTTCACGACTTACTACTCCGCTGTCTGCGGGGGAAGCACCGTGCGGGGCGACAGCGTCTTTGAAGACTCGGTGCCGCTGCTGCAGAGCGTGACTTGCGACTGGTGCAAGGAAGCGCGGCTGTATCGCTGGCAAACCGCCTTGCCGAAGCAGAAGGTCGAGCAGGTGGTGAAGGACCATCTGAAATCGAAAGGTCATACTTTCGGCTCGCTGGTGTCGATCACGCCCGTGACGAAGTCCGACGGCGGCTTGCCTTACTACGCAGTGAGTGATGGTCGCAGCCGTCAGGAAATTGCTGGGACGACGTTCCGCGTTTCATTGCCAGCAGGCACGCTGCAAAGCCCACACTTCACGGCCAAGATCGTGGGGACCGAAGTGCAGTTCAGCGGACGCGGTCACGGTCACACGGTCGGTCTGTGCCAATGGGGAGCTGACGGTCTTGGTAAAGCTGACCGTACCTCACCGCAGATCCTCAACTACTACTATCCCGGCGTGACATTGGTACGCCTGAAGGACAACAGCGGTCGGTAGTCAAACCTGCAGGGAGGGCTTGGCCGTCAGGATCTCAGTGATCCGGGCCAGAATCTCGGCAGGTTCAGCCATGCGGCCGGGGCCAACCTGGCCGCAGCTGAGCCAGCCGCTGCCGGGTTCGACGAACAGCATGCCGTCGTCTGCTACCTGTTTCAGGTTCCGTTGGACCGGCGGCTTCTTCCACATTTCGGTGTTCATGGCCGGGGCGAGCAGCACCGGGCACGTCACTGTCAGAGCGAGTGTGGAAACCAGATCGTCTGCGTGACCTTGGGCGAGCTTGGCGAGGCAATCAGCGGTCGCGGGCGCGATGAGATACAGCTCAGCACGTCGGGCTAATCCGATGTGCTCGCCCTGCGGATGTTCG
This sequence comes from uncultured Planctomycetaceae bacterium, assembly GCA_964386705.1. GTDB lineage: Bacteria > Planctomycetota > Planctomycetia > Planctomycetales > Planctomycetaceae > AM-0621. Next base: position 39,898 of record CAYLTY010000048.1, read on the forward strand.
ATCGGCTGAAACAGGTCGAGGTAGACGCGACGTCCAGTCAACGCTTCGAAGGTCGTCGGGCCGATGAACTTAGTCGCGGCGGGCGTCATCGCCACGGTGACTCGCGCGCCCGCCTGCACCAGCTTGCTCGTCAGATCCGCCGTCTTGTAGGCCGCGATGCCGCCAGTAACTCCAATCAGGATTTCCCGCTGCTGAAGTGTCCCGGTTGCCATCACAAGAATCTTTCCATCAGAGCATCGGACTCGAAGCCCGACTTAGATTTCCACTTTCGAATCACGGCTGATCGGTACCCCGATCATGTTGCCGCTGAAGACCATGCGGTCGTTGACGTAGCCTTGGAACGCGAACTCAGCACGACGACGAACGCGGACTTCCACGACCTTGGCCATCAGTACGAGGCGTGAATTCGGAGCCACCGGCAGGCGGAAACGCACTTCGCTCATGCCGCCGAAACCGAGGAAGTCTCCCTGCAGCAAATCAAACTTACGAGCGTAGAAGCCCGCCAGTTGGGCGGCACACTCGCACATGATGACTCCGGGCATCAGCGGAAAGCCCGGCATGTGACCCTGAATCCAGAATTCGTCGTCCGTCACGTCCTTAAAGCCGATCAATCCCTGAATTGAGTGATCGATGTGCACGATTCCGGTGAGCTGTTCCATTTCGTGACGCTGCGGATTGACCTTGCGAATCTCGTGCAGATCGTACAGGGGTTTGTCGAAGTTAATGCTGAGTTTCGAGAGGTCGAACAGTTGCTCCGGGCGCATGGCCTCATTCTCCGTAATGTCAAAGTGACGTCGTGAAGCCGCAGTTTAACAGGTCACTCTGGAGAGGCCATATTGCGTGCCCGTTGGAATGAGGCTGGCCGCGGTGCTGAAAGGTTCGGTGACGCATGTGGCATTTCCTGTCAGTCGCACCGGGAATCTTTGAGACATCAGACCGGTTGCACGAATTTAACTTCTGTTAAGGTGAGTAGTTGCAGAGCACCCCGGCTTCGTTTCTACTGATTGTCCCGCCTTGTCCCCGCGCCTGATAAAACGCTCACCGCCGGAACGTACCCACCTATGGCCGATGATCTCCTCTTTATGATGGGCAAGTACGAAGCCCGCATTCCGAGCGATCGGCTGTATTCCAAGAACCATCTCTGGCTCAAACCAGCGGGAGAACTCTATCAGGTCGGCTTCACGGCCTACTCCGTCAGGTTACTGAAGGATGTGTACTTCCTCGGCTGGTCGGTCGATCCAAGTACGACCGTTCGGTACCAGCAGGAGATTGGCGAGGTGGAAAGCTCGAAAGCGATTTCCAGTCTGTATGCTCCGTTTGACGGCCGCGTGGTGGACTTCAACCCGCGTGTCCTCGACGATCCTTCCGTCATCAACACGGATGGCTACGGGCAAGGCTGGTTGTACACCTTCGAGTCCGCCGAGCAGCCGCTGACTCCCGCCGAGTACATCAAGCTGCTCGAAGGGACCTGGGATGCGACGCAGCGGATGCTTAAAGGACAGGTCAACGAGGACTTGTAGAGCCTCTCGACGAACCGGTAGCAAACAGACCGC
>CAYLTY010000049.1:0-41318 GCA_964386705.1 uncultured Planctomycetaceae bacterium
GTGACTGGGCGAGTTCAGCAAGGCCACGCTGCTGCCGTGGCGCTGGCGGCCGTGACATAGGTCGCCGTGCCGGCATCACCAATGCGTCCCTTGGGAACCGTCAGCGCGACGTTACCGGTCGCCGTGATGGCACCGATCAAGAAGAGGTCAACCTGCCCACCCGCTGCACCTCCGAAGCCCTCGGCACTGATGATGACGTCATCATCCGCGTCGACGCCCGCTGAGATCGAGCCAATACGGAACTGACCCGGATTGGGGTTGAGCGTAAAGGCGGAGACGTTCGGCAACTTCGAGCGGTCGTAGATCAGACGCAGATCAACATCGCCCTTCGACGAGGAAATGTTCTGCAAAACGCTGATGGGATTGATCTCGTCATAGCCAATGGGTACCGGGACGAACCCACCTAATGGCAACGGGATGTTCTGGAAGCGAGGTGTCACGCCCGCCAGCGCGGCGACCGTCGCATAGACGCCCGCCTGTCCCGCGACACGATTGATCTGGGCCGGCATGGTGCCGCCGGTCGGCATCGTGATCAACAGCCGCTGCGAGGTCGAACCGACCTGTCCCTGGCCGGCGGAGATATCGAGCACACGCGTCGAGATGGACGCGCCGGGCACCTGCAGAATGTCGCCGCCCACACCCGTGTGAGTGATGAGCGTCGTGCCCAGCAGGTTGTTGATCGGACCACGCAGAATCAGATCGCCGGTACCCGTGCCGCGGATATCAACCGTCGTGCTGGTGCCGTTGGTGCTCAGGTTGCGAGTCAGCCGGTCGCCATTCTGCCCCGTGATAATCTGGACCGCCGGAGCACTGGCCGTGGTGTTGTAGATGTCGATCTTGCCGACGTTCAGCGGAATGGCCGACTGGTTGGTGATCTTCACCGTCGGGAACGCCGTGTTGAAGACCCAGTTGGTCGTCCCCGCCACGATACCGTTGACCGCTTCGATCTTCACCGACCCGCGCGACGTGTTGCCGATGTCATTCACATACGCCTGGCCGGTTCCGACCGTCTGACCCACGGTCAGATTCTTGGAACCATCGCTGAGCGTGGCGTTCGTGAGCTTGGTGATCTTACCCGTCGAGTCGAGTTCCACTTCGGGACTTAGACTTGCTCCCAGGTTCACGTTGGCGTTGAACACGACGTCGTTGCTGAGCCGGTTGTAGCCACGTTCCTGAGCATCAGCCGAGGCCTTCGCCACCACATCTCTGACGACTTGCCGTGTCTTCTGCACAAAGCCATAAACGGGTTCGTTTCGATATTCGATGCCCACCAGACTGGCGAAGAAGCCCACCACCGCATCAATCGCCACGGCGATGTAGCTAACGATTTCAAAGACGGTCTCAACGATCGCTTCCACGATCTGCTGGGTCACGGTGTTAACGTTGTATTCCGCGTAGCGACGGAAAGCGTCTTCCGCGTGCGGCAGCACGGCCGACACATTCAACTCTTGAGTGTTGATCGTCGATCCGCTGGCCACGGTGACGTCTGCATCCACATCGCGGATATTGTCCGCATAGGTATTCACATACCCCGTCACACCGGTCGTGCCCGCGTTCGAATGCGCGTCGGTGTAAGCTCGATCGGCGGCGGCTCGAATGGTGACCGCGTTACCGGCGTTGATCACCGTGCCGGTCCCGACATTCGCCAGCGAATCCATGACCCCGCGAACCCGAGCTTCGGCGTTGCTGAACCCGGCGAGCGCAAACGGCGCATTGGCGGTGGAGTCCGACTCCACATCCATCGAGATGTTGGACGTTTGAGTGAAATTGTTGACCGTGATCGACACGGAGTTACCCACTTCCGCGATGGTCACGCCGTTGTAGACGCCGGCTTCGGCGAGCGTCTGGTTGTTCGTGATCCCGCCGACGACCTGCTGGTTGCCCGTCGCGTTCATGTCAACCTGCGACAGGGCCAACAGCGTCAGGTTGGCCGTTGGGGCGTTGACGAGCGTGAAGTCACCCAGCGAGGCTTCAGTCAGCGGGTTGTTCAGCTTCGCCACCGCTTCCGCCGAACCCTGACCATACAGACCACCCGAACCACCCACCGCATTCACGTCCGCGTAGTCATTCGACAGTGCGGTGAACGTCAGGTCGGAACCGCCCAAGATGCGGGCCCGGCTGCCGGACGTACCATCCAAAGTGCGGGCGCGCACCGTGTCACTCATCAGCGCGAAAACGGAGGTCGTGCCCTTGCTGATCAGACCGCCGCTACGTCCTATCGCGTCGGCATCGATCGCATTGCGGGACAGCGCCGTGACGTTCAGGTCGTCGCCCACGTTCAACGTGACGCCGCCGGAGATCGAGGCATCCACGGTCGAGGTCGTATAAGCCGCCACGTCAACGCCGCGGACGCTCACCAGACCACCGCCCGACGTCGAGCCGTAGCTGCGCGTCACACGCGACGAATCGACGGCGCCGTTCTCGGTGTAGTTGTTGTAAGCGGAGAACCGGATGTCATCGCCTGCCGTCACCGTGCCCGACGTGATCTTGCTGGCGACTGTCGGCAGCCAGTTGGAAATCGCTTTGGAAGGGGCGGGCACGTCGATCAAGCCGCCGCCGACGCCATCGGCCGTTGACGACGAACTGCCCAGAGCGTTCGCCAGCGCTGTGAAACTGCCGCCCGACTGGAACGTCGTGCCGCTCACTTGAGTCGTGACGAACGGCTGCGCGGTAGAACGGGCCTCCGTACCGGTCGCATTGACCACACCGCCCGACGCCGCGCGGCTATTCGCGAATGACGTCCCGACGCCACTGGACAGTAACGAGATCGAACCACCCGCAATCGCCTCGGCGACGTTATTGAAATTGGTTTCGGTCGCGCCGGTGGTTGTCGCGCTGGAGTACATCGATCCCGCCGCCAGCAGGCCACCCACCGCACCATCGGTGCGGGCTTCGGAGTAATTCGCCGATCGAGTCGTGAACGCGATATCCCCGTTCGCAAGCAAATGCGAGCCGCTGCCGGCACTCGTCCGAATCACCGGAGTGCTGTAAGCCACAGAGGTTGTCGGCAGCACGCCCACCAGTCCGCCACCCGCGGCGTCTGACCTGGACCGCGCGAACTGACCGTTCTGATTGTGCAGCGTCTGTAGAGCAATTCCCTGGCCGGTCGACTGCACCGTGCTGCTCGCTCCAACACGGGTATCCACCGTCGGCCGGGTATCGGTCGTGGTCCGAATGACACCCACTCCAGCCAGTGCCCCGATGGTGACTCCCGTGCCCGCTGCGTCCGCATTGACATTGGTGCGGGTCTCGACCGAGACCGGTCCCGCCACGTTGACCGTCGCCGCGTTGGAACCGTTACCGATCTCGGTGGTGATCGTCGGCAGCGCGCTGGCCGACACATTGGTTGTATTGACTGACACCAGTCCGCCGCCTGAGGCTCGACCATCGGAATCGGTCAGATGGTCCGAGATCGTGGTCTGGTAGTAGCCGCTGGGAGCCGCCAGCACACTGCCGTGCATGCGGTTGAAGGTCGAACCACTCGCCACCGCCGCGGCGTCGATCGCGCCTTTGGCCAGTGCTCCCGCAACAATGCCCGTCGCATCCGCGTCGGCGATGCTGCGATTGGCGCTGAAGAGCGACACCGAACTGCCCGTGGAGCGGATCGTTACGCCCGGATCGAAGGTCGAATTCACCAGGGCGTTCGCTTCGGCATCGATGTCCGCACCACCGCCGCCGTACAGGATTGCTCCGCTGCCCGCGTTGCCAATCGCGGTGGCCTGCCGGTTCGCGGGCGTGCCCACGCGGTTGTAGTTGTGTGCTGTCGCGAAGCTGATCGCTCCGACAGCGTCGATGGTCGTGGTCCCGCCGATCGTCGTCTGCACCGCCGGGTTCACCTTCGAGTACGCTCGCGTCCGGCCACTCGCGGCACCTCCAGCGACTGCAATACCCAGTGCGTTCGTCGAGGCTTCGCCTTCACTGTGTGACGTCACCTGCACGCTGCCCGTCGCGTCCAGGTCCGTGGCACCAGACATCGATACCAGTACGGACGGCGTCAGGAACGCTGTCGCACGGTTCTCCTGGATGCCTGCACCCAGCCCGCCACCAACGGCGAGCACCCTGGCATCGACATCACCAAAGACATCGGCCGTCTGCGTGAAGTTGGCGGCGGAGATCTTTGATCCCGCCAGCCGAGCCGACGTGGAACCGCCCACCACGGCATCCCCAAACCCCGCTCCAAAGCCGCCCCCCAAACCTGCTCCAACACCATGCGTATTGGACACCGCCTGACTGTTGGCCTGCGAGTTGATTCTGACATCGCCGGTCGTCGTAATCGTGGCCGCATTGATGACCGCATCCGTGACTGGGGAAGACGTCGCCGTGCCAACCGCTCCGGACGCTCCACCAATCAGAGCCACCGCCGCATTCGTCGCTTCCGCGTCCGCCGAACCGCTGAGGAACGCCCCATTCGACGCCACGTTGTGCAACGCCTGCATGGTCAGGCTGCCCGCCGTGATGACTGACCCGTTACCGATCGTCGCGTTGATCGTCGGCGTGACGGTCGCTTGCGCAACAGACGCGCCCGCCGCGGCCTTCAGAGAGGCGGCCGCACCGATCGCATCAGCGGTCGCGTTACCGCGTGAGAGAGCTTCCACGGTCAGAGCGCCCGTGACCGCGATATCGGTCGAAGCGCCAATGGACGCGGTCACCGTCGGGTTAATCTTGGAGGTCGCAATCGCTCCCGTCAGCGCTCCCACGAACAACCCCGCGTTGGCCGCGATCGCGTTCGTAGTCACCACGTTGTCCGAGTCCGCTCGTACGGTCAGATTGCGAACCGTCTGCCCGCCCTGCTGACCGACGTTCGCGCCCCGTACGTCGGCCACCGTCGAACCGGAGACATCGGCGATCACGATCGCCGCGCCCGCGGCCGCACCCAGCGACAGGTTGCCACCGATCGCCTGCATGTCGAGCACTCGATCAGCTTCCGCGATGACCGAGACAGTGCCGCCCGCTCGATTGATATTGGCTCCGGCGTCGATGTAGGCGAACTGGCTGGATTGATCACTCACCTTCAGCACCTGAGCACCCAACCCGCCCAGCGCCGTGAACGAACCCGCGTAGCTGCGAGCGTTGATGTTGTCGCTGAACGTCGCCCGGACGTTGATATCGCCGTCGGTGTTGGCCCCGGCTGTAACCGTCGCGTTGTCGTCGATATAGGCTTCGGACTTTGTGCCGATCGTCACGACGGCAACCGATGCTCCCACAGCACCAATGCCAGCCGAAACTCCGCCAACCAGCACGGTGAAGTTGACACTCTCATCCGCTCGCACGTTGACGTCATCACCCGCCGCCACGACCGCACTGGCCGCGATGTAAGCCGTCGTTCCCGACGCGGCCCCAGCCCCCGACGCATTCACCGCCGAACTGACGGGACTCGCACCGACACCGTTATTGGCCGAGTTGCTGGCGTTCGTCGTACCGCTGGTGATCAACGGAGTCAGCGACTGCGACCCGGTACCAAGACTCGTCAGGTTGATGCCCCTGCCCTGCATCGCGGCGGTGCGGCTGGTCGCCAGCAACACGCCCGAACCACTCTTGATGACGTAGTACGTCTTGCCATCCACCAGGCCGCCGATCGCCGTGCCGCCGTTGGTGCGATAGACGACCGCCTCGCCCGTCTCCAGTCCCGACACAGGCTGAATGATGTCCGTTGTGAGATTCACCGTCGAACCGCTGCTCGCGGTGAAAGTGCGAGCAGCCTTATGACCATTCAGCATCGCGCCGTAGCCGCGATTCGAGTCATTGCCGCCTGCGTTCGAGTCCGCCTGGCTCACAGGGCTCAAGCTCGACTGCACGTTCAGTCCGTTCTCCGACTTGCTATCGACGGAGTAGGACGAATCGAGCGCTCCACCGATGGACCACACCGCCACCGAACCGGTCGCTGCGAGACCACCCAGCGCCCCGCTGACGGCATAAGTCTGCACGTCGCGATCGGCGACCGCGTTCACGTCGACATCGTTCTTCGCGCTGACCTTCGAACTCACGCCCAGATACGCCGTCGTGTCGTTGCGGACGATGCCGATATCAACACCGGCTCCGGCCCCGACCACTCCCGCCGCAACCGCACCGCCAAACGAAAAGCTGGTGTAGTCATTCGCGGCCGTGACGTTCACCGACTGATTCGCATTCGCGCCGGTAGCATTCTGATTGACGTCCGCGCCGATGCCAACGAACGCGGTGGTGTTGGAATCAATCACCTGCACCCCGACGCCAGCGGCTGCCCCGATGCCGCCGACTCCACCCGCTGCTCCCACGCTCAAGACGTTCTCGGTCGAGAACGCCTGCACGGCCACGCCACGCATCGTCGTCGTGTTCGTGGCTTCGGCGTTGTTACCGCTCAGCACGCTGATCGTGCCGCCGTTCGCATTGCCATCGACGCTGGCATGATCGCCGAGGAATCCCTGCGTCGTCTTGTTGACCACCGCGACCGAGCCCGACAAGCCAATGCCCACGCTGCCGCCACCAATACCGACGCTGCCCGCGATGAGGTCCAGGTCCGTAGTGTCCTTCGCCAGCACCAGCACGTTGCCGCCCGCGATGACCTTCGCACCATTGGCACCGGTGCCGTCGGCTGTCGCTCCAGCATCGTTCGCGGCATTCTCACCGATGTACGCCTTCGTCGTGACGTTCAGCACATCCACTGTGCCTGATCCAGCCAGAGCCAGACCGCCAAATCCGATGCCCGCCGAAATCGCCAGCAGGTCTTCCTGCCCGCGAGCGACCACCGTGACATCGCCCAGGGCGCGAACGTCAGCACCGTCATCGATGAAGGCGGACGTATTCAGCGTCGCGATGGTCACCGCACCGCTGCCCACAGCCGCGGCACTGCCCACCGCGACCGTACCGGCGATCGTCATGTTGTAGAGATCATTGCCCGCTGCCACGGCGACTCGTTGAGTGCTGCCAGCCCCAGTCTGATCCGTGTTGATCTTGGCACCGGGATCAACGTGCGCCTTCGTCGTGACGTTCAGCACGTTGACCGCACCGCCGATATTCACCGCCACACCGATCGAACCGCCGCCGCTGACTCCGACCGTTTCAATGTTGTCCCGATTCACCGCCGCGACGCTGACTCCGCTGATCGCTTCCGTCGATGGCGTCGCGACCCGCTGCTTCGAGAACGACGGATCGCTGATGTCGTTGCCGCCGTCCTGGCTGAGATCCTTCGAGCCGTTGCGCGACCCCACTTCCAGATTGCCGCCACTGACTCGCCCGCCGCCCTTGGATGTCGGCGCGGTCTCGTTGGATGTGTCAGTCACAAAGCTGACGTTGAACTCGCCGGTGAAGACGTTGCTGGTTCCACGATTGGCTTTCGCATTGACCGTCGCGTTCTGGCCGATGAAGGCATCGGTGGTCTTGGTGATGACCGGCACCGCCGCCGCCGCGCCGACTGCCGCATAACCACCGCCGGACAGATTGCCCGAGATCACGTCGAGGTCGCTGGTGTCCAGCGCGTTGACCAGCACGTTGCCCTGAGCGTTGATGACCGCTCCATTCGCGGCCGTCGCCGTGCCTTCCACGAACGCTCGCGTCGTGATGTTGAAGACCGACACACCCGCCGAGCCCGCGATGCCCACCGAACCGCCGCCGCCGATCGCCGCCGAGACGGACGTGATGTCCTCATTCGAGCGGGCGTCAATCACAACGTGCCCGTTCGAAGCAATGTTCGCCTTCTGAGCGATGAACGCCTCGGTGGTCTTGGTGATCAGCGCGATATCGACGCCCGCACCGATACCCACATTGCCGCCGCCGCCGAGTGCTCCGCCGATGCCGAGAATCTTCGTCAAATCCGCCGCCGCAACGCGGACTTCCTGAGTCGTCGCCGCGCCGGTATTCGTCGAGTTAATCGAAGCCAGCGTGTCGATGTGGGCCTTCGTCGTCTGGTTCAAGACATTGACCGACGCCGAGCCGGCGGTGCCCGAGTTACCGCCGCCCGCGCCGCCTGCCGCGATGGACAGGATGTCTTCCGAAGCCATCGCCGCAACGCTGAGACCGCGCACGGTGACCGTCGTCGGCACGCCGTTGCTGTCGAGTTGCCCGTCTCGCACGACGAAGCCCGAACCATTACCCAGCGCGTTGATGGTGGTGCTCGCACCGACGAACGCTTCGGTCAGGTTGTTCGTCGTGACGCTCGCCGCACCAACACCGACCGCGTCTGAACCCGCTCCGGCCACGCCACCGCCGATGTTGAGGATCGCGGCATCATCCGTCGCACTGATCCGCACCGAATCGCCCGCCGTCAGCGTGCCGCCGGTCGCGGAGGCTTTCGTCGTATTGGACAACTGCACGAGCGAAACCGAACCACCTAGCGCGAAGGATCCCGCACCGGCGCCACCCAGCGTGATCGCCAATACGTCGGAGTCATTCACAGCATCAATGCGGATGCTGCCCGTGCCCGAGTTGAGCGTCGACGCCGAGCTGGAAGCGGTGGTTGTATTGCTGATCTCGTTAATGCCGACCGCCGCACCAATCGCCGCACTGCCGGAACCGGCGAGCCCACCGGCGAAAACTTGAATTGTCGCGGCATTCGAAGCTGCGGCAGCAACGCTCTTGCCAGTGATGTTGGAACTGCTGCTGACCTTCGCATCGACGGTATTCGCGATCGAATTGATGGACACAGAACCGCCCAGCGCGAAGGACTGTGCTCCCGCGCCACCCAGCGCGAGCGACTGAATCACCGCGTTGGTATTGCTGCTGACACTCACTGCTCCGGTCGTCGCCGTCACCGTTGACGCATCCACGTAGCTATTGAAAGTCTGCGAGATGTCGTTGTAAGCCACCGCCGCGCCGATCGCCGCGGACTGAGACCCCGCAATCCCACCGGCCAGCGACCGCACGCCGCTGCGGCCGAGGAAGTGCAGCGAGCCTTCCGCCTGCGAACGATCCAGTGTGATCGCGGTGCCGCTGGTCGCGTCGCTCTTGGAAGCCGCAAAGCGGATGCGCGTCGAGCTGTCGACGATCGCATAGTAAGTCGTGCCGTCGGTCAGGCCGCCGAGGGCCTTACCGTTCTTCGCCGTGTAGACAAAGCCGTCGCCGGTCGAGAAGCCGTGCGGCGAACTGAAGTCGACCGCGTTGCCAGAACCGCCTTGAGGATTGAACCCCGCAGCCGCGCCGTCCGCAGCACTGACCGTGACCTGCGTGGCCGAAATCACCGACGCGCCGGAAATATGCGCATCGACCGAACCGGTCAGGATGTTGACGGTCGCGCTGCCCGCCAGCCCGAGACTCTTTCCGCCACCGATACCGACCGTGAACGAATCGATCAGAGGTTCCGCACTCGCAGTGACAGACAACGCTCCACCGATGGTGAACTTCGAGTTATCAACCACTGCCGTGGTCGCGCCGCCGATCGAGCTGTACGCCACCGCCGCACCCACGCCGACGTTCTTGGCCGCGCCGATCGCTCCCGCGACAGTGAGGATGTAATTCTCGGTCTGCGACTGCACATTCAAAGCACCGGTCGGAGTAGGTGCCCCCACCGACTGCTGCGAGTTACGAATCGACGCATCGGTGTTGCTGGTGATCTGGTTCACTGCGACCGAACCCCCGATCCCGAACACATCCTTCGAAGCACCAATCGCACCCGCGACGGACAGGATCGAACCATCGGAACTGGACCGCACATCCAGACTGGTGGTGTAAGACAGCTTGCTGCCGTTGATCTGCGCGTTCGTGGTGTCGTTGATCTTATTGAGCGACACCGCCGCCCCGATGCCGCCCTTGCTGCCGTAACCCACCGCACCACCGACCGAAAGGATATCCGCACTGTTGAGCGCATCGACTTCAACGCCGCCCGTGATGGTCAACGTCGCGTTGTTGATGGTCGCCGTCGTCGTGTCGGTGATGTTGCTGACGGCGATCGAACCCGCGATCCCAAAGCCCTTGCCCGCGGTCGTAACCGCTCCGCCCGCCGCGATGGCGATGATGTCGCCGTCGCGCTTCGAGTCGATATCCAGCTTCGTCGCCGCCAGCGTCGCGCCGGTCACGTAAGCCTTCGTCGTGCCGATCAGATCCGTCTGGCTCCACGCACCAGCCAGCGTCGCACCACCCTTCGAGTTCGTCGCCACCGCCGCCGAACCGGACGTCGCCACGGTCTTCGTATTGTTATCCGCTTCGATCGTGACCACGCCCGAGCTGTTCACAGTCCCGGCGTCGTTGATCATCGCGAACGTCTCGTCATTCAGAGTGTTCAGCGCGACGGCACCGCTGATGCCGACGCCGTACTTGCCCTGATTGCCCTTGTCGGAGCTGCTGGCACCGCGCGAGTCCGAACCGGACGACGCTCCGGAAGTCAGGTCAGCGGAGTCCTGCATCGTGCCGCCGATATCGCCACCGTTGGCCTTCTTGTCCGAGAGCTTCGCCGCCGCAATCGCGAAGCCGTAGAGCGCACCATCGGAGGACGCATCAATCGTCAGCTTATTGGTCGAGATGTTCGTTCCGGCAGTGCCTGCGGCTACTCCATCCGCCGTGCCGATGAAGGCGGCGGTATCACGCGTGATGTCCGTGATCGCGACCGATACCCCAATGCCGACTCCATTACCACTGACGTACGCGCCGGTCACGCTGATGTGGAACGCATCGCTGTCGGCGTTCACGAAGATCGGCCCACCGGTGAGGACCACTCCGGATTCCAGTCGCGCGTGAGTCACGCTGTCGTGACCCAGAATCGTGACGCTGCCGCTCAAGCCGAACGAACCCGCGTCAGCTCCGGACTTCGCGAAACCGACATGCCGCACATCTTCGTGAGCCTTAACATTCAACCCTGCATCGGTGCCGGTACCGGTTCGGATTGTGGCATCATCTTCAATCCGGGCCAGCGTGGTGTTGTCGAAGAACGAAATCAGCACGCCGCCGCCGACTCCGCCCTTGCTGCTGCCGCTCGCCGTGCGGGTGTTGTTCTTCCAGTCTTTCAACCGCTGGACCAGCGACGGACCAGTACCACTCGCGGTGCCGCCCGCCGCGTCAATGATGGTCATCAGCGTCTGAGCTTCGACGTCGACCTTCTGCGTGACCGTCTGGTACGCGACATCCTGATTGATCAGCGCGCCCTTCCCGATGACCGCTTCAGCATGGTTCTGGACGTCGGTCACCGCGACCGCGCCGCCAATCGAAACATTACCGTCGCCGCTGGCTTCGCTGGTCGCGTAGGTCAGATTGAAATTGCCCGAGATCTTCGGCCCGTCACTGACCAGACTGAGGATCGCCGCCTGCGGATCGTTCTTGATGAGCGATGGATCATCGAACACCGCCGGAGCCGGCCAGTCGACGGTCGCGTTCACATCGACCGTACTCTTCGCGTTGATATGCGCCAGCGGCTGCACCACCGCGCGGGCATCGTTATCAAAGAGTCCAATCGCCACCGCACCGGCCACCACCACACCACCCTTGCCGGGCTTGCGAGCGGCTTCGCCTTCAGCCAGCGTGACGACCTTCTGGTCGATGCTGCCATCCACGACGACGTTGGTTTCGGACTTGAGATCCGCATTTGCCCCGACGATGGCCTGCACATCGTGCTCGAACATATTGAGCGCCACGCTGGCGGCGCCGGTGAACTTGCTGCTCTGTGACGATCCCTGAACCGGCCCCTTGCCCTTCGAGAACTGATCGAGCGACAGCTTGTCCTGAATCTTGCCGAGCACGTATTCAGAACCGCTCGTGGCGAAGATCTCGCTGTTGAGCAACTTGTCGAGGATGCCTGGCTCCACGCCCACTTTGGTCGTCGCGCGGGCAAAGTTGTGTGCGTCCAGCTTGGCCGTGACACCGATGCCGTTCACATCGCCGCGCGACAGCGTCTGGTTGGTGCCCATCGACCCGACCAGCGGATTATTCAGGTCGATCACTTCGGCGGATTCAGCAGCTTCTTCCGAATCGACCAACCGGATCGTGTTGGCATCAACGACCACCACGTAGTAATTGCCGCCGTTCTTCAAGCCATCAATCGCCACATCAGCGACATCGACGGAACCCTGCGTGATCGTCTTGGTGGGATCCGTGCGGTAGATCAGCGAATCGCCCGTCGTGAAGCCGTGACCGGTGATGGTGATGGTGTTCTTGTCCGCGTTGACGGCACTCACCGGGTTGAACGACTTGCTGGATCGTTCATACAGAAACGCATGATCGGCGGTCAGCGGCTGGTCACCGGTCACCTGCGGGATCAGATCCGCCAGCAGGTTGGTACGGAGACTCCGCAGTTGGAACGTGTCCGTCAGCGGACTTTCGACGACGTAAGTCTCACCGCTGATCAGACCTGAGATCGCAGCACTCTCGCCGCTGGCCTGATAGATCACCTGCTGCCCGGCGGTGAAGCCGTGACCGGCAATGCGTAGGCGGTTGGTGTTGGCGTCGACCGTGCCCGCCACCAATGGCGAGAACGTCTTGACGTCTTCCAGTCCCAGCGTGTGCGTCGCCGCCGCATTCACCGGCGAGGACCGCAGATCGATGTGGCCGCTCTTGGCCAGCTGGATCGTGTTGCTGTCGACGACCAGCACCGTGTACTCGTCCCCGCTGGTCAGGCCGCGAATCACCGTGCCACCGTTGGACTCGTACTTGATGACGTCGCCGGTCTTCAGTCCGTGATTGGGCAGCGTGAGCGTGTTGGCACTGACGTTGAACGTCGCGGTCACGTTCGGGTTGAACAGGATGCGGTCATCGCGGCCCTTGGCCGTCACCGCACCATCGGCTTTGGCGTCGACGGTGGACTCATCAAAGCTCAACGCGACGGTCACTCCGCCGGTACCGTCGTTATAGATACCGGTCTTCGCTTCGGGCGAATTGGTCACATTGCCGTAGGCATCAATGCTGACGTTGCCCAGTTGCGACACGATGATCGTGCCGACGCCAACATTGGTGTGCGAATCCAGGTCCGTGTTGGCAATCGCGATGACGATGCCCGTCTTCTGCTTCTTGTTGCTGGCGTCGGCAGTGGACCGTGCGACGACGGTCGCTTTCGCGGCGGCATCGGACGAGATCTTCACGTTGCCCGCGGCCGTGATGTTCGTCGTGCCGGTGATGTTCGTCGTCGCGTTCGAACCCGCCGACGCATAACCGAAGGCGAAGCCGGCCGCGCGACCGCCCTTGAACGCGAGCGCCTCGACGGGGCTTTCGGCGTTGGATTCCGAACCGATCGTCACCGCGCCGCTGCTGGCGATCTTCGTGTTGTTGATCGTCACATTGGCGGTCGCATCGCGCATGATCACCGAAGCCGACACGCCGATGAACGACTCCAGCGACAGACCCGGAATGTTCTTCAACACCTGCTGCACCGGCCCCACGAAATAATCGAGGAAGCTGGGCAGATAACCTTCCTGGGTGATGTTGAGCGCACCGGCCTGCAGCGTCACATCGCCGCCCTGCACCGTCGCACCGTTCAAGGTGATACTGGAATTGCGATCCGAGAACGCGAGACCCAGCAGCGACGCCGAATCCGAAGCATCGTTCAGCGCGGTGAAGGTGATGAAGCCTGCGGACTCGGTGTCGTTCGACAGCACGTGAGCCAGAATCTGCGCACCGGTCGCCACCTCGATGTCATTGGCCGCGAACACGACGTGCCCGGAATTGCCGGTCGAGGCGTCCGTCAGCGGATTGGAGCCTGCTGTCGCGCGGGTGATGATCTTCGCACCGGTACCGATCTCGATTTCGCCGCCGCCGTCAGCCGTGACGATGAAATCCACATTACCGCCGGGTAGCGTGATCGTGTTGTTGGCCGCAACCGCGATATCCACACCCGACGTCACCGCGAGGTTCTGCATCCCCGAACCGCCCACGGCGGCGTTAAAGGTCACCGCGCCGCCTGCGTTGATCGTCAGCGAGTCCGCACCGCCGACTCCGTCACCCAGCACCTTCGCATTCGACGTGAAGACGATGTGCCCCTCATACGTGAGCGTCTCATTCCCGTTGACGATGAAGTTCGTATCGATCGTCAGTTGCGGCAGAGTCGGGTCGGTGCCGAGCAGGTTGTCGTTGTGAATATCAATCGTCTTCACCGCCAGACCGCTGCTGGTGACGATCGGCAGGTGAATATCCAGCGGAACGGCCGGAGCGAAATCGAGCACTTCACTGAGCGTATTACCGCTCATCAGTTCGGCCAGCGAGAGTTTTTTATCCGCGTCATCAAACGCGATATCAATCAATCCGCCGATCGTGGCGGTTCCATTCTGCACGGACACGCCACCGAGTGACCCCATCGTCAGACCAACATTGATATTGGTCGCACCCAGCGTGACGCCGGTCTGAAACTTATTCAGTGTCAGGCTGAGGAAATCCGTTCCGGACCCGGTATGCCCGGAATCCAGAAAGCCGCCGACGTCCAGCGTCAGATGGAAGTCAGCATCCAGCTTCACTTGCCCGGTCAGTGTGATATTACCAGTGAGTCCAAAGTTCGATTGACCGAAATCAATCGTCTTGGATGTCGCACGGGTAATATCAAAATCAAAACCAAGATCGAGCACGCCATTAGTAAACGTGATCTCAAACTGCGAATCGCTCATCCCGGTTTGTGCTTCGACTCGATGCTCCAGCGTTTCGAGATCAGCCGCCGACGCGAGATCATTGAGCGTTGACGAGAGACTGTTGAAAACATTGAACTGCAAGCCTTGCAGCGGATCATCGAGAATGTCGTTGATACTGACCTTCAGCACTGGCAGTTCTTTATCGAGCGCCTTGTTCATCTCGTCGCGCAAATCGCCCACGAAATCCTGCACGTCAGCCACGCCATCAGCGGCCAGCTTGACGGGATTGACGATGCCCGAAGACACCAGCAGAGCGACCTGCTGCGGCAGAGTCCGCAATTGATTCGTCGAGATATCCGTATTCGGAATCGAGGCCACCGTCCGACCCGTCAGCGCGCTGACAATGCGCTTCTGCGAGTAAATATCATACGTCAGTTCCGTATGCTGAATCGGAACCGCGCTGCCGGCATCGGCCTGCTTGATTTCGATCAACTGAAACTTCGCGTTCCCCACATACGGAGCAGCCGACGACTCGAAACTCACCGTGCCGTCGCCGGGAGTATCGGAATAGGACGTCCAGACTTCACTCGACGTCGGGATCCGGCCCAGCACGGTGCCGAGCGGATTCTGGATGTTCTTTGTGCCTTCCGAAAAATTGATACCGGTATGCGTTGTCACCAACTCGGCGGTCGGCGCTTCCTGGCTGTAAATAATATACGCGTTCGTCAGTTTCTGACCGAACGACGTCTGCGACGTGCCGAAATTGAGATCGAACAGCAGCGTATTACCGCCCTCAGCCGGAGTCAGTTGCCGGAACTGAGAAATTCCATCTTCGGTATCATCCAGAAACTCATCGGTGCTGAGCAGATCGCGCATCGAGCGCACATACTGCTGAATAAACGCTTTCTGAGGATCCGCCGCATTGGCAATCGTAGCCTTCGAGATCGAGCTGCCGTCGGGACCGGTAATGGTCGCTCCAGCCTGTACTGCGTCATACGCCTGAGTCAGCACGACACCCAGTGCCCGTGATACTGTCTTCAGGCCGAAGTCGTTGTTGAGCAGATCATGCAGTTGCCCGCTACCCTGACTCGGCACACCCACCTGAATCAGGGTGTTGACTTCAGGCAATGTGTCGAGCGTCGCATCGCTCTGCACGTAGCCCGCGCTTTGCAGGAAGCTGCGCGCGATCAGACCGCCCGTACTGTGCGTGACCAGATCAACTTTGGCCGGCAGAGCGCCAGTGAGTGTATTCCACGCATTCGAGGCCTGACCGAGATACCAGGCGAGATAACTGACGCCCGAGTTCCAGGTCGGTGTGGTCTGCTGCCCGAGCATGTTGGCTTCGGTGATATTACTCAACACGCCGTCGTTGACATTATCAAAAGTCGTCGACGCCACCGGCATGCGCCAGTCCCACTTGACAGTGAACAGCGTCGAATCATTGCGGTAGCCGACGTTGTCGAGCGTCGCCACGATGTCTGAATAGGCATTCGCAAGCGGTTCGAGTGCCAACTGACTTGCCGGGAGTCCTCGATTCGTTAACCAGTTCTGAAAACCGGCGGGAGTCAGATTCGCCGCCTGAGTGCCACCAAATCCGGGGATGAACAGCAGCGGGCGATCGACGTTCGTTTCGACGCTGGTCAGCGTCGGGGCCGTACCGGCTCCCTGCTTGTTGACGACCGAGTCTGTGCCCGCGCCGCCGTCGTAGCTCAGCGTGCCAGTCGTGCCCTGCCGGACGACGAACTCATCGGTACCCGCGCCGCCGTTGACGGTCACGTTGAATCCGGTCGTCCCCAGCACCACACGGTCATCGCCATTGGCGGCGGTGACGGAGATGCCGCCGGTCACGCTCGCGCGCGGGACCGTCAGCGTGCTCGTGTTGACGACCGTGATGCCCGGGCCGCCGGTCATCGTGTTGCCCGGATCAACGATCGTGATCAGGCTGGCCGTGCTGGTGATCGTCAGCGTGTCGTTGACACCGGACGGATCATTGATGGATAGCACCCCGCCCGACAGCGAGGCCGCCGCCAGCAGAGTTCGAGCTTCCAGCAGCTCGATTGTCCGGACAAACCGGCGCGAACTCCATTTCGCGTAATCGGCAGCTTCTCGACGGGATAGTCGAACTCGGGACGACAAACGTCGGTACGAACGCAGCCAATCGCGCATCAACATGTTGCTACCTCACACGGCTCAAAGTGTGGGGGCAACTACACTTACAGTCAGTAATCCGTCACCCCCGCGGTGGCGACGGGTTCGCAAGCGAACACATCCCATGAGTCAATTCGTGGGAGTCTGACAGAAAAACGACAAAGTAAAGACCAAGTTTCTGCGGTAATGCGCAAATCTTCAAAAATCGCTCAAGCGATTTCCCACGCCCGTCCGGCGCATCCTGACATTTTGGAATATGCCGTCGCGTTCAGGCCAAGATCGGGTGGATGAGTTCCCCGCGGCTGATCGGCAGCGGGCGCCCGGTTGTGTCGTGGATCTCGTTACGCGGGTCGATGCCCAGGCAATGGAAGATGGTCGCCGAGATATCTTGAGGCTGCACCTTACCTTGCGCCGGATAAGCCCCGATCGCGTCGGATGCTCCGTAGACCACGCCGCCCTTGATGCCCGCTCCAGCCAGGGCGATCGAGTAGACCGAACCCCAGTGATCTCGTCCTGCGGCACCGTTGATGCGCGGGCTGCGACCGAACTCGGCCATGCAGACCACCAGTGTGTCGTTCAACAGGCCACGCTGCTCCAAATCCTCAATCACCGCCGACAGCGCCTGATCGGCAGACGGCATCAAGACAGTCTTCAGGCGCTGGGCTTCCCGGGCGTGACTGTCCCAGCAGGGTGCGTCTGAGGGCTCGTCCGCTCCCCGGTACCAATTCACGTGCACCAGTGAGACGCCCGCTTCGATCAGCCGGCGCCCCAACAGGACGCTCTGCCCAAACTGGGTGCGTCCGTAGCGATCGCGGACCGTCGCAGGTTCCTGTTCCAGATCGAACGCTCGGCGAGCCTGCTGCGAACCGAGCATGTCGAAGGCTCGCTGAGCCAGCCGCCCGTAGTTCGCAATGCTGCCGTTGCGTTCGACGTCATCCAGCTTGCGATTGATCTGATCCAGCAGCGAATGCCGTCCGAACAGTCGCTGATCCGAAACTTCGGCATTCAGAGCCAGTTCCGAAATCCGGGCGTCCGGCGTCGCGGGCTGACAGTTGAGCAACCACGGCTCAACCGACCGGCCGAGAAACCCGGCGTCCTGGCCCGGCCAGACACTGCCGTCGGTGTTGAAGATGCGATGCGGCAGGCGGATCGACGCTGGCAGGCTGCCGCGTTCGGGCATGAACTTCCGGACGACGGAGCCCAGGTTCGGAAAATCGTTGGGGAAACCGGGGTTCGCGTTCTCGACGTTCTGCGGAGCGTGCGGCACTCCCGTCAGCATGTAATAGCCACTCGACGAGTGCGCGTTGTCGCCGCTGGAGACCGCTCGCAGGATGGCCAGCTTGTCGGTGATCAGACTCGTGCGCGGGAACAGTTCGCCGATCTGCACCCCAGGAACGGCGGTGCTGATGGCTCCAAATTCGCCACGAACTTCGGCGGGAGCGTCGTTTTTCGGATCCCACGTCGAATGTTGCGGCGGTCCGCCCATCAAGAACAGAACCAGACAAGACTTCGCTCGTCCGGTGGGAGCTTTCCCCTCGGCGGCGTTCGTGCGGGCTTGCAGCAGGTGTTCCAGACCCAGCCCGAACGCGCTCAGCCCACCGACCCGCAGCATCTCTCGTCGGGAAATGCCGTCACATAGACGCGTTTGATTGCCGAGAATTCGCAGCATTTGGTTCGCCTCAAGCCACGCTGAAGTCTCGCCGGGAGCTGGTGCTCGCCAGTGACGACTGGAATTGCACTTCATAGGATGTCATTCGGCTGCGGCTGATGCCAGAGTTCACTTTCAGGTTGAACGGATCGGCGGTTCCGCCGCAGCACGACAACGCCCAGACCTGTCCGGTCGCGCAATCGTGGAGATGACTTCTAACGATGACCACACCAGCTCAACGCCTGCACGGGATCGCCTGGCTGAGTAGCGGGCGGCTGTTTGTGAAACGGCTGGACGGCGAGCCGCGCGAGATCGAAAGCACGTTCGCTCGCGAGGTGCTGGAGCGACAGCAGCGCAGCCAGCAGTTGAACGGCTGGAAGAACCGCAGTGGCGTCTGGGGCCAGATGGGCTTCGGGCCGCCTTCCATGGATCAATGGGGCGACGATGCGCCCGCTGCCCGCCGTCTGATCCGGTTCAGCGCATTGGCTTCCGGCCAGAAAGCAGACGAACTGTTCTATGTGCTGGACTGTGGACCGGTCGGTGGTTTGTTTCAGTTCAATCTCGAAAACGGCTACGAGATGCGTCTCATGCACCGCGAGGGTTTCGCGACCGGAGACATCTCGCGACACCCTGTCAGCGGCGACGTCGCGGTTTCCCTGCGGCGAGCTGATGGAACAGTCGGTATCACCGTTGGTGAAAACGATGGGCGCTACTTGCAGGACGTCACTTTCTCCGACGGCATTGATGAAGCCCCGGCGTGGCTGCAGGACGGCTCGCGCCGCATCATCTTTCACTCAGCAGCCTGGCTGCGTGACGCGCACGGCATCGCCCGAGCCAAGAGCACCTTTCGTATTGAAATGCTCGACATCGAAGCGAAGTCTGTAACCACAGTGCTGGAAGATGACGCTCACGACCTGCTGCAACCGCGGATGCTGGCCGACGGCACGCTGCTGTTCATTCGCCGTCCCAAAGGCAAAGAGACCCTGCGCCGAACCTTCTGGGAAGATCTCGTGGAGGTCCTGTTGGTCCCGTGGCGCTTGCTGCAGGCCATCATGGGCTTCCTGAATTTCTTTTCGACGATGTTCACCGGCAAGCCGCTGATGAACGCCGGCGGGCCGCAACGCCGCGGCGACGTGCCACCCGCGATGATGTTGTGGGGGCAGATGATTGATACCCGCAAACTCATCAAAGCCCAGCGTGATTCAGCCAAGGTGCAACTCGTTCCCAAAGACTGGCGTCTGATCCGCCGCGCCCCGAGCGGTGCCGAGTCAGTTCTGGCCGAAAGCGTCGTCTCCTACGACGTCCTGCCGGATGGACACATCGTCTATACCGACGGCTACGAAGTGCAGCACCTGGGTCCAGATGGAACTCGAACCAACCTGGCGAAAGACTCCCTGATCGAACGCGTCGTGGCGATTCCGCTGACGATCTGATGTTCCACCGCGCGGCCTCGCAGCATCGTACGCGTCCCTGAAAACAACAGCGCTCGCAACTTTCCGTCTGGTGAGCCGCACCGCGCTAGCGGCGGGTGACCGGTGCGACGACAACCGACTGATGCAGAACCGGCGGCTAGCGTCTGGCCGCTCAGCAAGCGCGGGATTGGGACTCACTCCGCCAGTGGTGGCTCGCGGTGCAATCCGGTATCACCTGCGAATCAACCATGTGGCTCAATGGAGATCAGCGATGCAGCGTCTGGCAAGACTTCTGAGTGTGGCCGTCGGGATTTGTCTGCTCGCGGGACAGGCTTCCGTAGAAGCAGACGAAAAGATTCTGGCACCGGGCGCAGTGCCCACGAAACTCCTGCAGAGCGGCGCCGGCGAAGGTCCGGTCTGGCATCCTACGCTGGGGCTGTTGTCCAGCGGTGAAGGCAACATCAATCAACTGACGCGCGATGGTCAGCAGAAGATCTATCGCGAAGGTGCGGGAACGAACGGCTTGCTGTTTGATCCTCAGAAGAGACTGATTGCCTGCGAACACTCCGCCCGGCGAGTGACGCGCGCCGAGGGCGGCAAGGTCACCGTGCTGACCGCGGATTACGAAGGCAAGAAGTTCAACTCGCCGAACGACCTGACGCTTGATTCGAAGGGACGCATTTACTTCACCGACCCGCGCTATGGCGATCGCGCCAGCATCGAGATGAAGGATTCGACCGGCCGCGAGATCGAAGGTGTGTATCGCATCGATCCCGATGGCAAGGTGACGCGCATCATCGATAAGGAACTGCAGCGGCCCAACGGCATTGTCATCACCCCGGACGACCGGCACCTGTTCGTGGCCGACAATCACAACAATGAAGTCGGAGCGTCTCGCAAGCTGTACCGCTTCGACCTGGCGGCGGATGGTTCGGTGGTGGCGAACTCGCGCAAGGTCATCTTCGATTGGGGCAACAGCCGCGGTCCCGATGGCATGGAACTCGACCAGGCCGGGCGGCTGTTTGTTGCAGGCGGCTTGAACAAGCCCAATCCGCCGTTTGAAACGATCGACCGCAAAGGTGGCGTCTACGTGTTGTCTCAAGAGGGCGTACTGCTGGAGTTCATCCCGATTCCGAACGACGAGGTCACGAACGTGGCCTTCGGCGGCGATGACTGGAAGACCCTGTTCGTCACAGCCGGCGGCACGCTGTGGTCCGTGCGAGTCAACACCCCCGGCCGCTCCCCACTGGCGCCGGCGAAGGCGGAGTGACATTCGTAGTTCAGCGGCAACGATCTTCGGGGCAACGGCGTGCACCTCGCGCTCCGCCTGCGTGACTGAAGATCTGTAGATGCCACGGTCCCGCTTATGCGGTTGAATGACGGGGCGGCAGGATTCCGTCACAATGGGGGCGAACACCAAACTTGTTTGCTCGACTGGCTTCAACGGAAACTTGCATCGCTATGCGGATCATCGCCGGAAAGTATCGCCGCCGCACACTCTTCACGAATCCGGGTTTGACCACTCGCCCGATCACGGATCGCGTTAAGGAAACCCTGTTTGAACATCTCAACCCGTGGTTGATTGATGCCAAAGTTGCCGACATCTTTTCCGGCACCGGCACGATGGGGTTTGAAGCTCTCAGCCGCGGAGCCCAGACGGCTCTCTTCATCGAGAAGGACAAGGTGGCGTTTGAACTGCTGCGGAAGAACGTGGCCAAACTCGGCGTGAAGAACGACTGCTTCACGTGGCTGAATGACGTCACGCTGACCAGCTATCGGCCCAAGGAGTGCGAACGCTTCCTGCCTTACGACGTGGTGTTCTTCGACCCGCCGTATGCCATGGTGAGTCAGTTGCGGGTCGGCACGATGCTGTTCAAATCGCTGGATCGCCTGGCTCGCCCCAACGTCACGTCCGACGATGCGCTGGTGTTGCTGCGGACTCCGGAAGACGTCGAGTTCCAACTGCCCGATTCCTGGGAGATCGTCTCCGAATTGGAGTTCCGCTCGATGACCATCCACTGGCTGCAGAAGCCGGGACGACCTCGGTCGGATGATGAGGAGCTGCCAGGCTCGATAGAGCTGACCGACTTGCCCGATGAAGGTTCGGAAGAAGGTATCGACGCGGAAGAATCCAACGTCGATGTGAATGACTCGACCGACGCTTCATCCGGCGTTGATGGATCGGAAGATGGCAACGACGAGCAGGTTGAAAATCGCTGATAGCTCCGCAATCAGAACGCAGCCCCGTGGCCAAGGCGTCTCGCCTTGGTCTTCGAGAGTTTCAGGCCGTGAGCGAAAAGACGGATGTGAGACGCAGGCGCCACGGTTGAGCTATCACCGGCGCGCGTTTCACGACTGCCACCGTGCAGAATGGCACGCCTGATCTGTTCACGGCGGCGCGCTGCCGCATTTATCGCCAGCCACATTTCGTGTGGTAGCAAGCTGTTACACACAAATCGAACGTGCGTCGCGAAAGAGCGATTCAACTTCTCCGATGCGGCATCGCAATTGCGTAATGAATACGTGTGGATTCAGGTTGAGTCATGTCTGACTCCACTATTGTGTTCGTAGACGTGGCTCAATTGCCGTTGAGGAGCTTGCCATGTTCCATATCAAGAAGATCATGGTGCCCACGGATTTGACCTCTCACAGCACCTACGTCATGAGGTACGCCGCGAAACTGGCCGAGCAGTTCGGGGCGGAGATTCATCTGGTGCATGTCGTCGAACCTGTGCCGGTCGTGTATTACGAGGCCGCGATGTTCACGGAAGAGTCGGCTGCGAAGCTCGTCGAGACCGCTCGCAAGCTGATGCACAAGATGCCCGAGTCTCCCTGGAGCACCGGCACAAAAGTGGTGCATGAGGTCATGGAAGGCGCTCCGATTACGCAGATTGTGAACTACGCGAAGGAGCACGGAATCGACCTGATCGTGGCCGGAACGCATGGCCGCACCGGAGTCGGTCATCTGCTGTTGGGCAGCCTCGCTGAGAAGATCGTCCGCATGGCACCGTGCCCGGTGCTGACGATCCGCAAGCCTGAAGAAATGACACAGCTCTAACAGTTCTTACGGATCGTACGGCCTGAAATGGCAAGCAGGTCGGGCAGAGTTGTCCGACCTGCGCCTGCAGACGCTGTGAGTTGAACTTGTTCCGACTGTAATTCGAACGAACCAAGGACACTGCTATGCAACTGGCCGCCAAGAGACCTTCACAGGTTGCTCTGGTCTTCGCTTTCGTATCCATCGTGACCGCGTCGCTGGCAATGGTGCCGAATCTGACCGCTCAGGGCGATAAGGCGAAACCTCGCGCTGAGGAGCGGGATGAGAAGAAGAAGCTCCTTGGCGAGTTCATGCGTCAGAAGCTGGATGCCACTAACCTCGTGCTGGAAGGGCTGCTGACTGAAGACTTCGACATGCTCACCAAGGGAGCGAAAAAGCTCAGTGAAATGAGCCGTGCCGAGAAGTGGCGCGTGTCGAACGACATGATGTACCGCCACCACAGCGAAGACTTTCAGTCTCGCGTGGATAAGCTCATCAAGGCGTCCAAGGATGAGTCTGTCGATGCCGCGGCTCTCGCCTACTTCGATACCACCATGAGCTGCATCGATTGTCATAAGTGGGTGCGTCGCACATTGATTGCCAAGACGTCAGACAAGCCGGCCGCCAAGCCCGGAGCTCAATAGAGACACCGGCGTCGGTGACGCCTCACTCAAGGAAGAGATTCCCATGAAGACGAAACGTTTGCGGGTAGCGATGTGCGTTGGCGTGGTGGTGCTGTCCATCGCAGGTCTGGCGCAACTGCAGACCAATGGGGATGAGCGGGTGAAAGCAATTCCGGTGGAACCAAACCGGGAACCGAAGAAGGACCTGCGTCCGTACATGTACACCAAGCTGACTCATTCGCAGAAGGTGTTTGAAGGACTGGTCACTCGTGACTTTGCCAAGATCAAGCAGGGCGCCGAAGCCCTGAAACTCACGTCTCTGGGCGAGCCGAAGATTGACGGCAACGGGAACCGGGACGACGAAGTATTCGACCACTTCAAGACCGAGTTCCTGCGGCTGGCCTTCAAACTGGAGCAACACGCCGAAGCCAAGAATCTGGACGGCGCTGCGTACATCGCGCAAAGCCTGAACTCGACCTGCATCGCCTGCCACAACTACCTGCGCGATGAACTGCCTAACAAAGCTCCTCGCAGTCCGGGGGCTGAGAAGACGAAGTAGCGAACCCCCGCGCCGCTAATCTTCAGCCGGGTGCCATTGACTGTCCCAGTGGCACCCGGACCATCATCCGCGACCTGAAAGCTGATCGCTGCCGAGCACATCGCGCAGACGACGCACCGCCCGCAGGTATCTCATACCGGCCGCGGGCGGTGTCAGGCCGAGCGCGGCGGCAACTTCCGAGTTGCCCAGGTGCTCGCAATGACGCATCAGCATGATCTCGCGATCGTCTTCATCCAGTTGCGCCAGTGCGGCCAGGAAGCGTTGTTCCAGTTCCTTACGGATGGTCGCTGCGGCGGGGGTGAGTTCTGAATCGGCGAGCCGCGCCGCGAGGTTCAGTGACGACTGATCCGAATAGGCCGCATCCAGACTGCGTTCGCGATCGACACTGCGTCGCTGAGCGAGTCGATGGCGGCGATAGGTATCAATGATCTGATCCTTCGCCAGTTGCCTCAGCCACAGATGGAAGGGCAGGGTGGGGTTGCGCACGTAATCGCTCAACCGCTGACTGGCCTCGACCAGAATCTCCTGCACGATGTCGCTGGCATCCACGCGGGCCGCGACGGCTTTGTCCATCCGCATCTGCACCATCTGTCGCAGAGCGGTGCGGTGGCGGTCCATCAATGCGTTGACGGCGACGTCATCTCCTACTGCGGCTGAACGGATCAGTTCCTGCGTTTGCTCAGAGTCTGGCCACATGTGTGCGGTTGCCGGTTGCGAGGATCACGGACAATTTCAGCCGGGAAACTGTGCGCGAAACTGCGAGCCGCCGACAGCCACTCGATCACCGTGCCGCAACACAGACTCCCGGACGCGATAGCCATTCAGGAACGTGCCTTGCCGCGAACCGAGATCCCGCACAATCACGTTGTCCTGATGACGTGTGATCGAGCAGTGGAACGAACACACGCCGTGATCGTCCAGACGAATTCGAGCATCGGAGCTGCTGCCAATGACGGCGGGTAAACCGTCGATCTCGATGGCCTCGTTTTGCGGAGACTCATCGACCCGAACCAACGTGAGCTTCATACTGGCTTCTTCATCTGACCATCAAAGCGAGCTGCACTCGCAAGACGAGCAGAGCGAGGAGTCGTGCAGTGACTCTATGAGATCACAAGTCCGTGATGGGTCGTGCAATCGCGTGACACGCGAAGATTGTGGTCCGCCTGTCAGGTGATGTCGTGCCTGCGGATTGTGCTGAGCCCTCACAACCGGCACGACTACCACAACCCGCGGAGTCAGCGTCGTGACCCTGCCAATGCGAGTGCGATGCTTCAGATTGGATTCATGCCGAGGACATGAACTGCTGCGCGATTTCTGTCATCGCTCCCCTCGCCCCGTCTCTCCCCGCAACGCGGGGCGACAGGAGCCGGATGATCCAATTACTTCACCACGTTTGCGGTGATGCCGGGCCAGGTGTCCGTGCGGAACGGAGTGACCGGCAGGCCTTCCATCGACTGCAGGTTGCAGACAGGGTTGTTCGCCCAGCCATAGCGCACTGCCACGGGTGATGAAACGCCTTCGCCGGAAACTTCCACCTGGTTAGGACTGATCACCTTGGCGTTGGCGAACACAAACTTGCGATCTTCGCCTGCAATGGTGAAGCCGACGGAGCGTTGCACGTCGAATTCGTGCAAACCGCCACCAACGTGGTCGAAGGTGACGATGATCTTGTCGCCCTTCACCTCGTGCGATTTGTAACGCGGGCTTTGAGCCGCGATGTTGATGCCATAGTCCTTCGCCAGCGCCCAGCGAGCCAGCCGCTTGCCGACAGTGATCTTGTTGCGCGGATGAATGTCGCGTCCCTCGCCCACGTCGATGATGACGGCCTCGCCCGTGTTCTTCAGCTTGTCCATCGTCATCGTCTGAGCTTCGCGGAGTTCGGCCCAGTCGCTTTCTTCAGGACCTTCCTGCTCGACTTTGAAGTCAGCCAGTTGGACCCAATAGAACGGGAAGTCGCCCTGAGCCCATTCATCGCGCCAGGTCTGAATCATCAGCGGGAAGAGATCGCGATACTGGTACGCACGTCCGGCATTGGATTCTCCCTGATACCAGATCGCGCCACGAATGCCGTAGCCGATCGTGGGCTTCAACACACCGTTGTAGATGTTGGCCGGACGATGATTGCCGACCAGCGGATTCTGTGGCGCACGCGGCTTCTGTGGCTCAGGCTTGCCTTCGGCCTTCGCCTTCTTGGCGGCCTCGGTCCATTGCTCAACCTGCTTCTCGTACGCGGCCACGGCCTTCGCATGATCGTAGGTCTTGGCGGTGTCATCCCACTTCGCGAGTAATTCCGAATACTTGCCATCCTTCTCGAGCAAGTCGCGGCGGACCCAGGCTTCGCAGGCCGAACCGCCCCAGGCGTTGTCGATGAGTCCAATCGGGACGTTCAACGTCTGATGCAGCTGACGTCCGAAGAAAAAGCCCACAGCGGAGAACTCGCGGACGGACTGCGGTGTGCATGCTTCCCACTGCCCCTTGAAGTCTTTCTGCGGTTCCTGCGTTCCCACCTGCGGCACGCTGATCAGGCGAATCTGCGGAAAGTTCGCGGTGAGTGCTTCCAGATCGGCGTCGTAGCTCTGACGCACGGACCATTGCATGTTCGACTGACCCGAGCAGATCCAGACCTCGCCCACGAGCACATCTTCGAGCTTGATCGCGTTCTTGCCCTGCACCTGAATGGCGTGCGTCTTGCCATCCGACTTCATCGCCGGCAGAGAAACTTTCCAGTTGCCCTGATCGTCAGCCTTTGCCGCGACTTTGGTCTCACCAATGCTGACGGTGACATCTTCACCGGCGGCCGCCCAACCCCAGATGCGCACGGGTTGATCCCGCTGAATCACCATGTGACTGGTGAAGATGGCTGGCAACTTCACATCCGCCTGAGCCAATCGCTGCAGCGCGGACAGCATCCACACAGTCGCCAGTGTGATCAGCAACAACCGCCAACGTTTTGAACACTGCATCGAGAACTCCTTTGCCAGAGGCTTCAAAGTTGAGGGACTCAGAGACAGACAAAGAACTGAAACAGACTGCGAACTACGATGGCAGAGTTCGGGAGGGCGAGGCTCCAGCCTCGCCTATTTTCCGATCCGGCACGGCTCGGCAGGAGCCTCGCCCTCCCAAGTTCTCGCACTGCCACTCAGTTGTTTGCCGGCCTCCCTGGGATCTCTTTCAGTTTATTTCAGCGAGAAGCACTTCAGTGTCTTCTCGTCACGCACATACAGCCGACCGTTCGACAAGGCGGGCAAAGCCCGGCAGGTCGCTCCGCTGCCGAACAGCGAAGCAGTCCCAAGTTCGGTGAAGCTGGCGCCTTCGCCCAGTTTGCCGAGGACCAGTTCACCACTCGTCTTGAGCAACAGCAATCGATCGTTGGCTCGAATCAGAGTCGCGTAACCCAAACTCGGTTCCAGATCACTCGCTTTCTGACCGACCGGATCAAGCTTCCGCAGCGATACGGGACCTCCATCCTGACGACCATGAACACCGACAAGCCAGTCCTTAAACGGCACGCTGGTCGTGTACTGGCTCGACAGCAGTTCGTCCGAATTCCATTCCTCGGTCGCGCCTTTGTTCGTCACCCGGACGCTCTTTGCACCAAAGCCGTAACTGGCAGAGATAATGACCCGATCGCCGAACACGATCGGATTAGCTGCTGTAACTGCGGGACCAAGCTGGCCGAACGGGAACTCCCACAGAACCTTGCCGTCCTTCGGATCGACCGACAGCAGCTTCAACCTTGTCGCAAAGATCACCTGTCGTTGACCACCCAGGGTCGCAGCGATCGGCGACGAATAGCTCGCTCGCTCCGTGGTCGATTTCCAGACCGTTTCACCGTTCTTCAAACTAAAGGCCACGATGCCTGCTTCGTTCGTTCCGCCGACGTTCAGCAGCAGCTTGTCGCCTTCGACAATCGGCGAACTGCCAAACCCGAAATAGCCCTCCGGCGGCTCACCACGAATCGGGCGCTTGCCACTGAAGTCCGCGTAAAGGTCCCGTTGCCAGACCTGCTTGCCAGCATCGAGTGTCAGGCACGTAAGCTTGCCCCGCGCTCCGTAGAGGTAGATCCGATCTTCATGCACCAGCGGCACGACTCGCGGACCGCTATCGTTGATGAAGGACGGCTGATAACTCGTGGGGCTGGTGTGCTTCCACAACCGTTTGCCGGTCGATGCATCCAGAGCCTCAGCGACTTCATCGTCATCGATGCGATGAAAAACGATGGCCTTTTGCCCGACAACGGCCACTCCGGCGAAGCCTTCACCGACAGCGTACTGCCAGAGTTGCGCAGGTCCCGACTTCGGCCACTTGTCGGCCAGAGTCTCGTTTTCGGCAACGCCCGTTCGAGTCGGTCCCAGGATCTGCGGCCAGTCGCCTGCCTTGGCAACCAGCGGCACGAAGCAGCACAGCAACATCAGTACTCGCAACATCACACACCTCCTGACGGGATGTGATTGTCTGCCGGAGGAATCTGCAACCGTCTCAATTCTCTGAGTCGTCATGCGGCGGTCGCTGGTCTGCCAGCAGGCTGAGCGTTCCAATCTGTCCGTCCCTTGTGGAGCGCTGCATTCTGGACTCACCAGCCAACCGCCAAAGGCTCTCTATGACTTCGCTCGCCGATCACATCTCAGACGCTCAAGCCACCGACGAAGAGTTCCTGCGGAAGATCTTCATTCGCTCTCAGATGCAGGATTTTGTACGCGACCCGCTGCTGATGACTCGCGCGGAAGACTGCTATTACTGGGACGTACACGGCAAGCGGTATCTGGACGCGCTGTCCGGCATTTATGTGGTCAGCGTCGGGCACAGCAACCGCCGCGTGATCGATGCCATCAAGCAGCAGATGGACACGCTGTGCTTCTCACCGCCGATGCATGGCTCGAATCCGGTTGCTGTGCGACTGGCCAATCGACTCGTCGAACTGGCACCTGGTGACCTCGCCGCCGCCAAACTGTTGTGCGGCGGATCAGAAGCCACCGAAGCGGCGTTCAAGATGGCACGGCAGTATCACAAGCTCACGGGGCATCCCGGCAAGTACAAGATCATCTCGCGGTATCAAAGCTGGCATGGTTCCACGATGGCTTCGCTGTCGGCATCTGGGTTGTCGTCCCGTAAGACGGTCAATGAGCCGTTAGCTCCCGGCTTCCTGCATGTCTTTCCGCCGACGTGTTACCGCTGCCCGTTCGGCAAGGAGTACCCGAGCTGCAACCTGACATGCGCGAGCCTGATCAGTGACGTCATTCAGGCGGAAGATCCCGAGACCGTCGCGGCCGTCATCGTCGAACCGATCGGGCATACGGGAGGCGTGATCGACCCGCCCGATGAATACCTGCCAATGCTGCGGGAACTCTGTGACAAGCACAACGTGCTGCTGATCTTTGATGAAGTCATCAACGGGGCCGGTCGCACGGGGCACCTGTTTGCAGCTCAAACCTTCGGAGTGACGCCGGACATCGTGTGCCTCGGCAAGGGCATCAGCGGCGGGTATGCACCGCTGTCTGCAGTGCTGTGCCGTCAACACGTGGCCGATGCGTTCTGGGGTGATCCGGCCGTCAATCCGGGCTTCGTCGAAGGACACACCTTTGAAGGCAACCCGATCGCGTGCATCGCCGGACTCGCGACTTTGGATGAGATCGTGGACCGCGACCTCTGCGCGAATGCGCGGGCGATGGGAGCTCGATTGAAGGCTGGTCTCGAAGGCTTGCGCAAGTACGGCATCATCGGCCAGATCCGCGGGAAGGGGCTGTTCCTCGGTTTTGATATCGTCGCCAATCCCGCCACGAAGGCGCAGTTCAATCCGCCGATTGGACTGAAGATTGGGAAGCGAGCCTTAGCGAATGGCCTGCTTACGCGATTCGATCCCCACTGGATTGCGCTCGGGCCGCCATTGATTGTGGGCGAAACCGAGATTGATGAAATCCTCCGCTTGCTGGATCAGTCGATTCGCGAAGTGCTTGAGGTATGATCGTCCTGCGTTCGATCCACCGTGATCGAGACCACATTGTCCCGATCACGGTAGATCGCAGAGCGACGCCATCGTGCTCTCCTCACAGAGTTCGCAAGAATGCGACCAGGTCAACCTTTTCCTTGCCGGTCAGCTTCGTCCCCAGGATCAAGTTGAAGAATTCGACCGTGTCTTCCAATGTCAGCAACCGCCCGTCATGCAGGTAAGGAGGCGACTCCTTGATACCTCGCAACGGGAAGGTCTTGATCGGACCATCCACGGCAGCGAGACGACCGTTGATCATCTGTGTTTTATAGAACCGCTCAGCCTTCAGATTGTGCATCGAATTGTCGGTGTAATACGGAGCCGGATGGCACACGCTGCACTGAGCTTTGCCGAAAAACAATTCCTGACCACGCAGTTCAGATTCCGTTGCTAACGTCGGGTCCAGCTTGCCGAGCACGTTCAGCTTCGGAGCTGGCGGGAAATCCAACAAAGCCTGAAACTCAGCCATGAAATGCACCTGGCTGCCGCGATCCAGAATGTTGACACCCTTCTTGGTAGCAATCACGGGATCACCATCGAAGTAAGCAGCTCGTTGCTCGAACTCAGTAAAGTCTTCAACCGACCGCAGAGCACGCTGCGAACCAAACAGGCGTTGGATATTCACGCCGCGCAATGACGGAGTATCAATGCGATGTCGAAATTCCTGCGGCCGAATATCACCCACCAGGTGAGTCGCCGCGTTCGTGTGACCATTCACATGACACTCGAAGCACATCACACCGCGACTGGCGCGTTCGGTACGGCGATCATCGGTTTGATTGAATTGCTGCTGCGGGAAGGGTGTCACCAGCAACCGCAAACCTTCGAGCTGCTTTGGATTCAAGATGCCTTCGAACAGCTCAAAGTAATTTTCGATGGTTACCAGCTTACCTTGCGAGACGTCACCGAGATCGGGCCGTGTTGTGAGAAAGATGGGCGGCGGAAACTCGGGTAGAAAGTGATCAGGCAGATCAAAATCGAGGTCGAAGCGAGTCAGATCCCGGCCTTCCTGCTTTTTGATCTCATTGATGTGAAACTTTGGAAAGAGCATGCCTCCTTCCGGGTGATTGGGATGCGGTAACGGCATGAATCCCGCCGGAAACAGTTCCGAGCCGCGAATGCTCTCGGGCGTCATCTCTCCCAACTTCTGCCACGTGACCTTGCTGGCCAGCTTCGCGCGAGGGCCTTCCTGCACGGCTTTCCCGCGGCTCATCTGCACGCCCTTAGCAGGCTGCTCACTGAGGTCGTACCGTTCTTCCAGCAGGTCCATTTGCCGCTTCATGATGTCCGGCTTGTCAGCCTTCATCCGCGTCACGACATCGGCGAACTTCTCTTTGGGTACTACGGGTGAATAACTGGATGGCGGCGGTGCAGCCTTCTTCTCTTTGTCCGCCCCGTAGGTAACTCCGAGTGCCAGTGCGCTCAGGGATAGTGCAGCCCACAGGCTATTGCGTTTGAGTATAAAGCTCATGATGTCCTCCGTATGAACTGCCGGTCGATGGCGAGCCGTGAAACAGGTTTTGCGTGGACATCAACTCCGCAAAGTTCGCGCCGCTCATGCAGCAATAAAGAGTGAGCCTTCATTTAGCACTGTTTGTTGGGACTGAATCCGGTCGTCGCGATTATAAGTCTGGCTCCCCTCGCCCCAGTACTCTGGGGAGAGGGGCTGGGGGTGAGGGGCAGTTCCACAGCAGGAATCCAGAATGCTCACTTCTGGCACAAAAAAGCGTCAGGGGTTAACTCCTGAGCAACGTCTGCATAACCGCTCTCCCCCGACCCCTCTCCCCGGAAATACGGGGGCGAGGGGAGTAGTCGTGCGCAATGGCCGAGCGGAGTTCCAATGAACGCACTGCGAGTCCTGATGTGCAAAAACAAAAAAAGCACCGGCGAAGTTATCCCTCGCCGGTGCCTTCGAACATGAAACGAATCCGAAGCGTGCCAAAGCCGCTCAGCTAAATCGACCTCAGCTTCACTTCGGATTCTAAGCTTCTTTGCTGTCCATCATCAGGTTGCGGAGAAATCGCCAGCGCACTCGGGCGTGTGCTGGCGACTCGAACGGAAGCCCTAACGGCTCCCGTCCTTGTAAAACACATCGACATCCACAGACCACTTGGGATTAGCAATGTCCGGGAAGTGATTCTTGTCGAATCCCGGAGCGTTCTTCAGACGCTCCTTGTCGACGTTCAACACAAAGTGGAACTTGTCCTTGGTGTCGTTCTCATACTTGACGTTCAGGGCATCCCATGGAATGGCGAACCACTTGTCGCCAACTCCCAGAAAGCCCCCGAACGACAGCACCGCATAGCTGATCTTGCCCCGGTGAGGATCGAGAACGATCTCTTCGATCTTACCCAGGTTTTCGTCAGAGCGGTTCATGACTGACGTGCCGATGATCTTGCTGGCGCGAGCCGACTCTAAAGTCGCTGACGGAACAAGGTCCTTATCCCGGACAACGGGATCTCGTGTGACTTTCACACCGTCAGATCGA
Source organism: uncultured Planctomycetaceae bacterium (assembly GCA_964386705.1). GTDB lineage: Bacteria > Planctomycetota > Planctomycetia > Planctomycetales > Planctomycetaceae > AM-0621. Next base: position 32,349 of record CAYLTY010000049.1, read on the forward strand.
ACTTCGATGGTTGTCCTCTTAACGTCTTTGGTGCCAGGACGAGCGGCCAATTCAATGGCCATTTCCTTGCCACCGCGATCACCGACCAACACGTCCACCGTGTCACCCTTCTTGAGATCCTCAAGCTTGGCTGTTTTGCCTTCTCGAGTGATCTTGGCATCCGATGCCACATCATGCGTGTGCTTGTTGGATCCATCCATGTTAGTCATGGTCAGCTTGTTGTTATTCGCTTCGACCACTTTACCTTCATGCCTCTCGGCAGCTATTGCCCCAACAGCGAGGCAGCCAGTCAAAGCCAGAGCGGCTAAGACTCGCGATGTCATTCGTTGAATCATGACGATCCTCCTCTTTGAAATAGAAATTGCCGACAACCCCATCCAGCATCGAGGTCGCAGCGACGGACGTTTCCCAGATGTCAGTTCATCAGAGCGTCTTCCAGCTTCCTGCGATCAAAACCGACGATCACTTCGCCATCGACCACGATGGTGGGAGTTAATTCGGTATGCAGTTGATCAAACTCATCGAGTGCTTCCGCACCATGAGTAATATCCTTAGGCGTAAAGCAGATCCCTTGCTGATAAAGGAAGTCCATGGCTGCCTCGCAGCCAGCGCACCCAGGTGCGTGATAGATCAGGACTTTTTTAGCTGCCATGAGTTCCCTTTCAGTTGCAAACAATGCGCCGCTGCCAGAGGTAAAAAATGGTTCATCAAGCGGGGATTATGGAGCCCGGCTCGGAGCTCCGTAGCCCGAACACAACTTCTCGACTTCCCGCTCGGCCTGTTCGCGCGTCAGGTCGTAGCGAGCCTGCAAAGTGCCGACGAGCTGATCCCATTCACCATCGATGACTTCCAGTTCATGGTTGGTCAGCAGGCCCCAGTTCTCTTTGATGCGACCTTTAAGCTCCGTCCAGTTGCCCGAGATTTGATCCCAACCCATCATGATTCTCCTGCGAGGAGGACTGGAGCACGCCGTGACGCAGAGACGTCACGCGACAGCCCGGTGAAGCAAGAGAAGACATTGCAATGCCGGTGCCACCCTGCGAAGCAAACTGACGGTTAACTCAGAATTTATTGATCAGCGAAGGCTGCTGAACACTGAGTGATAATACCCATTTATTGGGCGTCTTGGGTTTCGCCTGACGTTGCAGTCAGCCGCAACAACTTCGTCACGTTGTGCGGTCTATTTGTCGCAGGTCGGGACATCCAAAGCTCGATCGCGCCCGCTCGATGTGAGGGAAATAACGTCGATTCTGGCTATCTACGGGCTCCCACCTTGATGAATCGTTCGCATTCGATGCTGGCTGATTCGCCGAAGCACGAGTCAGGACTGATAACCCACTGACCGCTGCGGCACGCGGCTGCCCACAGAGTCATGAGGTCCTGTTGATCTGGGCGTGCGAAACGATGCAGTTCGCCCCAGCAGAGTGACTTCGATCGCAACACCGAGGCGACCAGGAAGAGCGTCGGAACCGACGACTGGAGCACAAGAGAGAAGGCCATCACTCGGACTTGAACCGAGGACCTACGCTTTACGAAAGCGTCGCTCTACCGACTGAGCTATGATGGCGTGCTCGAAGCGGGCGGGAATCTAACCGGACGTTCGCAACCCGACAAGGCGTGCTGGCAACGATCGAAATATCCGAGGTTGGCACAAAATAGGCCGCCGTTTGTGGAATGCCTCGCTCAGGCACGAGGATTTCATCCGTGCAGTTTCAGCTCTGCGTTTTTCGGCCGACAAGCCGCGGCGGGCGGTCTGCTCACACCTTGAGGAATGTTGACCATGATCAGCGTCAGTACGGTCTCCAAGCCTCAGATTCAGTTTCACTACGACCTGTCGACGCTGTTTTATCGCCTGCTCTGGGAACAGCACATTCATCATGGGCTGTGGGAAGCAAGTGAAACCCCGGAAGCCGCTCAGCTCAATCTGACAGACACCCTGGTCGAACTCGCCCGGATCAAACCGGGTGATCGAGTCATTGACGTAGGTTGCGGGATGGGCGGTTCGTCTATCCGACTCGCGAAACGCTACGGTGCTGAAGTCACCGGCATCACACTGAGCCCTGTGCAACGTTTATGGGCCACGGCGTCCGCGCGATGGGAAGGCGTCGCGCAGCAGACAACATGTCGACGAGTCGACGCAGAGGCTGCTCAGTTTGGACCGGCAACAGCAGATGTCGTCTGGAGCATCGAGTGCACCGAACATTTGTTCGACAAACCGGAATTCTTTCGTCGTGCGGCTGAGTGGCTGCGTCCGGAAGGGCGCATGGTGATCTGCGCCTGGCTGGCTGGTCCGCACTCTGGTGAGCCCGTTGGAGCTGAGCAGGTGCGGCAAGTGTGTAGAGGGTTCCTCTGCCCTTCGCTGGGAAGTGCTGACGATTACGTGAATTGGATGACCGCCGCCGGCCTGATTGTGGAGCCAGTTCGTGACTGGACCGATCGCGTCGCAGAAACTTGGAGCATCTGCCGACGTCGGGTCGAACAAACCCGAGTTCGCTGGCTAGCTCGCCTGATCGACCGACAAACAACGCAGTTCCTCGACGACTTCACAACCATCCTGGAAGCGTACCGTTCCGGAGCAATGAGCTACGGATGCTTTGTGGCGCGGAAGCCGAACGATTAATCATGGTTCGGATCATCTCCACAAATGCAGCCGATCAACTGACACCGAGAACTATGCTGGACTCTCTGAACATCCGCCGCCGCGAGCCCGAATTGATGGACCAGCCCGGCCTGGATGCGGTTCAACACCGGCTCGCCTTGAAGGGTCTCGCACGGATCAACTGGTGGAGTCGCAGCGCAGCGATCTTCTGGCCCAGCTTGAAGCGTCTGGCGGCAGGTATTCAACCTGCAGGCAAGGAACTTAGGATCCTCGATCTCGCCTGCGGAGGCGGTGACGTCACGGTGGCCTTGGCGCTGCGTGCTCGTCAACAACGACTTCCGCTGCAGTTCGTCGGAGCCGATATCAGCTCGACCGCTCTAGCCGTCGCCACCGAACGAGCGCGACTGCATCAAGCCGATGTTGAGTTCATCGAGCTCGACATCTTGCACGAACCTTTGCCTGCAGGTTTCGACGCGATCGTCTGCTCGTTGTTTCTGCACCATCTGGATGAAGACGACGCGATTGGCGTCCTGCGCAAGATGGCTGAGGCCACCAATCAACTTGTGCTGGTCAATGATTTGATCCGCAGTCGTGCGGGCTATGCTTTGGCCAAGTTCGGAAGTCTGCTGCTGACTCGCTCGCACATCGTGCATGTCGACGGCCCTCTTTCCGTCGCGGGAGCCTTCAGTATTTCTGAGGCTCAAGAGCTCGCGAACGCTGCCGGCTTGCGCGAGGCGAGCTTCGAAACTCATTGGCCGCAGCGGTTCCTGCTCTCATGGAGCAAATCATGAGCGCCCCACCGCGCGACATCTCAGATTGCCAGCTGCGCGACGTGGTAGTGATCGGTTCCGGCGTCACCGGATCTATTGTTGCGCGAGAGCTGGCACTTTCGGGCCTCGACGTGCTGCTGGTCGAACGCAAGCCGTTTCCGCGTCGCAAAGTCTGTGGGTGTTGTCTCAATGCTCGAGCGATTCACGGCCTAAAAGCCGTTGGGCTGGCTGACATCGTTGAGGGGTTGAAGCCAGTTGAACTCAATCAACTGTCGCTGCGAGCGTTTGGCAGAGCGGCCGAACTTCCGATGCCGCGCGGCTGGGCTGTTTCCAGATCAGCCTTGGACTTCGCCCTGATGCAGGCCGCTCAATCCGCCGGTGTGGAAGTTTGGACCGACGCAACGGCAACCGTAGGTGAGTGCTTCGCAGATCGACGGCTCGTCACGATCGAGCTGCGCAACGCAGAATTCGGCTCGAACTCAACTGAGCAAGTCGCCGCCAAGGTAGTCGTAGCTGCGGATGGCCTGGGACATCCTTCGACGCACCAATTGGCGGCTCTTCGGCCCTGTCACCAGCAATCCGAAGCGGCGCTGCATTCCCGGTTGGGTGGCGGTTGCGAGGTTGCTCAAGTGCCTGATCACTTCAGCGGCGGCGCGATTCACATGCTGGTGGGACGTGCGGGCTATGTCGGTCTGACGCAGGTGGAGTCCGGCTGCTGGAACATCGCGGCGGCGTTTGATCGTTCCGCCGCAAAAGAGGTAGGCGGGCTGGGAGCAACAGCCGCTCGCATCGCTGCCGAAGCAACTGGCCAATCCTGTGACTTTCTAACCGGCGCCGAGTGGTCAGGAACACCGCTGCTGACTCAAGCTCCTGCTCGAGTAGCCCTCGAACGATTGTTCCTCGCGGGCGACGCCGCGGGTTATGTGGAACCCTTCACGGGCGAAGGCATGGCCGGCGCGATCGAATCCGCATTGGCTGTGAGCTCTCTGGCCTGCAACGCAGCAAATGAGTGGCGTGACGAGTGGGCTTTGCAATGGACCGTCCAGCATCGCCGCATCATTCGACAGCGGGCCTGGATCTGTCGCGGATTGGCACGATTGCTGCGAAGTCCGGGATTGGTTCGCACGTCGATTGAGCTACTTCGATATTGCCCTCGCATCGCGGAGCCTGTGATGAGGTCCCTCAACGCACCATCCTCGCTGAGGGCAGTACGCGAGCCAGCACCAATCCGTCCGCAGACCAATGCCAGCGAACAATTCACCCCTCGCAGTCAGACCGCAGTACAACACAACGAAAGACCAATCCGATGCCCGTAAGCCTGACCGGATTTGGTACTGCCGTGCCGCCTGTGAGGATTTCTCAGCAGGATGCCGCTGAACTCGTCGCACCGTTCAATGCACAATCGGAAGGTGAAGGCCGCCTCCTGCGAGAACTCTACCGGCGTTCGGGTGTGAAGAGTCGCCACAGCGTGATCCTGAAGGCTGCAGAGGGAGGTCTCAGCACTCGCCAGTCATTTTATGCCGAGCCGGCATCCGGTCACGAACACGGACCAGCGACATCAGCTCGAATGGCCTGCTACGCGGCACATGCGGGACAGCTCGGAACGACGGCAGCTCAACAAGCATTGCAGGCGGCAAACTGCGAACCTGGCGAGATCACCCATCTGGTCACGGTCTCCTGCACGGGCTTTCAATCGCCTGGCCTTGATGTCGAGATCCTGCAAACGCTGCCGTTGCGTCCGTCCACAACACGCACACATCTGGGGTTCATGGGTTGTCATGGAGCTCTGAACGGCTTGCGAGTTGCTAACGCGTTCGCCCAGGCCGACTCGAAGGCGCGAGTGCTGATGGTCGCCTCGGAACTCTGCAGTCTGCATCATCAATACGGCTGGTCGCCGGATCGCATTGTCTCTAACTCGCTATTCGCAGATGGCGCGGCGGCTGTCGTTCTTGGCCAGTCGGATCAGGGCCGCGTCCAGTACCGCAGTTCTGGTTCCTGCGTGCTGCCCGACACGCTGCAGGAGATGACGTGGCAGATCGGCAATCACGGGTTTGAGATGACCTTGTCTGCCAAGGTCCCGGATCTCATTCGAACGCACCTCGGCCGCTGGACTGGCGAGTGGCTCGCCAGTTTCGGCATGACGCTTCAGGACGTGGCCGGTTGGGCCATTCACCCTGGTGGGCCGCGCATCCTCACTGCCTGCGGCGAAGCGCTGGGGCTCGACCGGGCTCAATGGGCAACGTCAGAAGGCGTGCTCGCCGAGTTCGGGAATATGTCATCTCCGACCGTGCTCTTTGTTCTGGAGCGTTTGCTGGAAACGGGCATCACCGGCCCCATCGTGATGCTGGCCTTCGGCCCGGGGCTCACGATTGAAGCTGCACTCGTGGAAGCGCTGTCGCCTGCTCAATAGTCGCGAACGACGGCCAGCAAGCCGTTGTGGACAGATTCGACCGGCCCAACACGTATCCATCACCTTCCCGGTCATTGGCCGCGCCCCCTGCAAATTGGGCCGCCATCTGGCGCACAATTCGTGCCCGAACTCTACTATTCGTGAGCGTCCTGCCTGCGTTCCCGGTCTGCTCCCACCCCAATTGTCTTCTGGAGTCTCACAATGCCACTGCGTGCCTGGGCCTTCGTTGCGGTCTGTCTGCTCGCCAGTTCGTTTACGGCTGCGGCTGATCATAAATTGGAAACAGTCAAGGGTCTGCCGGACGCCTTGGCTCCCGACGTCGCGAAGTTGATTTCTCCGCAAGGACATCAGATCGCCGGGCCGAAGGGTGCGATCGTGGAAGTCTGGTTCGTGGACAACGTCGCCGTGAAAGACGGCTTCAAGCCCAGCCTGTCGCAGATGTATCCGTTCCAGGCGGGACAACTCGTCGGGGCGATTCGAGTCGCCAAGGGAGCGGACTTCACCGACTTCCGCAATCAGCAGATCAAGCCCGGTGTCTACACCCTGCGTTTCGGTCTGCAGCCCTCTGATGGGAATCATGTCGGCACCAGTGAAACTGCCGACTTCCTGCTCGCTCTGCCCGCTGCAGCCGACACCAAAACCGACAACATCGCCAACTTCAACGCGTTGGCCAAGTCGAGTGCCAAGGCATCTGGAGCGACTCACCCCGCGATCTTTTCGCTCGTTGATCCCAAGAAGGCCGCTGATACAGCCAAGCTGGAGAAGCAAGGCGACGACCACTGGGTTTTGAACGCAGTGCTGAACGGCAAGGCCAAGGAGCAAGCTGTGCCCGTCAAACTCCGACTGATCGTGATTGGCCATTCGGAGGGCTAATGGACCGTGCGAACTGGCATGACAAGTAGGCCGGGCAATCTTGTCCGGCAGTCAGACTGGATGTCCGACCTACAGACTTTCGTCTCCGTCCCGATGAATAGCCAAGTCTTCGCCGACGCGACTTCACTGATCCCCTTCTGATGACCTCAATCACAGATTCTTCACTTCGGGCAAGGTGCTTTTGATGACGCAACAAAAGGACGGGAAGTTCGGGCAATACATGGCTCTGGTAGCCGCCTTGCTCGGCTGGTTGTTTGATGGCTTTGAAATCGGCCTGTTCCCCATGACCGGCAAACCAGCTTTGAAAGAGCTGCTGGGCAACGCGGTCGCCGGTGTGGGCAACGCCCTGACAGCGGATCAAGCCAAAGCGATTGCAGCGGACGCAGAAGCCTGGTTTGGAGTCATCATCGCGGTATTCCTCGTCGGAGCAGCGACGGGTGGTGTGCTCTTCGGCTGGCTGGGCGACCGCATTGGCCGAGTCCGCGCGATGTCATTGAGCATCCTAGCCTACGCCGTATTCACAGGCCTTTGTGGCTTGGCCGAGCAACCCTGGCATATCGCGGTGTTGCGCTTCATGGCTTCGCTAGGCATGGGCGGCGAGTGGTCCTTGGGTGTGGCTCTCGTCAATGAGATCTGGCCGGGCAAATCCCGAGCGTTCATCGCCGGGTTGATCGGTGCGGCGGCAAACGTCGGCTTCGCACTGGTCGGGTTCATGGGATTGTGGTTGAGCAGCGTCGTTGGCACTTTGCGGTCAATCTTTGAAACGATTGGCCTGTCACCCGAATTCTCCGCATCGCTCTTTGCCAACGATGGCTGGCGATTCCTCATGATGAGTGGTGCGCTACCCGCTCTGCTGGTGTTCTTCGTTCGTGTGTTCGTACCCGAATCACACAAGTGGGAAGAGGGCAAGGAAAAAGGCACCACGAGCTTCTGGTCGAACAGCGACCTGCTGGGCGTCATTATCGGTTGCATGGGCGCTGTGTTGATCATCTACGTCTGGACGCCAGACGTGAAGAACACACCCCTCAGAATCATCGCAACACCTGTGGGCTTCGTCGTCGCATTGCTGGGTTATTTGTTTCCAGTGCGACAATTTCTGAAGCGAGCCTCGGTTGGAAATTCCATCTCGGTCGACCAGTCGAAGAGCATCATGCGCTCGATGCTGTTCGGAGCCGCCTTGGCTGGCGTGGCCCTTCTGGGAACTTGGGGATCGGTGCAACGAGTCCCCGCCTGGGCAAGCAAACTTGGCGAAGCCAGCAATGTTGCCAACGCGGCCGCGTGGACGCAGATCTGGTCTTCCGCGGGCGCAATTGTCGGCACGATCGCCGCCGCATTGGTCGCTGATTACCTGGGACGCCGTCCGACGTACGCGCTGATTTGCGTGCTGTCGATGTTGTCATGCCTCGGTACGTTCCTGCTGAATGACGCATACACTCCTAAGTTCGAGTTCTTCGTATTCCTGATGGGCGGAGCGACAGCGGCGATGTACGGCTTCTTTCCGCTGTACTTCCCAGAATTGTTTCCCACTTCGGTGCGAGCAACCGGCCAAGGCTTCTGTTTCAACTTTGGCCGCGTGATCGCCGCTGCAGGCGGATTGCAGGTCGCCACGTTGATCGACCTCCTGGGCGGCAGCTTACCCAAAGCCTGTTCGATCATGAGCACCATCTATCTCGTCGGTGTTGTCATCATCTGGTTGGGTCCGGAAACCAAAGGCAAGCCTCTGCCCGAGTAACATTCAGTCCGCGTTGGCCGCAGGATGCGGTGTTTCGAAATTCGATCTGCAAGTACGCGATGAGGAGTTGAGTCAATGTCGTTCGCGATGGCTGTGACGTTGCTGGTATTGGTGGGTCTCATCCTGGCTCTGATGCAGGAGACCATTCCGGCAGAGATCGTCATGTTCGTCGCTCTGCTGATCCTCGTGTGCTGCAAGGTGATTACGTTCGAAGACGCCGCCAAGGGCTTTTCGAACCCGGCGATGTTGACCATCGGCGCCTTGTTCGTCGTGGGTACTGGTCTGCAGACGACTGGTGCGATCGACTTTCTCAGCCGTGTGCTGCTTGGACGCCCTAAGGAGGGCACGCCGCTCCTGCGGTTGATTGGCCCCGTCGCGGGTTTGTCCGCCTTCATGAATAACACCGTACTGGTGGCCTTCTTTCTGCCGATCTTCGTGCATGTGGCTAAGAAGTTGCGGATCTCTCCTTCCTAGCTACTGATTACGCTGTCTTTAGCGGCAGTGCTGGGTGGCACCTGCACGTTGATCGGCACCAGCACCAACTTCGTGATTGACTGTGCTATTCGCAATGCCGGGTTGTCCGGAA
>CAYLTY010000050.1:0-40931 GCA_964386705.1 uncultured Planctomycetaceae bacterium
GTAGGATAAGGCCCAAAGCCCATATTCGCTAGGGACTCAAAAACGGTCGCGGTCGCGACTTTCCCCAGATCCGCCAATCATTAGAGTCCGCCACATTGCCAAACCGCTCTCTGCGGTCGCTATCTTTCGCAGACGATCGGCATGCAAGTCGCTCGCAGGTGCCCGAGTCGACTCGGAAAGGGCCGCACGCCGCCGAGACTTCCGTCAGGCAATTGCCGGTCAGAACTGGATCATTTGGAGTCGGGGAGCTTTCGTCATGGATGTCATCCACGGTCGTTCGCGAGTTGTCATTGAACGTGTCACTCCCTGTCTGGATGGCGGGAGATTCCCGGTCAAACGCACGGTCGGGGATCGTGTGACGGTGGAAGCGGATGTCTTCACCGACGGCCATGATGTGGCGTGTGCCGTGCTGAAGTCGCGACCGGTCGGCACGATGCAGTGGACGGAATCTCCCTTCGTATTTATCGACAACGACCGCTGGCGCGGCAGCTTCATCGTTTCGCAGATGGGGAGCTACGACTACCAGATCGAGGCCTGGGTCGATCATTACGTGACGTGGCGCCGCGACCTGGCCAAACGGATCGACGCCGGACAGGACATCCGCGTGGACCTCGAAATCGGTGCGCGACTGATTGATGCCGCCGCCGGACGAGCGAAGGGCGACGCTCAGAAAGAGCTGAAGCAGTGGGCCGGTCGCATCCGCGCCGAACTGACGACGGACATCTGCCGGACCGTCTGTACCAACGAGGCCTTGAGCCAGCTGATGCTGCAGTTCGCGGATCGCAGTCTGGCTTCGTTCTCCGAGCAGATTTATCAGATCACGGTCGATCGCGAGCGGGCTCGCTTCAGCGCGTGGTACGAAGTCTTCCCGCGTTCCTGCTCGGCCGTGCCCGGTCAGCATGGCACATTACGGGATGTCATCGAGTACCTGCCCTATGTCGCGGCGATGGGCTTTGATGTGCTCTACCTGCCCCCGATTCATCCCATTGGCACCAAGTTCCGCAAGGGCAAGAACAACAACCCGACGGCTCAACCGGGAGACACCGGCAGCCCTTGGGCGATTGGTGCGGCGGAAGGCGGCCACAAGGCGATTCATCCGCAACTCGGCACGCTGGATGACTTCGCTGCACTGGTGGCCGCGGCGCAGACACACGGCATGGAACTGGCGCTCGATATCGCGTTCCAGTGCGCTCCGGATCACCCCTATGTGAAAGCGCATCCAGAATGGTTCAAAACCCGGCCGGACGGCACTATTCAATACGCCGAGAACCCGCCGAAGAAGTATCAGGACATCTATCCGTTCGAGTTCGAAACTCCGGGTTTCAAGGAGCTGTGGGCGGAGTTGAAGAGCGTCTTCCAGTTCTGGATCGATCGCGGCGTGAAGATCTTCCGCGTCGACAATCCGCATACGAAACCGTTTCCGTTCTGGGAATGGTGCATCGGCGAACTGAAGGCCAAGCATCCTGATGTGCTCTTCCTCGCTGAAGCCTTTACGCGCCCCAAGATCATGAACCGCCTGGGGAAGCTGGGCTTCTCGCAATCCTACACCTACTTCGCCTGGCGCTACTCGAAGCAGGACTTCATCGAGTACCTGGAAACGCTCACCAAGACCGAAGCTCACGACTTCTACCGTCCGAACTTCTGGCCGAATACGCCTGATATTCTGACCGAACAAATGCAGCATGGCGGGCGACCAATCTTCGTTTCGCGAGTGATCCTGGCGGCAACGTTGGCTGCGAACTACGGCATCTACGGTCCCGCTTATGAACTCTGCGAAGACGTTGCGGTAAAGCCCGGCAGCGAAGAATACCTCGATTCCGAGAAGTACGAGATTCGTCAACGAAACCTGAATGCGGACCACAGCCTGCGCGAGCTGCTTTCGGTATTGAACAACATCCGCCGCCAGAATGTGTCGCTACAAACCAATGAGCGACTGCGGTTCCATCACACCGACAACGACCGGTTGCTGGCTTACAGCAAGCGTACCGAAGACCGCAGCAACATGCTGCTGACTGTTGTGAATCTGGACCCCCACGCGACTCAGCACGGCTTCGTGACACTGTCACTCGACGAGTTTGGTCTGCACGAAGGCTCGACCTATCAGGTCTGCGATCTGTTGACCGGTCAGTCCTACACATGGCACGGCGCCAGAAACTTCGTGCAGTTGAACCCGCACACGGTGCCAGCCCACATCCTACAAGTTCGACCCTGACCGCGCGCTAGCCGGTAGTATCAACGAAACGCACGCTAGCTTCTGATCGACCACGAACCTTGGCGAGGACTGATCCAATGCGACGACTCTGGTGCCTGCTGTTGCTCTGCGTAGGCATGGTTTCACAGGCCTTCGCTGACGACCCGGTGAAACTGCCTGCCAAAGAGAAACTGCATCTCTACCTGCTGATCGGCCAGTCGAACATGGCGGGTCGCGGCGTCATTGAAGAGGTCGACAAGCAGGTTCATCCGCGCGTCATCAAGTTCACGAAGGAAGAGACCTGGGCTCCGGGTTTGGATCCTCTGCATTTCGACAAGCCCATGATTGCCGGCGTCGGTTTGGGGTCTGCCTTTGCGCGCACCATGGCCGATGCAGACGAGTCGGTTGTGATTGGGCTGGTGCCCTGCGCGGTTGGCGGGACGCCATTGTCACGCTGGCAGAAGGGCGGGGATCTCTACAAGCAGGCGGTCGCTCGCGCGAAAGCCGCGATGAAAGATGGCACCTTGAAAGGCATTTTGTGGCATCAGGGCGAAGCCGACGCCGGTTCTGAAACCACTGCGAAGAACTACGGCGAACGCTTGAGTGGCATGGTCCGCGATCTGCGAGCTGACCTTGGCGCGGGCGACGTGCCCTTCGTGGCGGGAAAACTCGGCGAGTTCCTGAAAAGCAATTCGCAGCTTGTTAATGAGCAGCTCGATACGGTGCCCAAGCAAGTTCCAAACGCCGCCGTCGTCTCCTCGAAGGACCTGAACGCCAAGTCTGACCGCATCCATTTCGACTCGCCGTCCTTGCGAGAATTTGGCAAACGCTACGCCGCCGCCATGCAGAAGCTGCAGAGTCAGAAGTAGCCGTCTCTGGCCGATTCCGATTACTGCGACGGCAGCAGCTTCAGAGGGCGGTTGGCGGCGATCTTCTGAAAGACGTCTTTCAGAGCCTGCTCGTAAGCGGCGAAGGAAGCGCCACCGGGAACATTGAAATGAATGCCGCCCGTGATGTCGGCAACCTGCTGCATCAGCGCGGTGTCAGCTTCAACTCCCACCGTCACGGTCATCACGCGAATCTTGGAGTTCTTGCAGTTGTAGGCTTCGGTGACGACCAGGCCGGATGGATTGTTGGCGGGCTGGTTCGGCAGGCCGTCGGTCATCACGACCATCATGCGAAATGCGGATGGGCGAGCGTTGGCTTCCAGTTCTTCACGGGCGACTTTCATACCGGCATAGATGTTTGTTCCGCCGGTATAGTGACCCGCCTGTCGTTGACGGTAGAGCGGTTTGATCGAGGCGTAGTTGCTCGTCAGCCCGGATTCCTTGACGGCACCGGCTGTATTCGAGTGCGAATAGATCGCCAGTCCGATCTTGTCGTCGGCTTCGACGTTGTCGATGTAGTCCACCAGCGTATCGCAGGAATTCTTCAGCAGGGTGAGCGGTTGAGCGGAGCACACCCACAAGCCCGGCGTTTGAGAGTTCTGTGGAAAACCTTCCATCCAGTAGTTGATCAGGCACATGCTGCCATACTTGTAGCGGAAGCCGGCCGTATTCACGTAGCTGCTGGTATTCACATAGTTGATGAAGTCTGACCACGAACCCGCCGAGTACGGGTAGGTTCCCAGTCCCAGATGGGTGATGATATCGCTGTCGGTGAAGTTGAACTTCTCTCCCCAGGTTTCGGTGGAGAGGTTCGCGTTGGTGCCCGATTGAACCCAGACGTTGGTAATGCGTTTGTTGTTATTCGGGCTACTACCCGTAAATGTGCCTGAGTTGGCTGTTAGTCCCGAGAACGTCTGCAAGTTGCCGTTAGAGAACTTGAGCTTCACAGTGGTGAGGGCAATGGTGGATTCGACCGACACGGACGTGCCTTTGAACGTCACGTCCACATGGGGAATGGTCCCGTTGGCAGCCGTGCCGCCGACGGTCAGGAACCCGGGGGTAAACGGCATGTTCCCGTACGCCGGGCTGCCGAGGTCGTTCCACATCTGAGTGATGCCGCTCGTCACCGCAGAGGAACCCAATGCAGGGATGCTGAGGAACTCGGTGTCGTCATTCATCGACGCGGAGTAGTCGAGCACCAGCATCATGTCACGCGGCTGGTACGTGGCGACGGAACCGGTTTCGAGCGACGTCTTCTCCGTGCCCAGCACAGGAGCGAAGAACAGAGGCAGTCTGCGGTCAACGGTGCCACTCGCAGTATTGGTCTGCGTGAGTCGGCCGGTGACTCGCACAATGTTGTAGGGAGTGGCGTTGGCTCCAAAGCTGAAGACGAACGATTGGGAACTCGTACTCCAGTCCTGACGACCGAGTTCGATATCGACGTCGCGGTCCAGGATGAGTCCCGGCTGGTTGCCGACTTTGTTGAGCGAGGCAATTTCCATCACCGCGTCTTTGACCTTGGTGGCCACGATGGTCTGGTCCGCGTTGGAATCGAGTTCCATTGCTCCGGCCAGCGTCGCGGCATCAACCGCGTTTTGCAGTTGGGTCCGGGCGACAGCGATGTAGCCGATGTCGATAGTGAAGGCGGCGAACATCAGCACAAACACCAGAAACGCGGCGGATACCACCAGCACGTTGCCGCGGCGGGTGAAAAGCATCTTGGACCGGGAATACAAAGCTCGCATGGCGAAACCTCGGAAAGAGTCACGCACGGTTTTGAAGGTGGATACGGAGCGTTACCGTGCCGCATCATGCGGCGGCGTTGGATGCCGACCGCGACGTCACCACTGCGAGGAACCAACATGTCGACCATCTTCCAGAAGATCATCGACAAGCAGATCCCGGCCGACATCGTCTACGAGGACGACCGCTGTCTGGCCTTCCGCGATATCAATCCTCAAGCGCCGACTCACGTGCTGGTGATCCCCAAGCGCGCGATCAGATCGGTGGCCGAGTTAGAAGCCAGCGACGCTGATCTCATCGGTTACTTGTTCGTGGTCGTCCGCAAGATCGCCGAGCAAGAAGGGCTCTCGAACGGCTATCGGACCGTCATCAATAGCGGTTGCGACGGGGGGCAAACGGTGGACCATCTGCATATCCACCTCCTCGGAGGACGCGGCCTGGCGTGGCCTCCGGGTTAAGCAAACTCAAGGCAGGTCAATGCTTGAGTGCATCAGCAGAGATTCAGAAACGGCTACGCCGCTTCAGATGCATGCCGCCGATGTTGCTCGAACGCAACGTGCGTGTTGCGGAGAAACAACGTGTTGCAACCACACTGCGCGATCGCCAGAAGCATTCGGTTTGTGTTGTAGGGCGGACAATCCTGTCCGCCGAAGCGCTGGTGGATCATGTTGTGGCCGGTCTTCAGACCGTGCCACAAGACTCGACCGCAGGTCTCCCGGATGAGACTACACGCGGCGCTGGAGACCTCCGGTCGCGGGGTGTGGCTCGGTCAGAGACCGGCCACAACGAGCGTGAGTTTTCACAGAACCGGCGGCTAGCGCCTTGCCGCTCAGTTGTTCTCGGGCAGACCTTCACGGTGGCCGATGTTCTTGACTGGCTCAAAGATCTTCTGCACTTCGCGGATCAGGTCCCAATCGACCGGTTCGGCTTCCCATTGAGCCCACTTGCGGATGTTCTCGGGGTTCGCACTGCCGCTGATGGTCGTTGTGATGTCCTCATGAGCCAGCGAGAACTGCAACGCCAGCTTGGCGATGTCACTGCCGCGACTGTTGCACAGCGCCGCCGCCGCACGAGCTGCCGCTTTGACGTCTTCAGGCTCCTTGAGCCATGCCGGCAGCGGCGCATTGGTCAGCAGCCGGGCGCTGAACGGTCCTGCGTTCATCACGCCGACGCCCTTGGCTTTCAGGTAGGGCACGCTTTCGTCGGCGAAGCGTGTGTTCTGCAGCGTGTACTGGTTGTAGCTCAGCACGCAATCCACATCGGCCTGATCGCAGATGAACTTAAAGATCTTCTGGGGGTAGCCGCTGAAGCCGATGAACCGCACCTTGCCCTGCTGCTGAATCTTCTTCAGCGCCGGGATGGTGACATCCACAATCTGCTGCATCGGCACGAACTCGATATCGTGACAAAGGATGATATCGAGATGATCCGTGCCCAATCGGTGCAGAGAGACATCCACGCTCTCCGCGACGCGTTTCGCCGAAAAGTCGAAGTGTTGCAGGTCATAACGGCCCAGCTTTGTGCAAAGCGTATAGCTGTCGCGCGGGACGTCTCGCAGAGCAATGCCGAGCAGCACTTCGCTCATGCCGCGGCCGTAGAACGGCGACGTGTCGATAAAGTTCAGGCCGCAGTCGAGTGCCACCCGCACGCTCTTGAGTGCTTCGTCGAGCGATACCTTGCGGAACTCCTGGCCCAATGACGATGCGCCGAAGCTCAGAATCGGAAGCTGCAAGCCGGTACGTCCCAATGCGCGAGTCTTCATGAGTCACTGTTTCCTTAAGCCGCAGTTCAACCGACGATTTACTGCCCGGGGCTCCTTCGTCCGAGGCGGCGGGATCTTACACGATCTCGGGCAAGGCGTCCGCGTTGCGAGTCTGGTTAGCTCCGGCACCTGTCGCAAACGACTGCCGGTTCGGTTTGTTGCGAGAGATTCATGCGATTGAGCCGTTCCACGCGGGCATCGACGCAGTGCGGGCAGTTGGCGAATTTGCGAGCGTCCCAGAGATCGACAAACACTCGGCCGCGCTGTAACTGCAGGCCCGTGCTGAGAACCTGTTCCAAAGACGCGAGTGACGGGGGGGCATAACTGCCATCGAGAGCCAGTTGCTCCATGATGCCGTTGCCACCGCGCGTTGGAATGACCGCACAGCAATCGACGCCGCAGTTGAACGCGAATTCAATCGAACGCAGCGACCATTCAACGCCCTCTGCTTCTGTCAGAAACGGAGGCCGCAGCAGAATGAAGGCTCGCAGGCGAATGTCTTCTGAACTCAGCAATTCGGCTGCCTTCGCGAAGTCGTCAACGGTCATTTGCTTGTTGAGTCGCGGCAACACTTCGGGATGGATTGTCTCGAGTCCCATCGCGACTTCTAGCTGCACATTGTGTGGTGCCAGCAGGTCGCGAAACTTCAGCAACGCGGCGCCGCATAGCTTCGGGTGGTTCTCGACGATGACGGACTCAAAGCCCCGGCAGCGCTCGACGATCGCGGGGTGATCTTGCAGCGGAATCGCTCGGGCGTCGAAGAAGTTGCCGCTGTTGTAGAGCTTAAGATGGCGAGCGGGGCCGAGCCGTTGCAGTGCGAAATCAATCTGCGCGGGAATGGCTCCCGCAGGCACGGTGTCTTCGGTGGTGTTCTTCCACAGGTCGCACATCAGACACCGGAATGGACACTCACGATTCGTGAGGAAGATCGTCGCGATATCTTCAACACGCCGCGTGGCCGAATGCTCAGATTCCACGAAGTAGGCGTACGGCTGCCAGACATTCAGCTCATGGCGAGCAGGTCGAGCGGCCAGGATGGTTTGATCCAGCGAGGTCATTGGCGAATCACGTTGTTGAGAGTCAATTGTGCAGATCAGGGAAATTGTCGGTTGAATCAGACCGCAGCTTATACCGATGATTCCTTCTCACGCGGCATTCACAGCATCGAGTTCCCCGAGGTCCAGCATGCCAATCTCTCTGGATTGCCCTTGTGGCAAAGCGCTTCGAGTTCAAGATCATCTCGCCGGCAAGAAGGTGAAGTGTCCGGTCTGCGGTGAGATTCTGGATGTTCCCGGCGCTTCTGCCACTCGGGACAAAGAGGATGTCGTCTTCGACGAGATCGCTCCCGAGCCCCGGCCATCGAAATCGCTCGCGACGACGTCCTCCACCAGCGTGCGTAAGAGCCGCTCAGGTGAACTCTCTGTGAGCGGCAAGGCTGCGTCTTCATCGTTCGGTCACGTGCTCGTGCCCTCAATGTTCGGCAACACGACATTAACGCTGCGCGGTGACCGCCTGATCGACGACACCAAGAAGATCGTTGCGAGTCATCACTCGGAAATCTTGCTCAGCCGAATTGATTCGGCAGAGATCGCCGTCAGTGGCAATAACGCGCTGCTCGGGATTGGACTCGTGACGCTTCCCATGTTTGGGGTGGGTGTGTTGTTCTTTCTGCTCTACCTGTTCATCAAGAACCGCTTCCTGGTCATCCGTAGCGGTTCGAATGCCGCGGTACTTGTGATCAAGGGGGCGGAAGACGAGTTTCAGGAGTTTCTGGACGCGGTGCTGACTGCGGCCGCGGAGCATTCCAGGAACTAGCGCGGTAATGCCTCGTGAAGGGCGGCTAAGATGAGCCTTTGGCACTTACCACAGATGCCGCAGTCAGGTGTTTAGCCGCTACGCCAACGGCGTGCGCGCCCACGCCGTTGGCGTGGGGATTAAACGAAACGTCATGCCGCGTGCTCATGACCTAGGTGCCAGCCGGATATCTGGTCTCACGCTCCACGGTGTTGTCGTGGTTGAGGAACAACACGACCGCACCCGTATAGTGCTCTTCTTCACGGAAGGTCCATAAGAGGACTTCATCACCAATTTCGCCCAGACGAGCCGCTGCGCCGTTCAGCACGAATTGACCTTCAGGGCCGGGCAATGCGTAGGTGTCCCAGCGTGTGCCCGTCGCCTTGTTGACCAGATAAACGCGCTCGTATGGATGGATACCGGCGCGCTGCATCAGGCTCACGGGAATCGTCGCCGAGCCTTCGTAGTCGAGGCTCTTGTCCGTGATGATCAGGCCATGCAGCTTCGCGCCAACAAATTCACGCATTCCTAAAAACTTCCATTCTCACGTTCGCAGTTATTCGCCGAGCCAACGCCGTAGGGCGGACAATCCTGTCCGCCGAAACGCTGGCGGACAGGATTGTCCGTCCTACAACAAGTGGAGGCTCCAACAATTATTTGCCGGGAGCTGACCGATGGAAATGGACATGTAGCCAACGTCCATCTTTCTTCTGCCAGACGCGGGTTTCCTCAATCGCGACGCACACGGGTGAACCGTCCGCGATGATCTTTTGAACGACTCGCACATAAGTGACCACTGCTGAGTCACCCATCACGCGCACTTTGGGGGACGCAATGGTGGATTGCTTGGCGGGCTTCGTCGGTGAACCCGGCATGTCGAAGTAGAACTTGTGGAACGGCAGGCCTTCGACCAACTGGCCGAGTGCTTCTGGTTCAAAGCAGCTCAACGTAGGGTCGCACAGCTTGGCGTACGCGTCCCAGTCTCCCTTATCGATGGTCTCGAGCAACTGACGACTGACATTCAGAACTTCGGTTTCAGCAGCATTCGACACAGCGTGGTTTCCTTCATGATGACATTGAGTCGCAGTTCATGTTCATCAACACGAGCGACAAACAATTTGAATTGCCAGCCCGAACGGTGGTCTGACTGGCGCGTGGGTTTTCAGTAAGCCTCGGTCTGCTAGCTGCGACTCATCTCGGCGATTGGCAGAGACATCATCAATTGATGCTCAATCTTCGGGCCAGCGTCCTCTTCGGGAGCCAGCACGGTATCGACGAGGAAGTACAGCAACTGCCGCAGCTTTTCGTTCTCAACTTCGTCGGCCAGACCTTCCGCTTTCGAGCGGCACTTATCGACCAACGCTTCTGCTTTCTCGAAGACTCCGCAGTCTTCGTAGACTCGACGCAGACGGTGGACTCGAGTCTGGTCTTGCGGATCGCCTTCGATGATCGACTGCAGTTCTTCACGCTGAGCTTGAGTTGCTGCTTCGATGGCCATCGCCAGCAGCACTGTGGGCCGCAGTGATTGAGCATCCTGGCCTGCCACCAGCTTGTTGTTCTTGTCGCCGAGCCAGTCTTTCAGGTCGTTGAGCACCTGGAAGCCGACGCCCAGATGACGGCAGAACGCAGGCACCATTTCTTCGTTGGCACCCAATGGCCCCGCCATTCGCAGACCGGAATACAGCGCGGCTTCGAAAGCCGGAGACGTCTTCAACGCATAGATCTGCAAAGCGTCGATCGGTGTGAGATCAATGGTCGGTCGACGTTGCCAAGCCATCTCGGCGCCTTGGCCATCACACAGTTTGATGTGTGCTTGAGCCATGCGGTCCGAAACATCACAGGCGACTTCCGCTCCGAAGTCCGCGCGGCAGGAATTCAGCAGCTTGTAACCCAGACCGATCAGGTGATCGCCGACGTTGATCGCGGTGCTCATGTCGTACTCGCGATGCACGGTCGGGCGGCCATAACGGTAGAGGTCGTTGTCCTCGATATCGTCATGCACCAGCGACGCCTTATGGAAGGCTTCGATGGACATCGCCACGCGACACACGGAATCCGGGACGGGCAGGCGATCCAAGCCTTCCAAATTCGACATCTGCAGCTTGCCGCCGGTCATGGCATCGTAGGCCGCCAGCGTGATAAACGGCCGGAACCGCTTGCCGCCGTTGGCCAGCCAGTCGTACGCGATCTTCTCTGTGAAGGCGATCGGCGATTCCAGCTTGGCCGGGTCCTTGGTGCGGACTCGCGGCAGCAGGCGATCAAAATCGCGTTCAAACATGAAGTTGCCGGCTCGAATGAGCGGCAGGAAGCTCGGCGTTTGCGGAGCTGGCAGCGGTTCGTACTTATCAATCACTTCCCAAATCCACGACTGATCCAGCGTCGTGTTCTTGCAATCACCCGAGTGCAAGGGGATTGCATACGACGGGACACCGGCGATCAGCACCTTGTCGATCGCCTTTTCCAGAACATTCAGACACGCCACGCCCAGAATCCCGTCCACGTAACCGCTGACGATGATCTTGAGGACGATCGGCGAGCCTTCGGCCACCAGCACCTTGTAGCCCAGCTTCTCCGCCTTCACTTTGTAGTCGGCGATGGAGCAGGCACCGCAGGTTTCGCAGTCGAGTCCGAACTCGTCGTAGTCGGCCGGGCAGCCCTCGGCGTGCTTCAAGCAGTGCGGCAGCAGCAGCAGGCGACGTTCGAACGGAATGGCCAGAAACTGACGTTTCCAAAAGAAGTTGCCGATCAGCACCGCCACAAAGCCGACGTATTTCTCAGCCAGGTTCAGCTTGGCCAGCAGTTCGCGAGCCCAGTCTTCCAGATCCGCTTTGTTGAACTGCCGCGACCGATCCAGGCCTTCTGCGAACTTTTCGCACTCGGCTTTGACGAACTCACGCATCTCGAGAGTTTCGGGAACGGCCTTGAGGTGCGTCGTGCTTTCTCGCCGACGTCGGCGTTTGACCGGGGCGTCGTCGTGTTCGACTTCAGACGCAGCGGGTCCGTCGATCTCAGGGACTTCGACTGATGCGATGGACACGGCGAACTCCAAGTTGTTGAGGATCGATGATTGAGGGATGAACGCAGGTCTAAAAGCCCTCAGTGGCCATCCGACCCCAGCATGCCGAACCAGACTTCGAGCGACAAAGTTTGACGAGTATCGAGTCCGATTCGACACGAATCAAAGGTCTGTCTCATAAAGACTTAAATTCACAGCACGGCGCAAGGCCGAGACCGTGAAGATGAGCGGATAAAGCCGCTCAAAATACCATAACTTCGCGAAATAGAAACCAATGGGTGAGGGGTCAGAAACAGATCCGTCGGCAACCCGCGCCATTAACCAGCGAATCCCGCCAAACGCCTGTAATCGATAAGGTTTAAACGACAACAGGACTTCTGACGCCAAGGCTGTTTCTTCGACCGAGGAGGCGATCCCCGCAGCTCCGCCCCAACCGCCATCCGCATTCTGGATGCTCGCCAAGAACGCCGCACCTCGCTGAGCTTCCGGATCCCAAACACCGTCTTCGTCGCATCCGCCCGCGTCGCGGTAAGCCATGAGGACTCTGGAAGTTCCGTAAACTGGATTCTCGTAGTCGGGGGCGTGTTGATTGCCGAACCATAGCGGCAACCACGATCCATCAGAGCGTTGCACGCTCTTGAGGAAGCGAAATCCTTCAACGATGGCTTTCCAACAATTGACAGCCAGATCTCTTTCTTCCGGTGGTTGGAAGGGGTTTTGCTTGAAAAGAGCCCTGAGGCAATGCGCCGTGATGTCGGCGGAGCTTCGGTCAAAGGGGAGAGTACCCCACCCTCGGCAGAAGGTCGGAAAGCCACCGTCGCGGTTTTGCAAATTGACCAGCCAGCGGACACCGTTTTCGATTGGGGGCTGAACTTGCTCTCTCGCCTCGCTCCACCCCAAGGATCGAATTGCCAGCATCGCCCCAGGCGTGTCATCCGCATCGGGAACACCTCCAGGAAGGTCAGTCCAAGCCCACCCTCCGGGCGGGGCGTTCGTGTAGGGGTGCACTTCGCGGTATTGCTGTCCGAGCAACCAGCGCTGCAGGTCCGGTCGCAGTTCATCCGGCAGGTCAGGGCCGAGCGCGTTGATCGACAGCGTGGTGACCCAGGTGGCGAGGTTAGTGTCGATCGGCCAACTGCCGTCCGGTCTCACGGAGTTGCAGAGGAAGTGAACCGCTCGATGCACGACCGGATGATCGACCAGCCCCTTCGCCGCGAGGCTCATCGTGACGAAGCTGGTCAGCGGAGCCGCTTCCAGAAAGCCCCCATTGGGTGGCTGAATGCGTTCGAGTACCTCAAGACTTTTGCGGATGGCTGCCTGCCGAATCCAACGCAGCGGAAGACTCCAACTCGGTGCGAAGTGATGTTTCACCTGCCCGATCGCAATCAGTGCGGGCAACGCATAACTGACAACAGGCAACTTCACCGCCGCGTAGAACTTGGCGGGCAGGCAGGCCAGTTCAAAGGGCAGCGACGAGACTTCCTTCCAGCTCACAAGCCCCGCGAGCGCGCAGTGCGTGAGGATCGGTACCGAAAAGGTCTTGTCTTTGCCGTAGCGTTTGCGAACGGCGGCAACGCCACCCGCACGGTCGATGTATTCGCGAGCCCGTTCAATCGCCGCTTGTTTGCCGCTCGGGTTCTGATAATCCAGACCAGACTGTTCGGTCGCATGCAGGACGGCATGGCACAGCATCGTCGTCGAAATGTTGCTGATGCTCTTCAGTGTATCGCCCCAGCCACCGTCCGAGTTCTGGTGCTCAACGAGCCATTGGATGCCGCGCTGCATCAGCTCGTTGAGGCTCGCATCCAGCTTGTAGTCGGCTGCCGTTCGACCGGCTTTGCTCACCTGCAGCAGCGCCATCACTGCAGTCGCTGTCGACAGTGCAGACGTTGACAGCTCGCCATACCAGTGAGCCGGTTGGCCATCGACGGAGACGCACTGGTCCAGCAGCAGTTGCTTGGCCCGGTCGTATGCGGCGCGAAGTTGGAGCGAGTCAGTTTCCATCGGCGGGCGGGTTTGCTGAGGACGGGTTCAAGCGGGGACAGGAATCAGACTGATTTGCTCACGCAAAAACGAGCGACTCCACTCGCGTGTTTGCGACGCCGTTCGGTCCTACACTGGCGGCTTCCCCCCGAAAGGACCACGCCGATGAGCAATCCCGCCGAGTTCGAACCCGAATGCGCGCCCGCCGAATTCACCGCGTATGACCCTTATGCCATGCCTGCGGATGAGATTCAGGATCCGCCGCAGTCGCTCGGGGACACTTTGCACAAGATCGGGCCGGGCATCATTTTGGCGGGCACGATCGTCGGCTCGGGCGAACTACTGATGACCACAGCCATGGGGGCCAAGCACGGCTTTACCCTGCTGTGGCTGTTGATTTTGAGCTGTGTCATCAAGGTCTTCGTGCAGGTCGAACTAGGCCGCTATTCGATTTCCTCCGCTCGGCCAACACTGGGCGCGATTAACGAACTGCCAGGGTTGAAGATTCGAGCCCATTGGATCCTGTGGTGCTGGTTTCTGATGACGCTGGCTACCTTCTTTCAGCACGGGGCGATGGTCGGAACGGTGGGACAGTGTCTGAACCTGGCATTCCCATCTGTATCACCGGCGATAAGGGATGCTCTGCCTTTCCTCGCTGGTGCCATCTCGAATCGGCCTGAGCTTCCTTGGACGTTCCTCGTCTGCGCGGTCGCCATCACGTTGCTGTGGAGTGGCAGTTATCGCCGCATCGAGTTCATCACCACATGCCTGGTTGTCGGCGTGACGCTGATCACAATGACGGCCGCGTGTGCATTACCCATGACCAGCTTCCCCATTCCGTGGAGCGATGTGGTGGCAGGTCTGAAGTTTAACGTGCCCGGCGAAGGAATTGCGGTTGCGTTCGCCGTGTTTGGTATCACCGGCGTGGGTGCAACCGAACTCTTCTACTACCCGTATTGGTGTCTCGAAAAAGGCTATGCGCGGTTCACCGGTCCGCGAGACAGTTCCGATGCGTGGGCCCGGCGCGCTCGCGGCTGGATGCGTGTCATGCATTTCGATGCCTGGATCAGCATGGTGGTCTTTACCGTCTCGACGCTGGCCTTCTACTTCATGGGCGCGACGGTCCTGAAGCCGCAAGGACTGGCGCCGAAAGGCACGGAAATGATCGCCGTGCTGTCGCGTATGTTCGTGGATACGTTCGGCGAATGGACGCGCATATTCTTTCTGATCGGCGCAGGCGCGGTGCTGTTCAAGACGCACTACATTGCCTCGGCTGGTAACGCGCGTTTGACGACGGATTTCCTGAGTCTCTCAGGGGCACTCAAGTTTGATACGCCCAATCAGCGAGCGGCCTGCATTCACAGGTTTTCGGTTTTCTACCCGATCCTCGCCCTGGGGCTGTTTCTGGCATTTGGCGATCCGCTAGCAATGGCGACCATCGGGGGCATGGCTCAGACTTTCATGCTACCCATTATCAGCGGTGTAGCGCTCTACTTCCGTTACTTCAGGCTGGATTCACGCATTAAGCCGAATCTGTTTTTGGATATCATGCTGTGGATCGCCGCAGTGTCGATTTCGCTGGTCGCGTGCTATGCGTTGTACAGCACTGTCCTGAAACTTTTGACTGAGACGAAATAGAGCTGAGTTCGTCCAACCGAAAGGAATCCCAGCCATGAAGTTCCTGAGCACGTTGTTGTGGCTATCGATTCTACTCGTGATGGGATGGGCTCAGACTCACGCGGAAGACCCGGAACTCATTGGGCATTGGCCGCTGCGCGGCAATGCGGATGACGTTTCAGCCAGCAAGCTGAAGACCATCGCGCGAGACGTTGAGTTCAACCTGACTGGGCCGAATGCTGTGCAAGGCGCTGCGGCTCGTTTCAATGGTCGTAGTTCGGTCATTGAAATCGAAGACGCCGATCGTTTGAAACTTGGTACTGACGAGTTCTCGGTCTCGTTGCGGGTAAAGTCGAACGACACACTTGATGACGTGCCGGGCGATTTGATCAGCCAGTACGACGCGACAACTCGCAGAGGCTGGCATCTAGGACTCTACAGCCACGGCGGTGTGACGAACGCTCAGGTGAATTCGCGGCAGTTGCATTTCGGGATCGATCAAGACCGCATTGACGAGCAGTTCAAAGATCACGGGCAACTCGGCAACGCGATGTATGTGTTCTCGCTCTGCGTGCATGACGGGCGGCTGTATGCATCAACGTGCCATGCCGGGGAGAACGAGACAGGCCGCGTGTTCCGTTTCGAAAGCGGTAACCGCTGGACGGATCTCGGCAGTCCGGACAAAGCGAACGCGATCTCGGCGATGGCCGAGTTCAACGGTTCGCTCTACGTCGCATCCAGCAAGTATCGCCTGGCGGGTTCGGCACTGTCCGAATCACAGAATCCCAACTTCGGTGGCAAGGTCTACCGCCTCGGCCCCAACAATGAATGGATTTCGTGCGGCACGCTGTCGCCGGAGACTGAAGCTATCGGCGGTCTGGTTGCGTTTCGAGGACGTCTCTATGCGGGCTCGCTCTATAAGCCGGCTGGGTTCTTCCGCTACGAGGGCGGCGACAAATGGACGGCCTGTAAGACGCCGGATGGCAAGCGGGTCGAGGCCCTGACCGTTTTCAACGGATTCATCTACGCGACGTCTTATGATGAAGGCTCCGTGTTCCGTTTTGATGGTGAGAACTGGGAACACGTTGGCAAGATTCCCGGATCGACTCAGACCTATGGCTTCGCCGTGCATCGCGGCAGCTTGTTTGTCAGCGAGTGGCCGCAGGCGCACGTCTTCCGCTATCTCGGTGGCACGAATTGGGAAGATGCCGGCAAGCTCGGCCAGGAACTCGAAGCTATGCCACTGCTGGTCTACAACGGCCAGATGTACGGTGGCACGTTACCACTGGCCGAAGTCTATCGCTTCGATGGCGGCCAGTTGTGGACGAAGATTGGTCGAGTCGATCACACGCCTGATGTGAAGTACCGCCGTGCCTGGTCCATGGCGGTCTATCAGGGGCGTTTGTTTGTCGGCGCGTTGCCTTCTGGTCGAGTCCTCTCCATCGAAGCGGGACGTAATACGACTCACGATCGCGAACTCGCCGCTGGCTGGCACCACGTTGCTGCGGTCCGGGAAGCTCAACGACTGGTGCTCTATGTCGATGGTCAGCAGGTTGGCGAATCCAGTCGCTTCGAGCCCTCGTCTTTTAATATCACTAATGGGCAGCCGCTTCGGATCGGCTTCGGCGCTCAAGATCATTTCAATGGCGATCTTTCGGATGTGCGGCTCTATCGAGGAGCGCTTTCGCCCCACCACATTGAGCGACTTCGCAATGCCGCTCGCTGACGTTGTAGGACGGATAATCCTGTCCGTCGAAACCTTGGCGGACAGGATTGTCCACCCTACTTGGTGTTTTTTGCTCCGAGGATCCCGAGATTTACCCCGGTCAGTTTTTCACCGGCATGATCGCATCCGATCCGGCTGATCCGCATTGAGCGGCAAGTTGATGCGGAACCCTCCATTCCCAGAGCAGGAAGGAAGAGTTCCTCTGCGGCCCCGAGTTTGCTCTCTGTTCTATCAATGGAGCGGAATGCCGTATCGGTCTGAGAGAATGCGTCTCCGGGCCAGCACGCTCCGAATTGAGATCAGACAAACGCAAACTTGATTATCGAGGTGCCAACATGGCAACTGCATCGCAGACTTTTCATCTCAACCATGCGGAAGCGGAATGCTTCTTCTCGGATCTGAGTCAGAACCTGTGTGAACTCTATCACTGCCTGGAAGAAGACACGGGCAGGGGGTATCTCATCCTGGACATTGATTCGCGCTATGTCGCGGTTCAGAAGAGAGGCTCGCATGGCTGTGAGGAAGTAAGCTTTCACGTCTCTGAAACACTGGGCGACGCTCAGGCCCTGCTGGAGTTCGGCGGACCTGACGCTGATCTCATCCTGCGAATTCGAGCTTGCTGCGATTCCGCCGGGACACCGCGCTGGACCCTCGAAGAGGACGGCGATTCCAGCACTCACAGCAGTCGCAGCATTGCGACACAGCTTGAACAGCGCCTGAGTGATGCCGAGCGACCTCCACAGGATTAGTCGTGTGTCTGCGTCAGGAATTCGAGTGCCACTGGCTAAGCACGTGGCACCCGAGAAATTCAGTGGCTGGATAAGGCCTGCTGAGTGGAACTCAGATCGCCTTGCGATTGCTGAGCGATCTGCGACTCCTCGTGAAGCCGATATCGAAACCAGTAGGCGTCTTCGTTGGTCTCGGCGTAGTAGTCCTTGATCACCGAGACGCACTGAAACTCGCGTGATCGCAGGAAGAGTTGTGCTGGCAAGTTCGTCTCACGCACGGTGACCGTCAACGCGTTGCGGCGCGGGCCTAACTTGCGTGTGAGATGGTTCATCATCTGCTTTCCCACAGCTGTTCTTCGCCAGGCGGGTGCGACGACGAAATTCAGCAGATCTAGGGATCGTGGATAGAGCTCATAGATCATGTATCCGACGATCTTGCGATCATGCTCGGCGACCATGCCGATGCAGTTATGCTCCTGTAGATGCACCAGAAATTCGTCTTGGCTCCACGGTTCAGCGGTGCATTCCTGCTCGATTCGCAGAACCTGCGGGAGATCACTGCTGACAAGCCAGCGAATTTGGACGGTGGGAAGGGATGAGCGAGTTGGTTCAGTGTTGATCATGATGTGCCTCAATCAATTGCAACGGATGTTGCAAGGTGTTGAGTCACTGCCAATACAAAAACCATGCCGCCGAATCGTTGAAAAGCGGGCTCGTTCGCGAATCGTGCTGATATGCACGGAGGAGTGAGGCGACGTAGACAGCCTCAATGCCTGTGCGCATTGGGAGGAGAGATCACTCTTCAATGTAGTATGTGAGTCTGTTGCCGCGGTTGGTTGTCCGCAGAGCTGGCTGAGGGAAGTCGCGGCGGTGGCGACGCCGTGCGGTCGTTTGCTTATCCTCATCAGTCAGATTGACCGCACCACGAGCCAACAACATTGAGGGACCCGCTGATGAATACTCCGACTCCTGCTACGCCAGCTCCTTCCGAAGATCAAGGCAGCCCTCACCTGCAGCCCGCGAAGAAGCAGTCAATCTTTGTGAAGGTCCTGATTGCTCTGGTCGTCGTGTTTGGCGGACTGGCGGTGTTCATCGCGATGCAGCCGAACGACTTCAAGGTCTCGCGCACCGTCACGATGGCGGTTCCAGCCGATGTGGTTTTTGAGCAGGTCAACGACTTGCACAACTGGGAAGCCTGGTCTCCGTACGACAAGCGCGACCCTGCAATGGTCAAGACCTATAAGGGCGAGCCGAAGGGTGTTGGTGCTTCGTACCACTGGAACGGCAACAGCGAGGTCGGTGAGGGCACTTCCACCATCATTGAAAGTCGTCCCAACGAACTGGTTCGCCTCCGACTCGATTTCGAGCGTCCCTTCGCGGGAACAAACACGGCCGAGTTCGGTTTCGAACGCAAGGGCGATCAAACCGCCGTCACGTGGAGTTTGCTGGGGCAGTACAACTTCGTCACCAAGGCTCTGTGCCTAGTGATGGACATGGACAAGATGATCGGCAACGACTTCGAGGCGGGTCTCAACAGCCTCAAGGATGTCGCTGAGCGCAAGCACATCGCTGAGAGAGAGGCGAAGACTGCCGAAGCCTTGAAGTAGCGGGGTAGAGTGGGACCAGCACTCCAGGCCGTCATTTGATCGGCCGGCGCGATCGAGCTCTGTTCTCCACCGAGACGAACCTTCGAAGCTGGTTGCCGTCGCATGCGCAGGCCCACCGAAGAGCTTCGATCGCTTGTCCCAACCTACCGTGCTCAACGGAATCGTTGAGAAAAATGCGAAGGCTGCTGACACGCCGAAGGAATAGCGTGGCCGAGGCGTCTCGCCTTGGTCTCTGTTACTGGAGTGACGAAAGCGCGGACGGACGCGAGACTCGTCCGCCACGAAGGCGGCACCTACTCACTCTTTGCAGGCCAGCGTGTGTGAATTGCGAGCCCGCCAAATTCGCTGGTGGTGGCATCAATGCTGCCACTATGCAGACCGAGGATGCGCCAGCACTTCGTTAAACCGAAGCCGAGACCTCGACCCGCAGCGCGACCGGAGAAGAACGGGTCGAACAAATGCGCTCGCTCGTGCGGTGTCACTCCCGGACCATCGTCCTCGATAGAAAAACGGACGGACGGCTTAGTGTCAGTCGTGTCCCGCACGAGCGTCAGTCGGACACTCAGTGGAGATTGCGGGATCTCAAACGCATTGCGTAAGAGCGTCGACACAACGACTCGAAACTGTTCGCGGTCAGCTAAGAAACTCAGGCCCGTTTCGAAGTGGCACTCGGTCTGAATGCCTTTTGCAGATAGTCGGTCTGACCATGTACTTAGAACGTGCTGGACTTCAACCACAGGATCGAGCTGTTCGGGCTTCGGTTGCGGTGGTCGAGCGAACGTCATTGCGTCGCCGATCATGTCTCGGATGCGGTAGGCCTGACCTCCGATGGTTTCGAGCGATCGGCGGCGCTCGGGATCGGTTTCAGACTTCAGCAACAACGCAGCGCGGCCAGCGATGGTGGCGGCGGGATTGTTGATCTCGTGACCGGCACCAGCCGCGAACTCGGCGATCGCTTCCAACTTCGATGCTTCGAGCACGCGTCGTAGCTTTGTCAGATCCAGGTCTTCCGCCGTCAGCTCAGAATCCGCCAGCAGCCGGCCGGACTGGCACAGTTGGGTGATCAGCTCGAGGCATGCTTGGGCGATCGGATCCGGCGGGTGAGGTTTGGGTTCGGACATGCTCAACCAAAAACAATGCCCGAAGCACTTGTGAGAAGACTCACAAGCAGTTCGGGCAGCGAGATCCGGAAATCAACTGGATAGATCACCTATCGGCGGTGACGGGTTCAACGTCCAGCAACCGGCAGATGCGATCAATAAGTCGTTCGACTTCGAAGGGCTTCTGAATGAAATCGTCGGCGCCGGACTCACGCAGTTCGTCGATCTTGTCCTGCTCGACCATACCGCTGATGCAGATAATCTTGCAGTCGTCCAAGGTCGTGTCGTTGCGCACACGCTGACAGACTTCGCGGCCGTTGATATCGGGCAGCATGACGTCCAGCACCATGACGTCAGGGTGGTATTCGCGGACCATCATGCCAGCATCGAAACCATTGTTCGCCGTGCGAACTTCGAAGCGGCCGTCCGATTCGAGCACGTCCTTGATGAGCTCAACGAGTTCGACATCGTCGTCAACGACGAGCGCCTTGCGACGTCCGCTTTCGAGGGCGTCGGTCGGAATGCCGTTCTCTTTCATGAACTTATAGAGGATGTCGCGCGGAATGCGGCGGAACCGCGAGCCGGGTACGCGAAAACCTTTGAGCTGGCCAGAATCGAAGCACCGGATGATGGTTTGTTGGCTGACCTTACAGATTTTTGCTGCTTCACCAGTTGTGAAAACTGTCTTCATCGCGTTCGTCCATCCTTTGGAACTGATCGGGTTGGCCGGCCTGTTTGCTGAGATTTCCTGATCTCAGTAAAGGCGGACCTGGAAGACTGCCACTCGATCCTTCGGGTGCCAAACTCAGTGAGGTGTATCGACTTTGCGGATTCTATCGATGAATCCGATTCTTCCGGGTTTAACGGATATGCCGATTGTATCCAGCTTCCAAACTCGGTCAATATGCGTTGTTTCCACCAGTCAACCCGATGTCTCAAGGGTTCCGAGAGTCCCGACACTGTTGCAAAGTCCCTGAAAGGCAATGACTTGCGACAATGGGCATGATGGGATGTCCGACGCCGTCCAGCGCTTATCTGGACGCAGCCAATTTCCCAGTTTGAAAGATTTCCCAGCGGAAGCTGGCGAGCGCGGCAGGTTGTTTTGGAACCGTAACTTCCACAATTGCCAGCTTGGCAAGTGCAAAGTTTGCGAGCCGTCCCTTGAGTTTCGGACGCAACGGCGTCAGGTTCGTGGGCGAATCAACGGCTTTCGTTGATGGGTTGTTAAGCCTGAATTGAGACCTCAGCATGTTTCAGCGAGTTCTTGTTCTCATCGCCATCGCGTTTCTGCCACGGTCTGCTTTCGGTGCCGCGCCCGATGTGAAGAGCCTCTTCCCAATGGGGGCCGCGGTTGGCGGCACAGCGGACATCACCGTTGGCGGAAAGTTGGAACAGCCGACGCAGGTCTGGTGCGATCAGCCGGGGATCAGTTTTGAAGTGCCGGAGAAGGGTTCGACAGTGAAAGTTAGCGTCGCGGCGGATGCGGCGCCGGGCTTGTGCTACGTCCGGTTCTTCAACGCTGACGGCGCGACCGCGCTACTGCCATTCGTCGTTGGCACGCTTCCAGAACTGATGGACGCCGAGCCCAACAACACGTTGGAGAAGGCTCAGAAGCTCGAAACTGCGGCAGTCATCAACGGCAAGCTGGCCGAGGCCGGAGACGTCGATACTTTCGCTGTGCCGATGAAGGCAGGCCAGACATTGGTCGCGGCCGTTGATGCGAACTGGCGACTGGGTTCGCCGTTAGACGGAATTCTGCAAATCCTGGGGCCGGATGGAGCGATCGTCGAGCAGAACGACGACGATCACGGCAACGACCCGCTCGCGAGCGTGAAGGCGAATCGTGACGGAACCTGGTACGTCCGGGTCTTCGGTTTTCCAGCCGCGCCCGATAGTTCTATCCGCTTTATTGGTGGCGCGAACTACCACTATCGGCTGACGGTAACCACCGGTCCTTTCGCCAATCACGCAGTGCCATCCGTCCTGCAGCCGGATCGGAAACTGAAAATCGTCGGCTGGAATATTACCGACGACATCGCTGCGTCCACGGCCGAGAAGCTCAACAAGGCCTCCTGGGGAAAGGCGCCGTTCGCCAACACTGTGCTGATCGATCCCGTCGAGCGACCGGCTTTGGTCGAAGCGGAGCCGAATGATTCTGAGCACGCGCAGCCGCTTCCGATCGGCAGCGTGGCCTGCGGAACGATCGACATTCCCGGCGACGAAGACTGCTTCTCGTTCCGGGCGACGAAAGGTCAGAAGCTGGAGTTTGACGTCGAGTCGCGGTCGCTCGGCCTGCTGCTGGATGCCGCCATTCGCATTCGGTCCGCCGACAAGAAGGTGCTCGTCGACTCCGATGACGCGCCCGGCAAAGACTTCGATCCGCTGGTGAAGTTCACTGTGCCGGCGGACGGCGACTACACGGTCTGCATTCGCGACATCTTCCGTAACGGCGGTTGGCGGTTCGCCTACCGACTCTATTTAAGGGAGACGCAACCCACTGTGTCGCTGAAGGTGGCCGCGGACTTGGTGCAGGTTTCGATCGAGAAACCGGGCGAAATTGCGGTCACGATTGCCCGCGCCGACGGCTTTGCGGAAGAGCTCGCTGTTTCCGTAACCGGTTTGCCTGCAGGGATTACCTGCGACGCCGTGACGTCGCCGGTGAAGGGTGAGAACTCAGGCTCACTGAAACTGAGCTTGAAAGCCGCAGAGTCTGCTGAAGCGTTCAGCGGAGCCATCCAGGTGGTCGGCCAGCCCGCTAAACCGGAGTCCAAGAAGGTCACGGCTCAGTTCCCGATTCCGGGGGCATCCATGACGACTGATCAGATCTGGCTGACCGTCTTGAAGAAGAAAGAGCCGCCGAAAGAACCCTCGAAATAGCGGAAGTCCGTCTGCCGGGCGACCATTTGATTTTCCAATGGGAATTCACGCTGTATAGTCTTGCCCCACTCGTGAGCGTGAAGTGTTTCGGCCGATCTCAAGTGCCCACTAACTGAGAGCGGCTGCCTGACGGTTTCACTCTACGTCTCGCCGCAGCTCGGATGAGCGCATTGACGGATCGATCCCTGGTCCAGCCGGATCGGCTCGGACCTTCATGAATTTATGGATCGCGGCATGGG
This sequence comes from uncultured Planctomycetaceae bacterium, assembly GCA_964386705.1. Classification (GTDB taxonomy): domain Bacteria; phylum Planctomycetota; class Planctomycetia; order Planctomycetales; family Planctomycetaceae; genus AM-0621. The sequence continues at coordinate 23,271 of CAYLTY010000050.1, forward strand.
AACAGGTCGTTGACGGCGAACCTTGTCCTCAGCTCGGGTGACTGGAACCCTTTGGTTGGAAACTCTGTTGAGTCCGCAGGCGTGGACTCACCGTCTCGTTGAATCGAGCGGTCTCTTCTCTTTTTAGTCTTGAGGTACCGAATCGTGTTTGAGCATGTGGCCTTAGTCGGCGCGACTGGGAATGTTGGACGCATCATGTTGCAACTTCTGGAGGAGCGAAAGTTTCCTGCCAAGAAGTTCAAGTTGCTCTCATCTGCTCGCAACGCCGGCAAGAAGGTCCAGTTCTTCGGTAAAGAGCACATCGTCGAAGAACTCACGTTCGAATCCTTCAAGGGCATTGATCTGGTCATCGCCAGCACGCCGGACGAAGTCGCGCGCGACTTCCTGCCCGCCGCCGTCGAAGCCGGCTGCAAGGTCATTGACGAGTCGGGTTACTTTCGCATGAAGCCGGATGTGGCGCTCGTCATTCCGGAGATCAATCCGCAGGATGCTTTGAATGCCAAGGGCATCATCGCCAGCCCGAACTGTTCGACGACGCAGCTCGTCATGGCGCTCAAGCCACTGCACGACGCGGCCAAGGTGAAGCGCGTCTTTGTTGCTACATATCAGGCAACGAGCGGCGTTGGTCTCTCAGGTTCCGAGCAGCTGATTGAAGGCTCGCGCGCGAAGCTGGCTGGTGAGGACTACAACTACACCGCCTTCAAGCATCCGATTGCCTTCAACTGTATTCCTCAGATCGGCGGCCCGAAGGAAGACGACGGGTACACCAGCGAAGAGCTGAAGATGGTTTACGAGACTCGCAAGATTCTCGGCGATCAGTCGATCTTGGTGAATCCGACCGCCGTGCGCGTACCGGTTACGAACTGCCATAGTGAAGTCATCACGGTCGAAACCGCGCGTCCGGTTTCTCCCGCTGAAGCTCGCGAACTGTTCTCGAAGTTCCCCGGTATGAAGGTCGTCGACGATCTGGCCAGCGGCGTGTATCCGATGCCGCTGACCTGCGATGGCAGCGATCTGGTTTATGTAGGCCGCATCCGCAAGGACCTGTCACATCCGAACGGTCTGAGCTTCTGGTGCGTCAGCGACAACCTGCGCAAGGGTGCTGCTACCAACGCCGTGCAGATCGCGGAACTGCTCGCGAAGCACCGCAAGTAGTTTGTTTTGAACGTGCCCGCGCGGTCGTATTGTCGACCGGCGCGGGCCGCTGTGTTCTTGATGCGTTGTACTGGTCGTTTCTCCCCTCGCTCAGGATTGCACCATGTGGAACATCATCATCGGGATTCTCTTCATCGCTGGCGGACTCAGCGGACAACTGGCTCTGCGTGGAACCGACAGCGGCGGCGCTCTCGCGGCTGTGGGTGGTGGTCTGGTGATCTGGGGCATCGTGCAACTGGTGAAGGGACGGCAGGAAGCCGAGTGATCTGTCGCTCGGCCACAATCCAATTCACATCCGTCTTCAGGAAATATCTATGAGTGGTTTTCAGTATCGAAACGGGCAGCTCTATTGCGAGGGCGTGTCCGTGACCAAGTTGGTTGAGCAGCATGGCACCCCACTGTGGATCTACTCCAAGAACGAATTGCTGAGCCGCCTGCGCGAGATTCAGACGGCGTTCGCGGAAGTCGATCCCGTGGTGTGCTATTCGGTCAAAGCGAACGGCAGCCTCGGCATTCTCCGAACGATGGCCCTGGCTGGCAGCAGCTTCGACGTCGTGTCGGGCGGCGAACTCTTCCGCGTGAAGAAGGCCGGCGCGGACACTACCAAGGTCGTGTTTGCAGGCGTCGGTAAGACGGACGAAGAAATCCGTTTCGCGCTCGAATGCAACATCCTGAAGTTTGACGTCGAAAGCGAAGCCGAACTCGACGCGATCGCTTTCGTTGCAAAGTCGTTGGGCACCGTCGGACGCGTGGCGTTGCGTCTCAACCCGGACATCGATGCCAAGACGCACGTCAAGACGACGACCGGCAAGAAGGGCAACAAGTTCGGTATGGATATCGAACGCGCCAGCCAGTTGGCCGAGAAGGTGCTGAAGAACCAGTATCTGTCACTCAGCGGCATTCACATGCACCTGGGTTCGCCGATTCTGACGACCGATCCTTACGAAGCGGCAGCGAAGAAGGCCGTGGAAGTTGTGCGTGAGTACCGTTCGAAGGGCCATCCGATCCACTGGATCAACCTCGGTGGCGGTTTCGGTATCAGCTATCGCAAGAACGAAGGTCTGCCAGCCTCCGAGTACGCCAAGGTCATCGTGCCCCACGTGAAGGAAGCCGGTTGCCGGCTGACGCTGGAGCCCGGTCGTTACATCGCTGGTAACTCAGGCATCCTCGCGACGCAAATCGTCTTCAAGAAGCAGGAAGGCGGTAAGACGTTCCTGATTCAAGACGGTGGCATGAACGATCTGATTCGCCCCGCGATGTACGACTCGTTCCATCGTCTGTGGCCGGTCGCTCCGAAAGTTGCGATGCCGGAAGACGTCGAAGGCGAGATCGCTGGTTGCGAGAAGGTCGATGTCGTCGGCCCAATCTGCGAGTCATCGGACTACTTCGCTAAGGACCGCTACCTGCCTCCAATGGAGCGTGGCGACCTGCTCTGCACGTTCAGCGCGGGAGCTTACGGCACCGCGATGAGCAGCAACTACAACGCGAAGCCACTGGCGGCCGAAGTGCTGGTTGACGGCGAAACCGCCAAGCTGATCCGTCGCCGCCAGACCTACGAAGAACTGGTGTCGCTTGAGACAGCTGAGTAGTTCTTTTCGACAATCAATGAAACAAGCCCCGCTGGCTCAAACCAGCGGGGCTTGTTGTTTTTACTACCTCTTCGCGACCGGCGTTCTATCGCAAGCGTGTTGCGGATGATCCGGCCGGAACGGGAACGAATCGTCCAGAAGCGGAGCTCACGCGAGTTGGCTGCACTGGTGTGGCAGAAGCCGTCGGCACAGAAGACCAGCCTTCTGCGACTGGTCGAGGCGTATCGAGAAACTTCGGATCGGGCACAGGTCCAGACCCCACAGCGTCGAACGGCTGATTGATCGCCGAACGCAGCGGCTCGGACTCACGGCCCAGCGTGCTGGTGTAGCCGCCGTAGTTGCTGGAAGGCAGCGAGCTGACCATCGGCGGATAGTTCGTGTAAGTCGGGGCCGCCGCCGTGTAGGGTGTGGACATCGGAGCTGGATACGAATTCCAGCCCAGAACCGGCGAACCGACCGAGCCAGTGCGACAGGGATCGCAGGTCGAAACCGGCGTCTGCACGACTCGCGGGATCATTGTCGTTTGCGTTACATAGGTCGTTTCCGGAACTCGTTGCGTGTACTGGTATGGCACCGTCTTGCAGACCGCGCGCTGCTCCATGACGGTCTCGGGAACGGTCTTCTGGACCACCTTCGAGACCCACACCTGCTGCCAGCCACCTTCATCGACGGCAACCGTGCGGTAGCGGGTTGACGGGACCTGTTGAATCTCGGTCTGAGCGCGATATTCGGTACGAACGACGTCGCGATAGGTCGTCTGCGGCACCGTTACCGTGCGCGGTTCCATGACAGTCTGAGTGTGCATCACCGTCTGCGGAACGATCACCGGAGGCGGTGCGACCGGCGTGCACGAGCAGGGATTCACATGGCAGCGCGTGCAATGATTCGAACAGTTCGAGCAGCCGAAGATGCCAGCGGACAGAGGCCTCGTCAGTGCCACGGCACCAGACATGCCGACCAGTGCCACCAGACTCAGTTTGGCAGTCAGATCCCAAAGGGGACGCTGCTTATGACTTGTCGCGGAATTGCCCGCAGAGTTCTTCTGGCGATTGAAAAACTTCCCCATCGACGCACTCCTTTGCTCGTACTGAGGCAGCAGCTTGACCAAGTCGCGCGGAAGCCGCGCGAGTTTGCCCAAGCGTTACAATCGGCACCTGACGGCTTGAGAATTCAGGCCATTTTCCGAAGTGAGCCGGAATGACTGAAGTTCCGCTTCATTCCGAATCCTCATGCTCGAGGCGTCTGACAAAAGTCTTGCCCTCAATGGCGATTCGGCCTCCCGGGAATCGCAGGAGTTGCTCCGGTTTGCGTTCGTCCCACAGGAAGAATTCCAGCTCGGTTGATTTGCGAGTTGCGAGTTCGGCGGGCAGTAAAACGGACCACTTGTGAGAGGTGGCATCTGAATCTGTCAGCGGCGTGGCGGCGCAGAGCACTCCATCAGCGGCGCAGACAACATCGAAGTGGGATTCCTCATCTCCAGTGAACTCACCCATCACAAATCGCGGATAGAATTCGCTGTTCTCGGCGTAGGACGAGGATCTGGCGGGGAAGACGTGGAACTGAAGTTCCGGGTTGCTTTCGATGCGAAATGATTGCACCTCACGGCCGAGGAGTTCCGGACGCGAGGCGGTGGTCTCCCAGGACTCCCAGGGAGTACCAGGCCGCCAGGTTTGCCAGAACTCTTCGAACCGCTGTCGCAACTGCTGAGGCTGCGGTTCCAGAACTGTCATGTCGTCGTCGTACAGCAGTACCTTGCGCGGTCGAGGCGCTTCGGTCTGGCTGATCAGTGACGACCCGTCGGTCGGATGATCGATTTGCAAACCCAGCACATCAGCAATGGTGGGCAGCAGATCAATGCTTTCTACGTTGCGGTCTGATACCTGACCTGCCCGCTGGCCGGGTAGCTTGATGAACAGGGGGATGGCCAGAATGTCTCCGATGGTCTTGGCTTCTGGCTTACGTCGCGAATGCCCCGGTTCGAACGAGACCCCATGATCGGCAGTGACGATCAACAGGCATTCATCCAGCAGGCCATTGCGTTTGAGCTGGTTGAGCACCTGACCGATGGCATGATCCACAAATCCCAGTTGGAGCAGATAGCGTTCACAGGCCTGACGGCAGACGGTGGGATCTTCTGTCCAATGCTCCAGAGTCGTTCCATTCGGTGCTTCCGCGGTCTGGTTTTCCAGGACGTAGTGGTCGCCATTTGGCAGGAAGCACCACGGATAGTGCGGCAACGCCACGTGCTCAAACGCAAACAGCGGTTTGTCGCCGCGGCGCAGGCATTCCGTGAAGTGATGGACTTGAATCTCACGCTCCGCCGCCCAGTTGTACCGAAACAGTCCGCGTTTCTGGCCGCGTCGTTCGTCCTCCGAACTGTGTAAGCCGAACCAGTCGCGCGGAATTTCTGGCAACGGGACGGGAAAATCGTTGGCAAGTACCAGGTGCGGATACACGCGGCTGAGCACGTGGCACAAGATCCCAACTTGCTCCGCGATGGGTCGTCGCGCGGCGCGACGGGGATTGATGTCTTCGCTGCAGAGGCGAGTCACTGGTTCAAAGACAGCCATCTCATACTGATTGGTATGACGGACGAGTTGAAACAAGTCCGTTGCGGATGGTTCGTCCGGGGCGTTTGGTCTCAGCAAGCCGGTCAGAATGGAAGGCAAGGCGTTGGCTGTCCGGCCGTGGTTTGACGTCGCATTGCGGTACCACGTCGATCGCCTGGCCAGCCGTGCGAAATTGGGGAATCGCACGGCGTCGATCTCTCGATTTTCATTCTGCAAGGCGAGGCCGCAGAACTCATCGAACACAATCATCACCACGGGGATGGGATGCTCGGTAGTGCGGACCTGGTAAGACGTTGACCGTTCGACTCGCTGAATCGCTGGTGCGATCGACCACAGAAAGCTGACGGGAAACATCACGAAGGCGATGCTCGACACACTCAGAAACTGCTGAAACAGGTGAAACCGCCGATACGCGAACACGCACAGCCAGGCAGAGAACGTACCCATCACGCCGTACGCCACCCACGCTAGTCCGCTACGGTCGATAGACGTATTACTGAAGAGAGCCTTGGCAACCGACGACGCAAACAGAAATGCGAGTCCGCAAACCACCGCGTCGCGCGCCCAGCGATGACGGGTTTTCGTCAACGAGCTGACGAAGCGATCCAGCAGCACGCACAGTGCCGGCAGAACCACGATCAGGATCACGACCAGTCCAATCATCTCGGGCCAGCGCGGCTGAAAGTCGTGAAGGAAGACATCCCGCTTGGGGAGGAGTGCCAGCAGCGGCTGAGCGATTGCGAAGGCTCCCAGAGTCGCGATGTGCAACGCACGCTGTCGGGGCGTCGGGTTGGTGACGACTGCTTCAGTGGTCATGGTCACCCGTCCCGCCGGTCGTCCCGGTCAGTCGCGGCTGACAGTGGAACAGAACCCGCTCGGATGATGGCAACTGCTCGCGCTTCGCGATGTGGAAGCGAGCGTTGAGCAACGCCTCAGCCTGCTCCAGTGAATAGTCGTGATACTGATCCTTCTTGTTGCGTAGCAGCGACAGGACCATGGGGTCTTGTCGAGTGGGGAACTCGAGGATCACGGTCGCCTGCAGCGAGTGCAACCAGTCGATGACGTCTGGCAGCGGTAAGTTCGCGCTGAGGACCAGGTGATGAATCAACCCGAGGCACAAGACGAGATCGGGCTTTCCCCGGTGCTCAAGTCGCAGCCGCTCAGTGCCGCGCCAACCCAACGCTGGTGACTGATTGGCAACGTTCATCACCAACGGCAGTACGTTGTTGACGGGCTTCTGTTTGAGGTCCTGATAGAGCAGCTCAACGCAGCCCGGATCAAAGTCCATGGCCAGCACGTAGCTGGCATGTTCGGCGGCGATCAGCGAGTAGCGTCCGCGATTGCAGCCTAGATCCCAGACGAGGTTCCACTTCTGCGACTGACTGACTTCACTCACAAAGGCTGCTTTGCGGTCCGAATCCTGAGCAACCATTTGCGACGTCTGGTCGTAGTCCACCCAAGGCTGTCCCTGCGGGCTCCAGCGCAGCTTTCGAATCAGCTTTCGCAAGCGTTCGAGGTTGTGAATAACCAGTTCATCATTGAAGCCACTCTGCACGACCGAGTTCAGCGTGCTGGTGTTCTTCTGGTCGGCGGCTCGGCCCAGCCAGTGATGGAGGACGACATGAGGGAAGACGCCGGCTCGGAACCAGTCTCGCAAACGCAACATGCGGAAGCACTGCTCGACCGAAACGCCTTCCAGTTCGCCGCGCAGCAATGACGTGAAATCGATTCCTCGATAAGCCTGCAACATCAACGGGAAGAGGAAGAGCTCACAGAACTGCTGGTACGCTGACCACGGTCTGCCGGACTCATGCTTTTCGAATGAACCAACATCAATGAACGTGGCTTGCGACCCGCAGAATTGGACGTTGTAGGGCGATGCGTCTTTAAGCATGGTCCCGTTCCGGATGGACTCCAGCAGGATGTCGAGTTGCAGCGCGGCTGCATCCTTCAACATCCCGAATGACCATTCGTAGGGATATGAGATAAACGGTACTCGTGCGTGGCGGACGACACCTTCAAAGCGCGTACCAGCCAGAAGTCGCGCCGCTTCGGCAGCTTCGACTTCTTGCGTTGCAATGACTCGTCCGTCAGCCAGCAGCTTCTGAAAGTAGGGCTTGGCGGCGACCTGTCGCCATTCCGCCAAGCCGTCTGAAGACAGTGCTCGATACACCTGTCCGTCTGCGACAAACACTCGCGAACTTCGATCCCGGAACGATCCTGGAACGAATGTCACAGCGGTAGGTGCCTCAGAACTATGCACGGAAGAACGCCTGCAGCGCGGACGCGGATCGATTTCGAGTGCCGGAATTGCCGCGATCGGAAACTGAAAACGCAGCGCTCAAGACAACTAGAGGGCGCAGTTTAGTTAGCGTCGTTGGTGGGGCGAGGGCGGCGCAGAATCACCTGATTCCACGCATAACGACCGAAAACGACAATTCCACCAATGCCGCCGACGAGAATCTGAAGCAAGAGACTGCCGGCACCGGGGTCGAAGTAGGAGAGCAACATGGTTTGGAGGGCCTGTAAGGTAGGTCTTAACTAAAGTGCGCTGACGGAGAATCAGCGGCGGGGAGGCTGCGAACGTTACCGCAAGTTCGGTTCTGAAATGACTGGGATTCCGCCCAATCTTTCTAAAAAGAAGCGGTTTTCAAAGAAACCACACACGCTCTTCCACACGTGTTTCAATTTGCGGCAGTCTGTTCCCGTTCCTTTGCGTGCCTCCGCCATTCCGGCTACAGAACGCACCCCATTCAACCGCCCTCCTGACTCGAGGTTTCGATCCAAGATGCCCACCACCATCAGTAGCCTCACGGTTCGTGACATCCGTTTTCCAACGTCCCGGCACCTTGATGGTTCTGATGCCATGAATCCGGACCCGGACTACTCCTGCGCCTACGTGACTCTCAACACCGACCGACCAGACGGGCTGGCTGGCGACGGCATCACGTTCACGATCGGTCGCGGCAACGATCTGTGCGTGGCGGGCATCAAGGCGCTGGAGCCGCTGATCGTCGGCCAGACGCTGGAATCGTTCACGCAGAACATGGGCAAGTTTTACCGTTACATCACTGGCGACAGTCAGTTGCGCTGGGTCGGCCCCGAAAAAGGAGTCATCCATCTGGCTACGGCAGCGGTCATCAACGCCGTCTGGGACCTCTACGCCAAAGTCGAAGGCAAGCCGCTCTGGAAGCTGATCGTCGACATGTCTCCCGAACAATTGGTGTCCTGCGTCGACTTCCGTTACATGACTGACGCCCTGACCCCCGACGAAGCCGTTCAGATCCTGAAGAAGCTGGAAGCGACCAAGGCCGATCGCATCGCCGACATGCATCGCAGCGGCTATCCGAGCTACACAACCTCTGCTGGTTGGCTGGGTTACGACGACGACAAGCTGCGTTCGCTATGTCGTAGCCTGATGGCTCGCGGCTGGACGCACTTCAAGATCAAGGTCGGCCGTAACCTCGAAGACGACATTCGCCGCTGCCGGATCATCCGCGAGGAAATCGGCTGGGAACGCCGTCTGATGACCGACGCCAACCAGGTCTGGGACGTCGATCAGGCGATCGCCCACATGCAGCAGCTGGCCGAGTTCAAGCCGTGGTTCATCGAAGAGCCGACTTCGCCCGACGACATCCTGGGTCATGCCCGCATCGCGAAGGCGATTGCGCCGATCCAAGTTGCGACGGGCGAAATGTGCCAGAACCGCGTGATGTTCAAGCAACTGATGCAGGCGGGTGGTCTGCAGGTCTGCCAGATCGATAGCTGCCGACTCGGCGGCGTAAACGAAGTGCTGGCCGTGCTGTTGCTGGCGGCCAAGTTCGGCATTCCGGTGTGCCCGCACGCCGGCGGCGTCGGACTCTGCGAATACGTGCAGCACCTCGCTCTGGTGGATTACATCGCGGTCAGCGGCAGTCTGGAAAATCGGCTGACCGAATACTCAGACCACCTGCACGAGCACTTCCTCGATCCAGTGGTGATGCAGAACGGCCGCTACATGCCCCCGACCGCTCCCGGCTACAGCATCACCATGAAGCCCGAATCGCTCGCCGAATACGAATACCCCACCGGCCCCGCCTGGCAGGTTTAGACCCCGTAGAAGTAAGTTGAGGGATTAGCTCTCGATGACCCGGTTCGAGATGTCTGTCGGAAGAAGCCGTAGCATGGACGCCCCGTCCGTGCTGCACCGATGACGCACGGACGGGGCGTCCATGCTACGGTTTGTTGAAGCGATACCGTCTCGCGCGCTGCCATGCCCATCGCGCAGAGTTGTGAGCCACGTCATTTCACGGTAAGTCACAGGAATCACAAAATAATTGCGATCGGCTTACACATGAACCCGGTCGCTCCCCTCGCCCCGCGTGCGGGGAGAGGGGCAGGGGGTGAGGGGCGATTGCTACCTTCCGTCAAGAAGTTCCATCCGAATCTTTCTGCCTCTGGCCTGACGCGCACTGAATTTCTGCAATTCGTATCACAGGAAACACGTCCCTTCCTTCTGCCGGGAGCATCAGATGTTGCTGTCTCTACACCGCCTGCTGACGGTATCAATGTTGTGCGTGGCTCTCTGCGCGAGCCACTGGCAACATGCATCCGCTGATGATACTGCAATTCCGGGCCAGAGAGTTTTCACGGCCGGGCATAGTTTTCATTACTTCATGCCCGACATCCTGACCGACGTCTGCAAAAAAGCCGGAATTGCGGACCATAAGAAGGTTGGTTTGCAGGCCATCGGCGGATCAAAAGTGATCGTGCATTGGAACCATCCCGCTGCGCAGAACACGGTGAAGCCCGCGCTGGAATCCGGCAACGTGGATGTGCTCACGCTGTCACCGATCTATTTGCCGGACGAAGGCATCGAATTATTCGCCAAACTGGCCGTCGAAAAGAACCCGAAGATTCGAGTCACCGTGCAGGAGTTCTGGCTGCCGTTTGAAAGTCAGCCGGCCTGGGATCCCAAGAACCGTCCGAAAGAAATCGACCGCGATTCCATGACGGTCGAACAACTGCAGGCCGCGCATGCGGACTACTTCAAGGCGATGGATGCGCACGTCACCGAACTCAATGAGAAGCTCGGCAAGCAAGTGATCTTCGTCGTACCGAGCGGTCAGGCGGTCATGGCTTTGCGCGGCAAGATTATCAAGGGCGAAGCTCCCGGTATCACCAAGCAAAGCCAGCTCTTCACCGACGTGCTGGGCCATGTGAATGAGCCCATCAAGACACTGGCTACTTACTGCCACTTCAGCGTGATCTACAAACGCAGCCCGGTCGGAATCCCGGTCCCGGAAGTGCTCAAGAAGCAACCCGAAGCCGAGAAACTCAACACGCTGCTGCAAGAGCTCGCCTGGGACGCTGTCACCAAGCACCCCCTGAGCGGCGTGAAGGCTGATCGGTAAGCGCTCCAAGTCACATAATCAGCTTTGTGGCTGACACTCTCCAAGGTTGTGAGTCCTTATAGGATGGACCTCTGGTCCGTCCTGTTTCCCTCAGCATAGAATAGAGAGACAAGGCAAGAAACTCGTACGCCAGCATTAATTCTCAGCCTCTCCGTGTGCCGACATGCCCGCACACGGAGAGGTTGTGATTTAGTGTCGTAGGACGAGTCTCCCGACTCGTCCATCTGTTGAAAGTCGAGGGAAACGGGACGGGTCAGGAGACCCGTCCTGCAAAAAATCACAGCCTCGGAGAGTGCGGGCCACATCCCGCGCGTGGGTTGGTCAGGAGACCGGCCACAACGTAGTGTCTTGTGGCTGCGCCACACCGGCAACCATCAAAATAATACTGAGCCCACCCTACGAGGTTTGAATGACTGGCTTGCAAATGTTACTCACGCAGACGTGCCTCGGCGTTTGTCTGGCTTCTGATCCGACTCCCCTGGTTGTCTTCTTTTATGAAGTACTGTCTGTGATTTTGGCGGTCGTTCTTACCGGGCTTGCTTTTCGATGGCCCTCCGTCACTTCAGTCCTGCTGTTTCTCTTCCTGGTCTCGCTGGTGCTTGTGCTCATGTGGGCGCACAAAGTCAGGTACACCGAATGGGGCGGCGGATTCTTCTACTGTGCTCTTTTCATCAGCGTCTTTGGCCTGGCAATTTCCATCCGGAGACTTCCGCCTCGCAAAGACGAACCGGAATGAACTCGTCCCGTCGTCCGCGCTGAGTGGCTCGGGTTGGCAGCACTCGGATTACCCATGTCCCCCTGCGTTTTCCGTAGAATTGAATCCCCGGACGTTGCTAACCCCTATCCCCCAACGCCTAATCCCTAGTCCAAGCCTGCTTGCAGATTGCCTCTGACCCCGTCCGTTTGGTAGGTTCTGGCTCCCCAACCGGACTCGAACGACGTCCTGCCTGCTGAGTCCTCTCTCCTCATACCGCACTTGAGGCCCGCCATGCGGAAGATTTTCTGGACGCTCTGCGCTGTCAGCTACCTCACCGCTGCGGGTTCTCTGCAGGCCGCTGAACTGCTTCCGGCGGATCGCCCTGTCGAAGCTGTCGTTGATCATTATGTGGATCAGCTCAATCAGGCGGACAAGGTGACCGTCGCCGCTCAAGCGGACGATGCGACGCTGATCCGTCGCCTGACGCTCGATCTCGCCGGCCGCATTCCGACTACCGCCGAATCGCGCGACTTCGTGGCGTCGACGTCGCCGACCAAACGGGCAGAACTGGTCGATCGGCTGCTCGGCAGTCCCGACTACGTGTTTCACCAGCGCAACGAGCTGGATTACATGCTGCAACCGGCTTCGCGCGGCAGCGACGATTTCCGCAAGTACCTCACGTGGGCCGTCGAGCAGAACCGTCCGTGGAACACGATGTTCCAGGACATGCTGATCGGCGATGAGAATGACGAGCAGCAAAAGGCCGCACTGCAGTTCGTCCGCAAGCGAGCGAACAACGTCGACGACATGACGAACGACACCAGCGTGCTGTTCTTCGGTGTGAATGTCAGTTGTGCGAAGTGTCATGACCACCCGCTGGTCGAAGACTGGAAGCAGGACCATTACTACGGCCTGACGTCGTTCTTCAGCCGCACTTATTCGGGCAAAAAAGATCGGCTCGGCGAAAAGTTTTCGGGCGAGGTGAAGTTCAAGACCACGAAGGGCGTCGAGAAGCAGGCGCAGTTCATGTTCCTCACCGGCGCGGTCATCGAAGAACCGAAGATCGAGCGCTCGGCCGAAGACAAGAAGAAGATCGACGAACAGATCAAGCAGCAGATGCAGAACGATAATCCGCCGCCAATGCCGAAGCCGGAGTTCAGCCCGCGGCAGAAGTTGGTCGAGCTTGCTCTGCGCGAAGGTGATAATTCATTCTTCTCGAAGAATATCGCTAACCGCATCTGGGCTCGCCTGCTGGGCCGCGGCCTCGTTGATCCCGTCGACCAGTTGCACACTCAGAACCCGGCCAGTCACCCGGAACTGCTGGACTGGCTCGCCCGCGATCTCGTCACGCACAACTATGACATGAAACGTGTGGTGCGTGGTGTGGCGTTGGCTCAAGCCTACTCTCGATCCAGCCGTTGGGACTCGGCCGCTGAGGTCCCCGAACCGAAGTACTTCGCGCTGTCTACTCCGCGAGCGATGACTCCGCGTCAATACGCGCTGTCGCTGCTGGTGGCTTCATCCAACCCGACTCAGTTTCCGCCTGCCGATAAACCTGACGAATGGAAGAAGCGTCGCGAGGGGCTGGAGTCCAACGCTAACGGTCTGGCTGGCACCTTTGAATTGCCCAAAGACGGCTTTCAGGTCGCCGTCGACGAAGCTCTGTTCTTCAGCAACAGCGGCCGTGCCGAGAACGAACTGCTGCGGGACTCGGGCGACAAGCTCATCGGTCACCTGAAGACGATTCCCGATCAGCGAGCGATGCTCGAAGCCGCCTGCTGGGCCGTCGTCTCGCGAGCTCCGACCGAAGACGAAATCACCGCGATGTCAGGGTACCTCGGCCAACGCGCTTCGCAGCCAGCAGAAGCTCTCAAGCAAACCATCTGGGCTCTGATGGCCGGGCCTGAACTGCGGTTCAACTATTAGCGGCAGCGGCTAACGCAGAGGTAGCAGTCAAGCGTTTAACCGCCACGCCAACGGCGTGCGCGCCCACGCCGTTGGCGTTAAACGGCGGAGCGCATGACCGTGGGCGAGCCCCGGCGGTTTACGCACAGGCTTCTCATCTGAGGGATTCACGACACTAATTCATTCGCGGTGGCTTACAGCAGATCTGGTAGTAGACCTCGGCGGCCTTTTCGAGTTCTTCGATGGCCAGCCACTCATCCTTGGTATGAGCCTGATCGATGCTGCCAGGTCCGAAGACGACCGAGGGCACACCGTTGCTCGACGTGCGCGATGCGTGAGTTCCGTAAGGCACCCCGATCGCGTTGCGTTGTCCGGCAACGGGCTCGATCTGCTTGAGCAAGGCTTCCGCGAGCCAGCCGTTGTCGTGATCGTTGAGCGTGCAGCCATCCAGCCACGGCGGTTCAAAGTCGAAGGTCAGACCGACTCGGCTGACCAGGAACTCGCGGAGGTCTTGAACGGCTCGGCGCGAGTCTTCGCCCGGCACAATGCGGCGATCGATTTCAATCGCGCAATCATCAGGGACTACGTTGACGCTGGTGCCACCGTAGATGCGACCGACGCTCAATGTGGCTGAACCGCACAGCGGATGCGGCTTGATCCGTCGCGGCAAGTCTGAAGCATACTCTTCCAGTGCTTCGACGATTTTGGCCATGCGATAAATCGCGTTGATGCCAAGCGATGGATTGGAACTATGGCAGGCTCGACCATGAGTTCGAATGCGGAAGCGGGTTGCTCCGCGATGTGCGACCACGACGTGCAACAAAGTCGGCTCTGCGACGACGGCTGCATCAGGTTTGCGAGCCAGCAGCTTGGAGCGGCCATTGGGATGAGTCCACAGGCGAGCCAGATCGTTGACGCCGAGCGACGTGGCTTCCTCGTCGCAGGTGCAGGACAGCACCACGTTCGCAGCGCCGGCGGGACGCTCTTTGACTAGACGCTGGAAGGCCCACAGCATCGCGGCCATGCCTCCCTTCACGTCGCACGAACCGCGCCCGTACACACGGCCGTTCTGCACGCTGGGCGTGAATGGTGGAATCGTCATGCCTTCGACAGGCACTGTGTCCTGATGCGCGTCGAGCAGCAGCGTTGAGGTTGCTCCGGGTAGATCAAGTCGAGCAATGACGTTGTCGCGGCCGGGGACAACTTGGATACGCTCGCAGGGCACTCCCAGAGTTCCGAAGTACTTCACCAGGTAGTCGGACAGTCGGCCTTCGAAGAACTCCGGACCTGAAACGTCGCGACCCATCGGATTCACGCTGGGAATAGACACCAGCTCGCACAGCAGATCGACAACATTCGCATGCATTGACTGAAGCCTCATAGAAAAACCGGAGCACCGTCCGCACAGTGTTTGGCATGAAGGCGACCCTGTCCATCAAGCGGCACCTTCCTGAGCCGCTTACTTGAACACAAACCCGTGACGGCGATAAAGACCGGTACTGCCTGTTTCCTCTCTGGAGTCAATCTCATGAAGCGATTTGTTCTTTCAGCCTGGCTGATCACATCCTCCGTCGCGGGGCTTGTGGCTTACGCTCCCGTTCACGCCGAGGACGCTCCGAAAGCGGCCGAACTCCGGGAAGTCAAAGCGGGTGACCTGAAGCTCAAGGTCCCAGCGACCTGGAAGTCCGAAGACCCGATGTCGCAGTTCCGCCTGGCTCAGGTCCGCATTCCGGCCGTCGAAGGCGACAAAGAAGACGGCGAGCTGAGGGTGTTCAACTTCGGCGGCCAGAGTGGCGGAGTTCCCGCCAACGTCCAGCGCTGGATCGGTCAATTCGCGGAGGATGGCCGCAAAGTCACGCTCACGGAAGCAAAACTCGAAGGCGGCAAGTATGTGCTGGCCGAAATCTCCGGAACTTACAACAAACCCGTCGGTCCCCCGATTCAACGCCAGTCCAAGCCCGTACCGGGTTCGCGCATGTTAGCTGCCATTCTGGAGTTAGAGAACGGCGGCACTTTTTTCCTGACGCTGACCGGGCCGGATAAGACTATCGCCAAGGCGGGTGAAGCGTTCCGCACCAGTTTCGGCGGAAACGCGAAAAAGGAAGCGGAATACAAGTTGAAGTCCGAATAGAGGACATCAACGTCTGAAGATGTGTGCGGAGCAATTGGCGCGATTCCTTGAATCTCGCCAGTTGCTTCCGTAGCATCCCCGCCCCCTTTTGCTGGCAGGTTAACTGCGCCCTGTGTGTGCAGCCCGCGAAATGATTTCGTGTCTTTAATGTTCACGGTGAGAAGAAATGGCCGTTCCAAAGAGGCGTACGTCGCACTCAAAAGTCCGGATGCGTCGGCATCACTGGCTGCTCAAACTGCCTCAGTATGTTCGTTGCTCCAATTGCGGTACGAAGATTCTGAGTCACGTTGTTTGCCCACAGTGCGGCCACTACGGCGGGCGCAAGGTTCTGGAAGTCGAAGAATAGACCCATGCGAGTCGCGCTGGACGCCATGGGGGGCGATTTCGCTCCCGGCCCGAATGTCGATGGTGCTGTCGCCGCACTCAACTCTATGAAGGATCTTGAGATCCTGATGGTGGGTGACCGGGCGCAACTCGAACCGTTGCTGGAGAAAACGGGCTATTCGGGCGAGCGTTTGCAGATCGTGGAATCTGATGGCAACATCGAGATGCACGAGAAGCCCACTGACGCACTGCGCAAAAAGCCGAACTGCTCGATCTCCGTCTGCTGGAGATTGATGGCTGAGAAGAATGTCGATGCCGTGGTCAGCGCCGGTCACACCGGCGCTGTCGTGGCGGCTGGGTTGCGAACGCGGCTGTTCCTGAAAAACGTCAAACGTCCGGGAATTGCCATTCCGCTGCCGACGCTCAAAGGCCGTTCGGTGCTGGTCGACGTCGGGGCGAATCCGGCAGCGCGGCCCGAGCATCTCTACCAGTACGGCGTGATGGGCGCGATCTACTCCAAGGAGATCTTGGGAGTCGCCAATCCGCGCATCGGTCTGATGAACATCGGCAGCGAGGAAGGGAAGGGCACCGACCTTTACCGCGACACGCACGCCCTACTGACTCAAAGCCGTCTGAAAGACCGCTACATCGGCAATGTCGAAGGTCGCGATCTCTACACGGGCGACGTGGATGTCATTATCTGCGAAGGCTTTGTGGGAAATGTGATCCTCAAGGTCTCCGAAGGTCTGGCGGACTTTCTGTTCAAGTCGGTGACGGCTGCCGTCATGGAAAAACTGGAAACCGAGCGAGGTCACGCGAAAGCTGCATTCGCTGAGGTTGGTCGTCGGTATCAGTACAGCGAAGAAGGTGGTGCGCCGTTGCTGGGCATCGATGGCACGTGCATCATCTGCCACGGTTCCAGCCAGGCGAAATCCATTACGAATGCCCTGCGCGGTACGACCAAGCTGAAAGATCGAAATATCAACGAGCAGATTATCGCCGAACTTGGCGAGTCGATGACGGTCGCCGAGTAAATGACAGCGCGTGTTTCCTGCCACTTTTCTGAACCCGACGCCACAATGCGTCGGGTTTGTTCGTTTCTGGTGGTGCATCAGAGTTGCGAGGACAGTTTCAGGGCGGACAATCCTGTCCGCCGAAACGCCGGCCACTAGGCTTGTCCATTCGCGCAGACATGGAATAACGGAACAGGATCACGATGACAGTCGCATTTTTGTTCCCCGGCCAAGGGGCTCAACACGTCGGCATGGCGAAGACAATCGTCGAACGCTTTCCGGCGGCGAAGGAACTCTTCAACCGCGCCAATGAGGTGCTCGGCTACGACTTGGCCAAGCTGTGCTTTGAGGGGCCTCAGGAGCAGTTGGATCGCACCAACATCAGCCAGCCGGCGCTGTACGTTTCGAGTTTCGCAGCTCTGGAGATGTTGAAGGCCGAAAAACCAGACCTGGTCGGCCGGTGCACGGTCGCGGCAGGTCTGAGTCTCGGTGAATACACCGCTCTGGCGTTTGCCGGGGCGATGTCCTTCGAGGACGGACTGAAGCTCGTGCGTCAGCGTGGAGAAGCCATGCAGGCGGCTGCCGAGGCGACTCCATCGGGCATGGTGAGCGCACTGCTGCTGGATTACGAGAAGGTTCGAGACGTCGTCGCCAAGACGCAACCGCATGGCAGAATTTGGGTTGCGAACTACTTGTGTCCCGGAAACACAGTGCTGTCCGGCGATAAGGCGGGATGCGCGGCGGCTGAAAAGATCATTGAAGAGCTTGGCGGCCGACCGATTGCGTTGTCGGTTGCCGGGGCGTTTCACACGGAGATCATGCAACCCGCCGTCGCTCCACTGACGGCAGCCCTAGCTCAAGCTGCGATCGTTTCTCCGCGAATT